>NZ_JBGCUN010000001.1:320640-641280 GCF_041103235.1 Yoonia sp. R2331 | reverse complement strand
GGCACCGGCATCAATGCGGAAATCGCCCGTCACATCGCGCGAAGTGGCCGCGCCCTGCACTGCGTCATCGGCGGCCAGCACCGATCCGCTGACACCCACTGCCGCGCCATCCTGCATCTCGATCCGGTTGACCTGATGGCGGAAGTGATAGGTCAGGCGTCCAGCGGCGGCGTGGTCCTTGCAGCGGCGGATGAAGTGTTCCAGCACGCCGGGGCCGGTGCCCCATGTGATGTGAAAGCGCGGCACCGAATTGCCGTGGCCATCGGCAAAACTGCCGCCGCGTTCCGCCCAGCCGACCACGGGGAACCAGCGCAGCCCCATGTCATGCAGCCAAGGGCGCATCTCTCCGGTGGCGAAGTCGAGGTAGGCGCGGGCCCATTGGCGCGGCAAGTCATCCTCTGGCCGGTCGAATTGGGCCGAGCCCATCCAGTCGTTCAGCGCCAGATCATGGCTGTCCGAAATCCCCATGCGGCGCTGTTCCGGCGTGTCGACCATGAACAGCCCGCCCAGCGACCAATGCGCCTGACCACCCAGATTTTGCGGGCCTTCCTGATCGACGATCACAACTGATTTGCCGCGATCCCCCAGCTCTGCCGCGGCAACAAGGCCTGCCAGACCGGCCCCAACAATGACGACATCGGCTGTCATTCTGCGCGCCCCCTAAGCCAGAGCACAAAGGGAATGGCCGTGGCATACATCACCAAACCGTAGATTGCCGACGGCAGGCCAATGCTGGGGATGTCACCGGATACGCCGACGATAATCGGTGCCAGCGTGATCCCAAGGGTGCCGTTCTGGATGCCAACCTCGATCGAGATGGTTTTGCGTTCCGACCATGTCAGCCCCAACCACCCTGCGATCAGCAACCCCGCCAACATCGTCACAATATTCAGGACCGCCAGCGCGGGGCCAAGCGTGGCAAGGTTGTCGGCCAAGAGATCCTGATTGCCCGCAATCGCTGCCAGCACGATCAGCACAAAGAGGATGCTTGCCAGCAGCAGCAACTTTGGTTCTGCCCGGTCCGCAAAGGCGGGGGCAGCGGCGCGGATCGCCATACCGATAGCCACGGGCAGTGCGGTGATCAGGAACATTGCCAGCGCGATAGAAGTCACTGAGACCTCGGGCGCGTCCGCCCCCATAAAGTGAACCACGGCCCAGCCGATCAGCAGTGGCACCGTAACAATCGACAGCAGGGACATCAGCGCGGTCAGTGACACCGACAGTGCCACATCCCCGTTTGCCAGCCGCGAGACGACGTTCGACGTGACCCCGCCGGGGCAAAACGCCAGCAGCATCACACCTGCGGCCATGGCCCCGGTGAGGCCAAAGATCAGGATTACCAGATAGGCCACCACCGGGATCAACGCGATCTGACAAAGTGCGCCGACGGCAAACACCCAGCCCCGCTCTGCCACGCGCCGGAAATCACCGACCGTGAGGCCGATCCCAAGGCTGAGCATGATAATCGCCAGCGACAGCGGCAGCACGACATTGACCAGAGTATCCACGCGACTTTCCCCCAAAAGCTTCTGTTGCAAGGCAGCACATCAGCCATGACAAAGCAACGGGGCTTCAATGGCGACGGGCGGCGGGGCCAAAAAGGATGCATATCGGTGCAGCAGACGCGGCTGCGCAATGCGCGGCCCGCAAAGGACCCGCGGGGACTGAGCGATTCTGTGAAGAGCAGCGCGGCGATGCCGAAAGGACAGGGCAACCGACGTGGCGGCACCCCGAAGGTTTTGCCGCACGGGCAAGCGAACTGCGGTCATCTGGGCAAAAGAAAAGGCTTGGTGATCAATCACCAAGCCTTTGAATTCTTTGGCGGACTGGGGAGGATTCGAACCCCCGACCCCTTGATTCGTAGTCAAGTACTCTATCCAACTGAGCTACCAATCCGCGTATCGGGGGATTTAGACCCCATGACAGCGCGATGCAAGTGCCATTTGGGAATTATTCGGCAGCAGGTGCCAGCGTCATATCAGCCTTGGGCAGTTGGATGGCAAATGTGGTGCCGTCATCGTCGGTGCGCTGCAGTTCAAGACGTCCACCGTGGCCGCGCACCAGATCGGCGGCGATCACAAGGCCAAGGCCGGAACCGCCCTTGCGCACCCCGCCCTGAAACGGCTGGAACAGGTGTTCGCGCGCCTTGGCGGGCAGGCCGGGGCCGGTGTCGGTGACAGTGACCCACCACGCGCCGTCATCCTCGTAGCCTTTGATGCAAATCTCGCCCGGTTTGCCGGTGGCCATGATCGCTTGCCGGGCGTTGCGCACAAGGTTGAAAATCACCCGGAACAATTGTTCGCCATCAGCGCGCAGGGTCATGCCGGCGGGCACGTCTTCGGCAAAAGACAGGGCGTAATCGCCTGCGGCAAGACGTTCGCTGTCGATCACCTCATTGACGATTTGCGCGAGGTTCACGCGGGTCAGCGCGGGCGCAGGTTCATCGACTTTGCCAAAGGCCAGCGTGGTTTCACACAGGTTCACCGCGCGGGTGATCGAGCCCACCAGCTTGGGCGCAAGGCGTTTGACCAGCGGATCTTCAGAGCTTTCGATACGGTCGGTAAAGAGCTGGGCAGAGGTCAGGATGTTGCGCAGATCATGGCTGACCTTGGCCACGGCCCCGCCAAGCTGGGCCAGACGGTCCTTTTGCTTGAGCGAGCCGGTGAGTTCAGTCTGCATGGTGCGCAGGGCCTCTTCGGCGTCGCGCAGTTCGCGCACGCCGGCCCGAGGCTCAATGATCCGGCGCGCATCTTCGGGGGCGGCGGCATAGCGCTGCATGGAGCCCACAACGCCCTTGATCGGGCGCACCAGAAACATCTGCACGGCGACGAACAACAGCCCGGCCGTGATGATCGAGATGATCGCCGACAGGATCAGGACGTTGCGGCCATAGTCCCACATCGCCTCTTGCAGGGGGTATTGCATCATCGTGACTTCGATCAACAGCCCGCCATCCTGCACCGGGTGGCCGATGACCCGGATCACCCGGTCTTCGCCGTCCAGAATGGTGCGCATCGCATCCATAATCAGCGTCATGCTGGTGGGGTCACGCATGTCGTAGGTCTGATAAATCGGCGAGGGGATCGGGGAGGCCAGCGCCAACTGCCGAATCTCATCGCGGCGCAGGACCACGTTGAAGACGCCTGCGTTCTTCAACAGCTCTGCTTCGAGCGCGGGCGAGATCATGTCGTCGGCTTCCAGCGCGAGCGAAGCAATCTGCGCCCGTTCCAGCCGCGCCAGCAGATAGTCCTGCCGGAAACGCGCAACCGATGGGACAAAGATGAACACCTCTGCCAACATCACGAAGATGATGGTCAATATCAGAAATCGACCTGAAAGGGTGTTCATCGTGCCTCGTTTCCTTATGGAATCCAGCGCTGGACGAAACCGACCACACGCTTGACCATATCGCTTTCAAACAATCTGGGGCTAAAGTAGGCCCCCGCTGCCCGTTTGTTAACCTCACTGATTGTGGGGTAAGGTAGCACGGTATTGGCAATCGCCGACATTTTCATGTTGTTGGCAATCGCCATCGCCCACATGCCGATCAATTCGCCCGCCGTGTGACCGACAATCGAGGCCCCCACGGGACGGCCTTTGACCACCATCACCTTGATAAGGCCCTTGTTTTTGCGTTCGGCAATCAGGCGGTCGTTGTGGTGGAAATCAAAGCGCACGACTTCAAGGGATGTACCATATTTCGACTTGGCCTGCGCCTCTGTCAGGCCCACTTGTGCCAGTTCAGGGTCGGTATAGGTGGCCCAGGGGATATGAGAGGTCTTTTGCTTCGACGGCAGGCCAAAAAGCAGCGAGCGGATCAGCACGCCTGCGTGGTACCCCGCCACATGGGTAAATTGCAGCCCACCGGCCACGTCGCCTGCGGCGTAGACCTTTTTATTGGTGACGGACCGCAGATCGGGGCCAACTTTCAGCCCGCGGCGGTCATGGGCGATACCGCCCTTGTCCAGGTCAAGCTTGTCGATGTTGACCTTGCGGCCCACGGCCATCAGCAGGTGACTGCCGGTAAAATCACCGGCGGGGGTGTGGACGGTGATCTGCCCGTCCTTGCCGCTGATCTTTTCGGCCTGTGCGCCTTCGACAATCTCGATCCCTTCGGCGCGCAGGTTGTCCAGCACGATCGCGGCCATCTCTGGGTCATCATTGCCCATCGCTTTGGCACCTTCGATCACGGTGACCTTTGACCCCAGCCGCACATGGGCCTGCGCCATTTCCATGCCGATGGGTCCGCCGCCTACAACGATCAGGTGGTCAGGCCGTTCGCGCAGATCAAAGATGTCTTCGTTGGTGTAGACCTTTACATCCTCAATGCCGTCAATCGGCGGCACAAAGGGGCCAGAGCCTGTGGACACAACAAAGCGTCGCGCTTCGATGATCGTGTCACCAGCCTGTACCTCGGTTTTTGAGATAAAGCGGCCAAATTCCTGAATGACATGCACGCCAAGGCCTTCGAACCGTTCCACGCTGTCGACGGGGGCGATGGTGGCGATCACGTCATGTACGTGGTCCTTGGCGGCGGCATAGTCGACCTGTGGGGCCGCATCCGCCACACCGTATTTCGCGCCGTGGCCCATGGCATGGGCCTGCTTGGCACTGGCGATCAGGGCCTTGGAGGGCACGCAGCCGTAGTTGAGGCAATCGCCGCCCATTTTGTGGCCTTCCAGCAGGACAACCTTTGCCCCCATCTGCACGGCCCCAGCGGCCACGGACAGACCGCCCGACCCGCCACCGATGACGCAGATATCTGTTTTGATGCGGTTCATGGATCAAAGACCTTTCTTGCCGCGCACGGCGTTCAACACGATGGGCAAGAGCGAGAGCGCCGCAAGGCCCAGGATCGGCAACAAGATGTGCCATTCAAAGATAATGCCAAGGTTTGGCGTCTCACCGCGGGCGAAAACTTCGCCCAAACCTGCACCGACAGAAGTGTAGACGACCGTGCCGGGGATGATCCCAAGGAAGGTCGAGATCACAAAGCGGCGCAGCGGGACCTCAAGGAAAGACGGCACAAGGTTGGCCATGAAGAACGGCACAATCGGGATCAGACGGATGGAGAACAGCATCGACCATTGGTTTTCGTCGATCCCGTCCTTGATCTTTTTCACCAGCCCGTCAGAGCCTTCGAGCTTGGCCCCCAGCTTTTCACCAAAGCCCCAGCGGGCGGCCAGAAAGATCGCCGTGGCCCCGATGGTGGCACCGACCACGTTGAAGAGCGCCCCGGGGAAGGTGGCAAACATGAACCCGCCCGCCAGTGTGGCGAATGTGGCCCCCGGCAGCGAAAAGGCGACAATGGCGACGTAGGCCGCAATAAACACCAGAACGGTCAGCACATAGTTGTTGTCCCGGAAGGTCAGCAGCGTTTCGCGGTTGTCGCGCAGCGCCTCGAACGACAGAAAGTCGCGCAGAAAGATTGCACCAAAAAGCGCAACAGCGGCGATGATGATCAGCGGCAGACGCCGTAAGATCGGGTTTTGGGCGGGGGCATCGGACATAGACATGGCTTTCTCGCAGGACATCGTTTCGGTTGGACCTTAGATGGACAATTGCGCAGGGTCCGCATAGGGCGATCACGCGCGCTTGATGGCGAGGGCCTGATCCCAAGGGGCATTGATCACAAACTGTAACATTTCGCAGGCGCAGAAAGTCCCGAATGTTGCAGAATCCGCACCTGCGGGGCGTTGACAGGGTCGGGTGCTGCGCTTAAACGGCAGGTCTGAATTGCTGATGGGCCTCGAATCCCTTGCCGGGTTTGGCCCCTTTAACCGGAGACACGCCATGAAGCGGACATTCCAACCATCCAACCGCGTGCGCAAGAACCGCCACGGTTTCCGCGCGCGTATGGCCACCAAAGCCGGCCGCAAGATCCTGAACAACCGTCGTGCCAAGGGCCGCGCCAAGCTGAGCGCATAAGCGCCCCCCGCGCAATGACAGAGTTGGAACCGCCGGTGGACCACAACGATGGACCGCCGGCGGTTTCCGTTTGTCTGGAGGTCCTCAAAAAGCGGGGCGATTTTGTCGCTGCCTCCAAGGCCAAGCGGCATGGTACGCCCGGCATTCACCTGCAGGGGCGCAACCGTGCCGATGGCGGTGGCATCCGGGTGGGATTCACCTGTTCCAAGAAAGTCGGCAATGCCGTCGCCCGCAACCGCGCCAAGCGCCGCCTGCGGGACGTCGCGCGGTTGGTGCTGCCCGCGCATGGCCGCGCGGGTTGGGATTATGTGCTGGTCGGGCGGCAGGGGGCCACCGCCACCCTGCCCTTTGCGCAATTGCAGGCTGATCTGATCCGCGCATTGGCGAAGATCCACGGATGACACCACTGGCCCGCCTCTTTGCCCTGCCGGTGCGCGCCTATCGGTTGATCCTATCGCCCTGGGTCGGCCACGGCTGCCGGTTTCAACCGACCTGTTCGGCCTACGCGCTGGAGGCACTGGAAAAGCACGGCGGCATCAAAGGTGCATGGCTGGCCGCGCGCCGCATTGGCCGCTGCCATCCCTGGGGCGGGTCGGGGATTGATAACGTCCCCGATTAAGTGGGGCGCAGTTCCTGATGACCGTCGGCAAGTGGCAGCCGCGTTGCCATCCCCGCCGTACCACCGCCATGCATCGTCGCAACCACATCCGCAAAAAAGCGCGGATCATCAAAGTACCAATTGTGCGTGGTCGTTGTTTCTGGCGTGCCGGGATAGCGCGCCTGATAGCGCCGGGCGCAATTGACGTCCCGCACAATGGTGGTTGCGGGATGCGGCAGACCGTGCTGACCGGAACGCTTGGTGCCGATGTTGAAGGTCTTGCCCGAGATATCAAGCACCTGATCGTGGATCGAGTGATAATGCGTCAACCGGCGGCTACAGCGCCGCACGGATTCCGCACACCAATCACCCGGACCCATCCAGACCTGATCATTGTCGGCCCCCACAAACATCACCTGCCCGATCTGGCGCGCCAATGTGCGTTCGGTCTGCGTGCCGGTTGCAGCCGCAAGCGACAGACCGGTCAGATAAGCCCCCATTGAATGCGCGAGGATATGAATCTTGGCCGTGGGTCGCGCGCGCAGCAGGGTCATGATGCCATCTGTTACCAGATGCCGGGACACTTTCTTCATGTCGCGCCTGTCATCATAGTAGTGAAAGACGTTGCCGTTTGCGGGCCAGTCAAAGCCCACGACAGCGCCTTTGAAGTGCGCAAGTTGGCAGCCCCGGCGGATCTTCGACAGCCTTTTGACAAAGAAATTCTGTTTGACGTTGAAGCCATGCACAAAGACCAGCACATGGCCGTTCTGGCTGGAGCCGAGCACCTCTTGCGCCCACTTTTGTTTGGACACCACGGCGGCAGCTGACCCGCTGTGACCAATCTGGCTGACCCGCACATATTCGGTTGTCAGTCCCGGCTTTGTGCCAAAAGTCTTGCCGTCGCTGCTGCGCGCACGGCGGGTGAAAAAATGTTCCATTGCCAATCTCCGTCGTTCAAATGCGGACAGGATAGCATGGTGGGCAGATGATCGGCCCTACTTTTCAAACGAAATGATCACGTCCCCAATGTCGACGCCGAACCGTTTGACGTAAGCGCGATTGAGCAGCCGGTCATCGGACAAAAGCCACATCCAGTCGTCAAAGGTGACACGCAGGGCTTCAACCGTGCCATCAGCTGCGGGCACCGGCAGGTCGATCTCGTACTGCCAGTTGAAGCGGTTGTCCTGTTCCACCCCGGTGGCGGTGCCGATGACACCGGGGGCGGTGCCTTCCCAGCTGTCGGGGCCGGTTTTGGTCAGGGTCCAGATGCGTTGTTCGGTGGCGCCGTCTTCGTAGACGAAATCCTCGACCAAGCGCAGGCGCTGCCCGTCCCAATCCCCCTGGATCGTGACCACAAAGCTGCGCCGCACGGTGCCCAGCACGTCCTGAAACTGTCCGTAAGCCACCAGTTCGCCGTCAAAGAACTCTTCGAGGTTCAGCTTGCGATCAGGGGCGAGGCTGGCGTCATCAAAGGATGGCTTGCCCGTGCAGGCGGCCAGCAGGGTCAGGCAAAGGGCAAGGGTCAGGCGCATTTTGGTCCTTTCGGTTGCAAGGGGAGGTAGCGCCCGGGTGCCAGAGGTCAAAACCGCTTTGATTGCGCGTCGCGCCGGGGTAAGAGGCCCCCCATGCTGGATGATGCTGACGACATACACCCCCTGTTCCACGGTGCGCCCAAGACCACCGAGTTCAAGAAGCTGCGCAAGCGCATTGTGGCGAACGTGCGCGAGGCGGTTGAGCAATACGGCATGGTCGAACGCGACGCGAGGTGGCTGGTGTGCCTGTCGGGCGGCAAGGACAGCTATACCCTGCTGGCGATCCTGTACGAGCTGAAGTGGCGCGGCTTGCTGCCGGTCGAATTGCTGGCCTGCAATCTGGATCAGGGACAACCGGGCTTTCCCGCGACGGTCTTGCCGGAATTTCTGGACAAGATGGGTGTACCGCACCGGATCGAGTATCAGGACACCTATTCCATCGTCATGGACAAGGTGCCGGAGGGGCGGACGTTCTGTGCGCTGTGTTCACGGCTGCGGCGCGGCAACCTTTATCGGATCGCGCGCGAAGAGGGTTGTTCTGCCGTGGTGCTGGGCCATCACCGCGACGATATTCTGGAAACCTTCTTTATGAACCTGTTTCACGGCGGGCGGTTGGCGACGATGCCGCCGAAGCTGGTCAATGAAGAGGGTGATCTGTTCCTTTACCGACCGCTGGCGCATGTGGCCGAAGCCGATTGCGAGAAGTTTGCAAGTGCCATGAACTACCCGATTATCCCTTGTGATCTCTGCGGCTCGCAAGACGGATTGCAGCGCCAGCAGGTCAAGCAGATCCTTGATGGCTGGGAGAAAAACAGCCCCGGCAGGCGGCAGGTGATGTTTCGCAGCCTGATGAATGCGCGGCCCAGCCACCTTCTGGACCCCAAACTCTTTGATTTTCAGGGTCTGACCCTATCTGACAAAGAGCCCGAAAGCCCTTGACCTTTGGGGCTTAGGGGTTGAAGAAACCCCACGTTTTTGGACAGATGGGCGGCCCGTTTCGATGGAAGAGCAAAACAAGAACCTGATCCTCGCCACCGCGTTGAGCTTTCTGGTTATTCTGATCTGGTTCTGGCTTTTCCCGCCGGAAGAGGTGACGAATCCGCCGACTGAGGTTGCAACGGAACAGACCGGCGATGTGGGCGTGCCAGCGGTGGAAAGTGCCACGGCGGCCACGGAAACCGCGCCTGCGGCCCCTGCTGTGGCAGATGCCCCGCGTCTGGCGATTGAAACGCCACAGTTTGCCGGAACGATTTCGCTGCTGGGTGGCCGGATCGACGAATTGGCCCTGACCCAATACAACGAAACGCTTGATGATGGTTCGCCCACGGTCACGCTACTGAAGCCCGAAGGTGAGGCAAGCGCCTATTACACCACCTTTGGCTGGGCCGGTGTGGATGGGATCGACGCGGTGCCCGGACCCGATACCGTCTGGGCGGTCGAAAGCGGCGAGACGTTGACGCCTGAGACGCCTGTTACGTTGGTCTGGGACAATGGCGCAGGCCAGATTTTCCGCACCGAGATTTCGGTCGACGCGGATTTCATGTTTGCCTTTGCGCAAAGCGTGGAAAACACCGGCACCGCGCCGATCAGCCTGCGCCCCTATGGTCTGATCCGCCGTCATGGCGAGCCACAGGACATGAAGAACTTTTTCATCCTGCAAGAAGGCCCGTTGCAGATGTCCGATGGCGTGCTGGAATCCTATGATTACAGCGACATCGTCGATTTGCGCGTCAATGAATTCGAGCGGGTGCCAGCCGAGCGGATTGAAACCACATCCGAAAGCTGGCTGGGCTTTACCGATCACTATTGGCAGACGATCCTGATCCCCGATCAGGCGACGCCGTTCCGGTCGGTGCAAAAGTATTTCCCAAGCCGCGACATCTATCAGGCCGAAGCCGTGATGCCGGTTGAAACCGTGGCCGCAGGGGCCAGCACGACGGTCACCACGCAGCTATTCGCGGGTGCGAAGGAATGGGAAGCGATCCGCAATTACGAACGCGAGGGCGTGACCCGTTTCCTTGATAGCATCGACTGGGGTTGGTTCTTTTTCCTGACCAAGCCGATTTTCTGGCTGCTGCATCAGTTGAACCTGATCATTGGCAACATGGGTTGGGCGATCATCGCGCTGACCGTGGTCATCAAGGCGCTGGTGCTGCCGCTGGCGTGGAAGTCTTTTGTGTCGATGGCGAAGATGAAAGAGCTTCAGCCCGAGATGGAAAAGCTGAAGGAAAGTGCGGGCGAAGATCGCCAGAAGATGCAGCAGGGCATGATGAAGCTTTATAAGGATAACAAGGTGAACCCGGCCTCTGGCTGTTTGCCGATCCTGCTGCAAATCCCGATCTTCTTTAGCCTTTACAAGGTGATCTTTGTCACGATCGAACTGCGCCACGCCCCGTGGTTCGGCTGGATCAAGGACTTGTCCGCGCCTGACCCGTCGTCAATCTTTAACTTCTACGGTCTGGCCCCTTGGGGATCGCCCGAGCCCGGTTCGATCATGGCGCTGCTGTTTATCGGTATTCTGCCGCTGCTGTTGGGTATCTCGATGTGGTTGCAGCAAAAGCTGAACCCCGCGCCCACGGACCCGACGCAAAAGATGATCTTTGCCTGGATGCCCTGGGTCTTTATGTTCATGCTGGGCAGCTTTGCCAGCGGTCTGGTCGTCTACTGGATTGCCAACAACGTGATCACCTTTATCCAGCAGTATTCCATCATGCGGATGAACGGGGCCAAGCCGGACCTGTTTGGCAACATTCGGGAATCGTTCAAGCGCGAACCCAAAGCCGCCAATGACGCGGCCAAGCCCAAGGACAAGAAGTGACCAGCGTCGCCAACCTGTGGCGTCACCCGATCAAAAGCCACGGGCGCGAGGCGCTGACGCACGTCACGCTGGTGGCGGGGCAAGCGATGCCATGGGACCGGCACTGGGCTGTGACCCATGATCTGACCAAGCATGACGGCAGCGATTGGTCGTCGTGCCGCAACTTCATGATCGGTGTACGGACGCCGCAACTTGCGGGCATCTGGGCCGAACTGGATGAAGACAGCCGCGCGATCAAGCTGCATCATGCTGATCTGGGGGAGATCGTGTTTCGTCCCGATGATCCGGCGGGCGCTGTGCAATTCCTCAACTGGGTGGAACCCCTGACGCGGGCCAGCAGCGTCAAACCCAAGGCCGTCGTTACATCCGGCAGCCGCGGCATGACCGACAGCCCCTACCCCAGCATTTCCATCATGAACCACGCCAGCCACGCAGCCGTGGCCGCCGCCGCCGGTGGCGATCTGGAGGTCGAACGCTGGCGCGGCAACATCTGGCTGGAGGGGCTGGCCCCTTGGGAAGAGCATGATTGGATCGGGCGCGAAGTGCAGATCGGCGGCGCGCGGCTGGCCGTGCGCGAGCGGATCGGGCGGTGCCTGCATACCGCCGCCAACCCGGTGAGCGGGCAGCGCGATGTGGACACGCTTGGCGTGCTGAGTGGCACCTTTGGGCATCAGGACTTTGGCATTTACGCCGAGGTGGTTGAAGGCGGCCCCATTGCCTGCGGCGACCCTGTTAAGGTGCTGTGATGGAACTGCGTTTTCCCGAAATTGAAACGCCCGACGCAGCGGCCCTTGAAAAGGGGCGGCTTTTGTTCGCGGGCGAGACAGAATTCCTCAAAGGTGTGGTGGCGATGAACGGCCTGCCGCCTGCCGACCGCACAGAGGTCTGCTTTGCCGGGCGCTCGAATGTGGGCAAGTCCAGCCTGATCAATGCGCTGACCGGCCGCAAGGGGCTGGCGCGTACCTCCAACACGCCGGGGCGCACGCAAGAGATCAACTATTTCACCGCAGGCGACATCTATGTGGTCGACGTGCCGGGCTATGGCTTTGCCAATGCGCCGGTCGCGGTGGTGGACAAATGGCAGCGCCTGCTGAAGCAATACCTGTCCGGGCGGCAAACGCTGCGGCGGGTCTTTGTGCTGATCGACGCACGCCACGGGGCCAAGGCGGTGGACGAAGAGATCATGACGCTGCTGGACCGCGCGGCGGTGACGTTCCAGGTGGTGATGACCAAGACCGACAAGGTCAAAGGCAAGGCCCTGGACGACGCGCTGGCCCGCACCCGCGCAGTGCTGTCCAAACACCCCGCCGCCTTTCCAGAGCTGATCCTGACAAGTTCTGAAAAGGGCGACGGGATCGCCAGTTTGCGCGCGGTGATCGCGGGTATCGAAGGATGAGGAAGCAACAGATGAACCGGGACTGGATCGCCACCGCGCGCACGTTGTCAGAGGCCCTGCCCTATTTGCAGCGCTATTCCGGCGCGGTGGTCGTGGTGAAATTCGGCGGCAACGCCATGGGCGACGCGGATGCGATGGCCGAGTTTGCCCGCGACATCGTGCTGATGCGGCAGGTTGGCATGAACCCGGTGGTGGTGCATGGCGGCGGGCCGATGATTAATGAGATGCTGGACAAGCTGGGCATCACATCCGAGTTCATCCGGGGCAAGCGCGTGACCGATCAAGCCACGGTTGAAGTGGTCGAGATGGTGCTGACCGGCCTTGTGAACAAGCGCATCGTGCAAGCGATCATGGACGAAGGCGGCCGCGCGGTGGGTCTGTCGGGCAAGGATGATGACCTGATGGTGGCCGAGGCCGACGACCCCGAACTGGGCTTTGTCGGACGTCCGATTGAGATGAACGTGCAGGTGCTGCGTGACCTTTACAATGCGGGCATCATCCCGGTGGTGGCCCCCGTGGCCACGGGCATGGACCCGCTGGAAACCTTCAACGTCAACGGCGACACCGCCGCCGGTGCCATTGCAGGTGCTTTGAAAGCAGACCGCTTGCTGCTGCTGACGGATGTGGCGGGCGTCAAGGATGACAGCGGTGAGGTTGTGACCCAGCTGTCGCCTGAACAGGTCCGAGACCTGACCGACAAGGGCGTGATCGCAGGCGGGATGATCCCCAAGACGGAAACCGCGCTGAAGGCGATTGAAGATGGTGTCCGAGCGGTCGTCATTCTGGATGGGCGCATCCCGAATGCCTGCCTGATCGAGCTTTTCACCGAACACGGGGCCGGGTCGATCATCCGCAGGCCCAAGGACGACGCGCCCGCGACCTGACGCTTCGTGCTGGCGCGGCCCAAGCGCGCGGTTTAGGCTGCTGCCTGTGACCGACCTTGCCACCCTTCTTGCCCCATATGCGCTGACCGCATTGGGCCGCTGCCCGCTTGGGCCGGATGACGGCGTGTCCGGCAGGTCGCTGGTGTTGATCGGTCCCGATGAGCCAAGGTTCTGGCAGACGTTCGCGGGCAGTGCTGAATGCCGCGACGGCGCGCCGGACCCGCTGGACAGGTGGTCAAAGCGGGTCTTGGACGCGGTTGCGACCCAACTGGGAACCACGGCCGTTTACCCTTTTGGCGGGCCGCCCTTTCATCCGTTCATCGGCTGGGCGCTGCGCTGCGGTGTGGTCTGGTCCTCGCCCATCTCACTTTTGGTGCACAATGATGCAGGGCTTTTTGTGTCGTTTCGCGGCGCCTTGGTGCTGGACGCACCGGCCCCGGCGACAAAGGCCGCGCGTCCTTGTGATGCCTGCCACCAGCCTTGCAAGACCGCCTGCCCGGTGGATGCCTTTGCCGACGGCTATGATGTGGCCGCTTGCAAGGCGCATGTTCGCGCTGCCGCAGGACACGACTGCCGCAGCGGCGGTTGTCTGGCCCGCCGCGCCTGCCCGGTGGGACAGCACCGCCGCCTGCCCGCCCAATCCGCATTCCATATGGAGGCCTTCCTGTGACCCGTCTGATCCTGATCCGCCACGCCAAATCCGGCTGGGACGACCCGATGGCCGATGACCACGAAAGGGTGCTGACAGACCGGGGGCGCAAGGCCTCAGCGACGATCGGGAAATGGTTGCAGGCCAAGGGCTATGTGCCCGAGGTGGTGCTGTGTTCCGACGCGGCGCGAACGCAACAGACCGCAGAGGGGGTTCTGGCCGCGTTTGCTGATCCGCCGGTGCTGAAACTGGTGCCGCTTTTGTACCACGCGAGCCCGGACACGGTGCTTGATCTGGTGTCGCGCGTGGATGCGGGCAGCGTCGCCGTGATCGGCCACAACCCCGGCATCGGCATGGCCGCCAGTGGTCTGGTCGCCCAAAGGCCCGCGCACCACCGGTTCAGCGACTACCCGACATGTGCCACGACGGTGATCGACTTTCCCCATACAATCGCGCCCGGAGCGGGCGATCTGGTCGATTTCGTCGTGCCGCGCGATTTGGTGGACTAGTGTCCGGTTTGCGGGCGCAGCAACTTTCGTGAAAGTCTGGCATCAAAGCCTCAATCCGGTTCTGCCTTTGCGCCGCTGTTGGCCCCGCGCGGAACGTAGTGCCCACCTTCCCCCGCAGCCCGACAAGCAGAGCTTTTTTGAAGGTCTACGCCGGTGCCCCGCCGCCTGTGCTGATGTATTCCATGGGTGGGGATCCTTGCGTATTGCCGTTTAGGTCCAGTCGAGAACCACTTTGCCGCTGGAGCCTGCCTTCATGGTTTCAAAACCGGCTTGGTAGTCGTCGATGGGGAACCGGTGAGTGATCACGCCGCTGACGTCCAAACCGTTTTGCAGCATGGCAATCATCTTGTACCAAGTCTCGAATATCTCTCGGCCATAGACGCCTTTGAGCGTGAGCGCCTTGAACACGATGCGCGACCAATCCACAGGCGATTTGCCCGGTGGAATCCCCAAGAGTGCGATGCGTCCGCCCATCACCATCGCTTCGACCATCTGATCCAGGGCCGCCTGATTGCCGGACATTTCCAACCCGACATCAAACCCCTGGCGCAGCCCCAGACGCGCGATGACATCGTTCAGGTTTTCTGTCGTGACATTCACCGGCACCACGTCGGCCACTTGCGCGGCAAGTGCCAGACGGTCCGCGTTCACGTCCGTAATCACGACGTGGCGCGCACCTGCATGCCGGGCCACGGCGGCGGCCATGATCCCGATAGGACCTGCGCCCGTGACCAACACATCCTCGCCCAACAAATCAAAGGACAGGGCGGTGTGCACAGCGTTTCCCAACGGATCAAGGATCGCGCCGATGTCGTCGCTGATGTCGTCCGGCAGTGGCACCACGTTAAAGGCCGGCAAGCGCAGGTATTGCGCAAAGGCGCCCTGTTCGTTGACGCCGATCCCGCGCGTGTCGGGATCAAGGTGAAACTTGCCCGCCCGCGACTGGCGGCTTTCCTTGCCGATCAAATGCCCTTCGCCGGAACAGCGTTGGCCAAGGGTCAGATCACGGACGTTCTTGCCCAGCTCAACAATCTCACCGGCGAACTCATGCCCTGTGATCAAATTCAGCGGAACGGTCTTGCGCGCCCAGTCATCCCAGTTCCAGATGTGAATATCCGTGCCGCAAATGCCGGTCTTGTTGATCTTGATCAGCACATCATCGGGGCCGATTTCGGGCACAGGCGCGTGCTGCATCCAAAGCCCTTCTTGGGGTTTGGTTTTCGCCAACGCCTTCATCAGATTGCTCATGCCAAAGCCCCCGTCGCGCGCCCGGCCTTTTCAAAGGCATCCAACGCAAAATCGAGGTCATCGCGGGTGAGCGCGCTGCTCATCTGGGTGCGTATCCGCGCCTGGCCCTTTGGGACCACGGGGTAAAAGAAACCTGCGACAAAAACCCCGTTTTCATTCAGATGTGCGGCCATGCTTTGGGCGAGGTTTGCGTCCCCGAGCATCACCGGAATGATCGGGTGTTCACCCGGTTGCAGGGTAAACCCAAGCGCTGTCAGCCCTTCACGCCAATAGGCCGCATTTTCAAACAACCGGCTGCGCAGGGCGTCCCCCGCCGCGACGATATTCAGGGCCTCAATCCCTGCGGCAACAATCGACGGCGGCAAAGAATTCGAGAACAAGTAGGGCCGCGCGCGCTGACGCAACAGGTCAATGACCGCTTGCGGCCCTGCGATATAGCCGCCCAAGGCACCGCCAAGTGCTTTGCCCAGCGTCCCTGTCAGAATATCGACATCGACCCCGAAATGCGCAGGCGTGCCTGCGCCCTTTGGTCCCATGAAGCCCGTCGCATGGCAGTCATCGACCATCACAAGGGCGTTGTATTGTTCGCCCAGCGCGACGATCTCGGGCAGTTTTGCTAGGTAGCCGTCCATGGAAAACACACCGTCGGTGGCGATCATGATAAACCGCGCGCCATCCTTCTGGGCCTGCTGCAACTGCGCCTCTAGATCCGCCATATCGGAATTGGCGTAACGATAGCGCTTTGCCTTGCAGAGCCGGATGCCATCAATGATCGAAGCGTGGTTCAGACTGTCGGAGATGATCGCGTCTTCGGGGCCGAGAAGCGGTTCAAACAAGCCGCCGTTGGCGTCAAAACAGGCGGCAAACAGGATCGCATCATCCTTGCCCAAGTATTTCGCCAGCTTCGTTTCCAGCCTGCGGTGGATATCCTGCGCGCCACAGATAAAGCGCACCGACGCCATGCCGAACCCGTGGCTGTCCATCGCCCCTTTGGCGGCTGCAATCAGGCGCGCATCATCTGCCAGCCCCAGATAATTGTTGGCGCATAGGTTGACCATACGCACAGGCGCCTTGCCACCTTTATCAACCATGATGCTGCCGCCTTGCGGAGACGTGATGTTGCGTTCAGTCTTGAGCAGTCCATCGGCTTCGATGCCGTCCAGCGTGGTTCTGATGTGGTCAAGATATTGAAGTGTCATGCGCAACCTCCCGTTTAACGGAGGCATATCCGCCAAAACGGCCGCATGTCAATATAATGGATAAGAATCCGAAATTGTGGATATCATGCGTTCTTGACGACCAATATCGCGCGTGCCTTTTTTGGTGCCCGGATGGCATGATCCTGATCGGCCACATAGCGGATGGTATCACCTTTACCCGCACGTTCACTCACGCCGTTGGATGTAATCTCAAGCACCCCGTCCAGGACGGTGATTGCTTCGACACAGCCACTTTTATGCGCAGAACTGTCGAGGCAGGCCCCGACGTCAAAGTGGATATCGTAGATCTCGGTATCGCCGACATCGTCAGGCGCGCTGAGGATGCGGACAAGGCACTTGGCCGATTTGTTGTTAATCACGGGCGTGTTTTCGGCGCGCACGACGTCCAGGATTGGACCGGTGCCGCCATCTGGCACGTCCAGCAATTCAGCGAAGTCGACATTCAAAGCACGTGTGAGGTTCCAAAGACTGGCCACTGTCGGGCTGGATTCGCCGCGTTCGATCTGCGACAGCATCGACCGGGACACGCCAGACAACTTTGCCAGAGCGTCCAGACTGAGCCCCTTTGCTGTCCGCTCTGCCTTCAATCGAGAAGCAAGGCGGAGTGCGATTTCCGGTTTCGGAGACATGAGGCGGCGCCTTTCTCTTCGTTGTTTTGGCACTTTATGTGTTGGAACCATTCGTTCCGGTCGTCAAGCAAACCCAACGATCAGCCCAGCTTATTAAGTGTCGTCCAAATTGGCCCTGCGAAAGCAAAAAGCAATTTGCGCCAGACAGTTGCCCTTAGCGACCGGGGCAATGATCCTGTTCCTGAGACCTGACAGTCGACGCGTCATCCGACCACAAACACAAGACACTGTCAGTTTTATTGGGGCCTTGAGCGAAACCAGATCCCCAACGGTCGCGCCAGTATCCAATAGTTGCATGCTACCATGGTAGTGTGCAATTGTCTTACGGAAGATGATTCTGGGGGACGCTATGTGTATCGTCGTAACGGGTGCGGCAAAGGGGATCGGCGCAGCTGTCGCGCGGCGTCTGTCGGATGACGACATCGCTTTGGTCCTCGTCGATTTCGACGAAAATGCGCTCCATCAAACAGCGACTGAACTGCCCGGATCGCCGGTTTGTATTGTCGGTTCCGTTGCCGATGCGGCGACTGCAGAGCGAACATCGAATGCGGCTTCTGATTTGGGTGGCGCGACTGGGTTCACGTATAATGCCGGTATTCAGCGCTATGGATCAGCAGCCGATACAGCGCCTGATCTTTGGGACGAAGTCATGGGTGTGAACCTGCGCGGAGCGTACCTTATGGCGCGCGCATTGCTGCCGCAACTTGCCGAGAACCGTGGTGCCTGCGTGTTTATGGCATCGGTTCAGGGGCTTGCCACGCAGCAGAATGTTGCCGCCTACACCGCGTCCAAACATGGGCTGATCGGGCTGGCCAAATCCATCGCTGTTGATTTTGCCGCTGACGGTGTGCGCGCAAACGCTGTCGCACCGGGGTCGGTCAAAACGCCGATGCTGGAATGGGCTGTCAATCTGGCTGACGATCCTGACGCTGTTTGGGATGAGATCAACAAGATGCACCCGCTGGGCCGCGCCGCAAAGGCCAGCGAAGTCGCTGAAGTCGTGGCCTTTTTGTTGTCGGACAAAGCGTCCTTCGTCACTGGCGATGTGATCAAGGTCGATGGTGGGCTTATGGCGCGGCTTGGTGGATCGCCGAAATGAAAGGTCAGAATACGTGACGATTGCAGACATCAAGGTGACGACGGTTGCCGTTCCGCTGGAGGCACCCCTAAGGCATTCCGCGGGCGCCCATTGGGGCCGCTTTATCCGCACCATTGTTGAAGTGATCGGAGATGATGGTCTGTCTGGCTGGGGTGAGCTGGGCGGCGGCGGTGAGGGTGCGGAAAGCGCCGTCATGTCCTTGCTGCCCTATCTGAAGGGGCATGACCCGCTGAACCTTGAGCAGTTGCGGTGGAAGATCATGAACCCCACCGCGACGCTGTATAACAACCGGCTGCAATTGCATGCGGCGATTGAAATGGCCTGTCTTGATCTGGCAGGCAAGCGGCTGGGTGTTCCGGCCCATGCGTTGCTTGGCGGCGCGATCCGCACCTCGGTCGAATTCGCGTCCTATTTGTTCTATCGCTATGAGTCCGACGGCGCGGGCGGCGAAACCATGCCGGACGAGATCGTCGCCCATGCCAAGGCGCTGCGCGATGAACACGGGTTCCGCACACATAAATTGAAGGGCGGCCATTTCGCCCCCAACCACGATGTCGAGGTCTTCACCGCATTGGCAGACGCCTTTCCGCAGGATCGCGTGCGTCTTGACCCCAATGGCGTGTGGTCCGTCGAAGAAGCGATCCGCGTCGGGCGCGCGATTTCGCATCTCAACAACGATTATTTCGAAGACCCGACCTGGGGACTGGACGGTATGCGGCGCGCCCGCGACGGCCAGCCGATCCCGACCGCGACGAATATGGTCGTTGTGAACTTTGAACAGCTTGCGCAGTGTATCCGTCACGACATTGTGGATGTGATCCTGCTGGACACCACGTTCTGGGGCGGGCTGCGGCAATCCGTCAAAGCAGGCCACGTCCTGGAATCGTTCCAACGTTCTGCTGCCGTGCATTCTTCGGGCGAGTTGGGCATCCAGCTGGCGTCGATGCTGCATTTGGGCGCGGTCCTGCCCAATCTGAATTTCGCGGCCGATGCACATTATCACCACCTTCAGGATGACATTCTGGAAGGGGGCAAACTGCCGTATGAGAATGGTCATATTGCAGTGCCGACTGCCCCCGGATTGGGGGTTGAGGTCAGTCGCGAGAAGCTGGCGCAATATGCCGACTATTTCCGCGAAACCGGTGGATACACCTACGACCGCGACCCCGCGCGGCCGAATTGGTACTCGGTCTGGCCCGAGCGCAACTACGCCGATCCGTCGGTCAAGACTGCGCCGGGGTTGTCCTGATGGCCGGGGTGATTGTCCGTGATCTGGTAAAAGTCTACGGCCGACAGTTGGCTGTCCGTGGCATCGACCTTGATATCCCTGACGGCGCGTTTGTGGTTCTTGTCGGCCCGTCAGGCTGCGGCAAGTCGACGACATTGCGGATGATCGCCGGGCTTGAAAGCATCTCTCATGGGGAGCTGTTGATTGATGGCAAACGCGCCAATGATCTGCCATCGCGTGATCGCGGCGTGGCGATGGTGTTCCAGACCTACGCGCTTTATCCGCATTTGACCGTCAAAGAGAACCTCGCGTTTTCGCTGAAACTGGCAAAGATCGATCCGGCCGACATGGACCGTCGGATCAATGGCGCGATCGAGGCGCTGGAACTGCAACCCTATCTGGATCGCCGCCCGTCCGAATTGTCTGGCGGCCAACGCCAAAGAGTGGCGATGGGACGCGCGATCGTGCGCGAGCCCGAGGTTTTCCTGTTTGATGAGCCTTTGTCCAATCTGGACGCCAAGCTGCGCAACCAGATGCGGGTTGAAATCAAGCGGTTGCAGCATCGGCTGGGTGTGACGACGATCTATGTCACGCACGACCAGATTGAGGCGATGACCTTGGCCGACGTGATCGTCGTGATGAAAGACGGGGAGATTGCCCAGCAAGGCACGCCCTTGGACGTTTTCGAAAATCCCGCCAACAAATTCGTCGCAAGCTTTATCGGCTCTCCGCAGATCAATTTCTTTGAAGGTGAGATCAGGCAGAACGGCGATGGCTTTGCCTTCGTCAGTCCGGACATGACGATCCCTTTGGATGACGACAAATTTCGCGGTGCCTTGCGCGACGGGCAGCGCGTGACGGGGGGGCTTCGGCCAGAAGACATCATCCCCCACGGGCACGGCATGCAGCCCGAAGGTGGGGTTTCGATCACCGGCGAGGTGACACTGACCGAGCTTCTGGGCAACGAGAGCCTTTTGTTTGCGCGATGCGCATCGGTGGATTTCGTCGCGCGCATGCAGCAGCCGCGCATCGTGAACGATGGCGAAGAAATCAATTTCCACGTCGCCGGATCGCGTCTGCATCTGTTCGATGCCGACACGGAGATGTCTTTGAGAACGACATAACACAACAATTTTAACGAGGAGGAGAACAAATGAATATCAAGGGAAAACTACTGGGAACGGCTGTGGGCGTCATGCTTGCAGCAGCACCGGTCATGGCGCAAGAAGTGCAATTGTTTCACGACAAAGGCTTCTGGTCCGAGCAGCTTCAGTCTGTCGGGGATGCCGCACAAGAGGCAACAGGCGTGAAAATCGTCGAAACGCCTTATGCCAACGCTGAACAATACAAGGCCTTCGTGCAGGCCTCTATCGCGTCTGGCGAAACGCCCAACATGTTCACATGGTGGACAGGTGCGACGTTTGAAGAACTGGTCAGCAGCGGGCAAATCGCACCGCTGGACGATCTTTGGGCCGAGATGATTGCCGAAGGCGGTTATGGCGAAGCGTCCAAGGAATTGTTCGTGGTGGACGGGCAGGCCTATGCGGTGCCACTTTTGCTGGCCCGCTGGGTCGTTCTTTATAACAAGCCGCTTTACGCCGAGCTTGGCCTGGAAGAGCCCAAGACCTGGGACGAGCTGATGTCCAATGCGGATGCGATCGTCGCCGCAGGTGAAACACCGTTCCTTGCAACTGTGCACGAAGGTTGGCGCGGGTTTATCTGGTTCCAGGAATTGTTGCTGCGTATGCACCCGGAGGCCTACAACGGCCTGAACGACGGATCTGTCGCATATGACGGCCCGGAATTGCGTGCCGTGTTCGAGGCGTGGTCGGATATGTATGCCAAGGGCTATTTCTCGGATCCGCGATCCACTGAAGAGTTCAACGATTATGTGCGCGGCGCGGGTGCCATGTATCTGATCGGTGAATGGGCCTCTGGTCTGGTAATCGAAGCCGGTGTTGCGCCGGATGATCTGGGCGTGTTCATCATGCCGAATGCCGTCGAGGGCGCACCGGCTGCGGTCATCGTCGAAGGCGCGCCGCTGGTGGTGTCGGTTGATGGTGCCGCAGATGCGGACACGATGGAGGCCTTGCGCTTTTGGGTGTCAACAGAAGGCGCAAATGCCTGGGGCGAAGCGACAGGCAACTACATCGGCAACAATTCGGCCGAGGCACCGAACGCCATCGTCGGGGAAGTGAACGCCGATATCGCGGAATCCGGGGCTGCGGCCTACCTGCGCTGGTGGGAAGCTGTTCCACCTGATCTTCAGGGCGAACTGGTCGCGGAAATGAACCGCTTTATGCTGGACCCGACAATGGAGACAGCAGAAGACGTCATGGCAACGATGCAAACCCTCAATGCCGCCTACTGGGCCGACCAGTAAATAGGGACGGATAACAATGGACCGCGCCGCCACAGACAAAGCCTTGCTTGACCGGATTGGGATGGATCAGATCGCCCGAAACGCTCGAGCACGGCGGCGCGGCCAACTTGGCATCGGACTGGTCTTCATGGCGCCGGCGCTGATTATGGTTGTGGGTTTGCTGTTGCTGCCGGTCGTGTTCAACATCTGGCTGAGTTTTACCAAGTGGAAGAAGTTCAAGGGTTTTGGTGAATACGCCGGTTTTACAAATTACGAACGCATGCCGGGCAACCCATTCTTCACCGAAGCGCTGATCAACACTGCGATCTGGGTCGGCGCATCGGTCGTCTTTCCCATCGCGCTGGGGCTTGGCATGGCGATGTTTTTCCGCAATCTGCGCGGCGCTGAGACCTTTAAGAACATCATCTTCATTCCGCGCATTCTGGCCCCGACGGCGGTCGGTGTCTTGTGGTTCTACGTCTATGCGCCTGACGGTTTGCTTAATCGCGGGCTTGGGATGTTGTCGGGTCGGGATGTGGATATCGGCTGGCTTTATAACGACGCCACCGTGACACCCGCCATCATTGCAACCTTCGTCTGGCAGACCGCCGGTCTGGTCATGGTGTTGCTGTTGCTTGGGCTGGCCGCGATCCCGAAAGACCCGATTGAGGCGGCCCATATTGATGGTGCAAACCGTTGGCAGATATTCCGCTACATCACGCTGCCGTTGCTGATGCCGACACTGTTGATGGTCACGATTCTATCTGTTCTGGCAGGCTTCACAGTGTTTGATCTGCTGTGGGTCATGGGGGCGAATTACCCCGGTCAACGCAGCCTTGCCCTTGCCGTGTTCATGTATTTCGAAGCGTTCCAGAAAGGCAGCTGGGCCTTTGGGTCTGCCGTCGCGGTCATCATCGGCCTTGTGGTGCTGTGCGTGACCTGGGTGCAAACGGTGCTGCAGGCCCGCGTCGACAGGATGACACGCTGATGGCATTTGATATCTCAACACTTGATCTGGACGCCATCGAACGGCGCGAAGCAGCAAAGCACAAAGGCAGCTCGTTCAAGCTGGTTGCAGCCGTCGGATTTGCATTGCTTTGGATCGTGCCGTTCTACTTTCTGGCGATTTCGATCTTCAAATCGAGCAATGAATATTCGCGCAACCCACCTTTGGCATTGCCCGAAGGGGTCGCCCCTTTGTGGGAGAACATTTCCCGCGCGTGGGAACTGGGGAGCATGGGACAAGCCATGTTAAACTCTGCGTTTTACGGCACGGTCGGAGCATCACTGGCGGTGTTTTTTGCGGCTATGGCGGCCTTTGCCATTACGCGCCTCGACATTCCGTTCCGCAACGGATGGTTCATGCTGATTTTCGCAGGCACGGTCTTTCCGTTCCAGATGTATCTGATCCCGCTGTTTTTCGGGTATCAAAAGCTGGGTCTTCTGAATTCGCACTTGGGGATGCTCTTGTTTTACACTGCAATTTGCGTTCCCTTCCCGACGCTGGTGCTGCGCAACTTCATGTCCGGCCTGTCACGTGAAATGGATGAAGCCGCACGGATGGATGGGGCGAGTGAATTCACAGTCTTTTTTCGCATCATTCTCCCCAACACCATTGGGCCGATGACGGCGGTGTTTTTGCTGCAATTCACCTGGATCTGGAATGACATGCTGTTTTCGACGGTCCTCGGCAACCGGTTGGAAACACGATCAATCATGAATGCCCTGCTGGTCTTCCAAGGCAGCTATTCATCAATCGGACCAAATATCGTTCTGACGGCGGCCCTTTTGGCCTCTCTGCCTAGCATCGTGCTTTTCTTTCTGCTCAGAAAGCATTTCATGCAGGGGCTGCAGGTCCAACAATCCTGAACGGGGGGAAGATGGCACATCTCAAAAAAGCAAAATCCGGCCGTCCTTTGCCATTGGCGCGACAGGTTTATGATGATTTGCACCAGAGGATCCTGAGGTTCGAATTGAAACCCTATCAGGTTCTGTCAGAGGCCTCGGTGTCAGAGATGTTGGGGGTCAGCCGCACCCCTGCCCGCGAAGCGCTGACAAAACTGGCAGAGAACAAGTTTGTCGATGTGGTTCCTCAGCGTGGCTCGCAAGTGGCACCCTTGCGTATCGAGGATCTTGACCGGTCGCAGTTCATGCGCGAGGCGCTTGAAGTAGCGCTGCTGCGACGGGCCATGTCATCGGGCGAAGGGGCTGCTTTGGTCAAAGGGCTGCGCAAGGAAATAACCTTGCAGCGCACATATGTGACCTTCGAAGACGCAGAGAGCTTTTATGCCTCTGACGAAGCATTTCATGGTCTCATCGCCGAATATGCCAAACAGCCAAGTGTGCTGCCCGAAATCCTGCGTCTCAAGGACCACATGGACAGGTTCCGGCATTTGATGGTGGCGGCTGTCGAAGACCTCGACACGATTATCAAACAACATGTTGTCATCGCGGATGCAATCGAGGCGGGCGATGAGGCGCTGGCCGAAGAACGGATGATCAAACACCTGCGCCGCATTTTTGATTATATCGACGAAGCGCGTGACAAATTCCCGGAGTATTTCGAGCAGAGCGAAGAATACGCCCGAGCTGCAAGATGACCATTCGCATTCTGGGGGACTTGCGCGATGGCGTTGGTGAAAGCCCCTTTTGGAATCCGAAGGATGGCAAGGTTTGGTCGGTGGATATCACTGGCAAGGCACTGATTGCCCGCGACCTTGAGAGCGGTGAGACCACAAAGTTCGAAACGGACGATCTGCCAACCGCGCTTGCGCTTGGTACGGATGGAGTGGCGATCGTGTCCTTCGCCAAAGGCGTGGCGCGGTGGCGCGACGGTAAGACAGGTCCATTGACCTGCGCCGAAACTGATCCGGCGATGCGGCTGAACGAGGGGGCCTGCGATCCTTCGGGGCGGATGTGGGTCGCAAGCATGGAAAACAATCTGACCGATGATCTGCAGCCCCGCGAGCAGACGCGCGCCTGCGGGCGGCTTTTCAGGATTGATGCGGATGGTGCGGTGCCAGTGACAGAACCCGAATTTGGAATACCAAACACCATGGTCTGGTCGCCTGAACGCGACCGGTTCTATCTTGGCGATAGCCTGCGCAATACGATCTGGGTTTGGGACTATGACGACGCGACGGCTGAGATTTCCAACCGCCGCATCCATGTCTCTGGCGGGCCCGGTGTCCCGGATGGGTCCTGTATGGATGCCGAAGGGTTCTTGTGGACTGCGCGGTTCGGCGCGGGTCGCGTGATCCGGTACGATCCAACTGGAAAACCGGACCGTGAAATCCTGCTGCCTGCGCACAACCCAACGGCCACCACATTTGCGGGGGCGGATATGTCCACCCTGATCGTGACATCCGCGCGCTTTGCGATAGAACACCCGGCAGATGCGGATGGTGCGATGATGGTGGTAGAGACCGATGGCACCGGGCAGCCCGAGAACCGGTTTGTGCCATGACCGTGGAGTTTGCCGCGCGCTGCACGGCCTTGGTGGTCGAACTGGGCCTGGGCAAGGCGGAAGACATGCGCTTAGTCGCGCCGCTGGCAGGTGGCGTTGCGTCAGATATCGGCAAGGTCATCTTGGCCGATAAGACCATCTGCATCAAATTCGCGCTGCCGAAACTCAAGGTCAACCAGGCGGGAACGCTCACCGAAGCTGTTGATGCGTTCAAGGCCGCATATGCCGCCGGTTACCGCAGCGTGGTTTCTGCCAGATCAGGCGAGACCGAAGACGTCGCAATTTCCCATCTCGCAACGGGCCTTGGGGCCGGACAGCTTAAGGTCGGGTCATTCACGCGGTCTGAACGCATGGCGAAATGGAACGCATGTCTGCGCATCCAGAATATGCTTGGACGCGATGCCTTCGTGGGGGGCGCACCGCTTGCAAACACGTGGTGGGGTTGCAAAAACAACGGAGAACAAAGATGAAGTTTCTAAGAATTGGCCCCGCTGACCGTGAGGTTCCTTGCGTTCTGGATGCCGAAGGTGGGGCACGCGATGTGTCTGGAATTGTTGATGATTTCACACCCGATACCATCCCGACACTGCGCCAGACAATGGCCCGTGTTGACCTGTCCACCTTGCCTGTCATCGAACAAGGCGGCATGCGCATTGGCACCCCCATGACCCAGCCGCGCAACGTCTATTGCATTGGCCTGAACTATTCCGACCACGCCGCCGAAGCTGGCATGGATATCCCCGCCGAACCGATCTTGTTCAACAAATCCGCAGCGACGTTCTGCGCGCCACATGCGCCGATCCTGTATTCAGCGAAAATGACGAAACTCGATTGGGAGGTCGAACTGGGGATCGTGATTGGCCAGCGGGCATTGAATATCTCCAAGGCCGACGCGCTTGATCACATTCTGGGGTTTACCGTCGTGAACGATCTGTCGGAACGTGCCTGGCAGCTGGAACGGGGCGGCCAGTGGGCGAAGGGAAAAAGCTTTCCGAATTTC
Source organism: Yoonia sp. R2331 (assembly GCF_041103235.1). Taxonomy (NCBI): domain Bacteria; kingdom Pseudomonadati; phylum Pseudomonadota; class Alphaproteobacteria; order Rhodobacterales; family Paracoccaceae; genus Cognatiyoonia; species Cognatiyoonia denitrificans. Next base: position 614,714 of record NZ_JBGCUN010000001.1, on the reverse strand, counting down.
TGTCCAACCGGCCCGTGGATCGTCACGCCTGATGAGGTCGGCAATGCCGCGGCCTTGCCGATGTGGCTTGATGTGAATGGCGTGCGCATGCAGACCGGCAATACCAACACCATGATCTTCGATCCCGCAACAATTGTCTGTTACCTGTCCGAATTCACGGTGCTGGAACCGGGTGATCTTATCTGCACCGGCACGCCTCCCGGTGTCGGGGCGGGTATGACGCCACCTCAATTTCTCAAAATCGGCGATACTGTGAACCTTGGAATAGAGGGGTTGGGCGCGCAAAGCCAAACTGTGACCGCACTGGAGGGAACCTTATGGACCTGACCAAACGTCTGGCCGGGAAAACCGCCGTGGTGACGGCGGCGGGCCAAGGGATCGGGCGGGCCATCGCGGAGCGTTTGCTGGCAGAGGGGGCGCAGGTCCATGCGTCCGATTTGAATGCGGGTTTGTTATCTGACCTCAAAGGCGCGGACATCGCGGGGCTGGACGCGACACACGCCGCTGATGTCACTGCCTACTTTGACACATTCGACCGGATTGACGTGCTGGTTCACGCGGTCGGCTACGTCCACCAAGGCACGATTGAGGAATGCAGCCTTGAGGATTGGCGTCGGTCCTGCGCCATCACATTGGACAGTGCCTTTCTGGTATTGGGTGCAGGTATTCCGAAGATGAAGGCGCAAGGCGGCAGCATCATTACAATCGGGTCGGTGGCGAGTTCCATCAAAGGGTTTCCCAAACGCGCAGCATATTGTGCGACCAAGGGCGGCGTTCTGGGGCTGACAAAATCAATTGCTTCTGATTACCTGCCCGACCAAATCCGGTGCAACGCGATCTGTCCGGGCACCGTTGATAGCCCCAGCCTGCAAGGTCGCATTGCGGATCTGGCAGACCAGATGGGCAGCCAAGAGGCCGCGATGAAATTCTTCATCGACCGCCAACCTGCTGGGCGGTTCGGCAAACCCGACGAAATTGCGGGCCTCTGCGCTTTTCTTGCTTCGGACGATGGTGCGTTTGTGACGGGTCAGGCGATCAACATTGACGGCGGCATTACGATTTGACCGATACGGTTTGGACCTTTGATTGGGGGAGCATCCGCGGCGAGGTCGCCGCACGTGGCGGAATGCTTGGCCCGGTCTGGTTCACGCTTTCGGACGGCCGCAAGGTTCAGCCATTCGCCGTCGCACCTTGGGCTGATGATCCGCCGGAAAAACGCGACACCCTGCCACCCATCTTGCAGCGGTTGCGCGGAGAATTCCCATGTGTGCCGTTCGGTGTTGCCACAGCGCGAACCGACTTGCCGCCGCATTGGATGGATGGGCTTGATCCAACAATTCCGCCTGCGGACGATTTTGCCCATGGCTATAGTGCGAACCATTGCTGGCACCTAGTGGAACAGACTAGCACCGCGATCACGATCGCCATCGACTATCCCGAAGACCATGTCGTTCGTCGGCTGACGCGGTGCATTTCACGGGGGACCGGTGAGCAGATTAAACTTGATTTGCACATCGAAATGCACCGCGATGCTGCGCTGCCGATTGGGCTGCACCCCATTTTTGCCTTGCCCGGTCAGGCGGGGGCTGCGCAGCTTAGCATTCCGTCGCTGACACGCGTCAGAACCTTCCCTGTTCCCGTGGATGATGCGTCGCAATGCATGCCCGACACAACCACCGACACGCTGACACAGATACAGACAAAAGACGGGTCAGGCGCGGACGTCACGCGCCTGCCCCTTGCCATCCAGACAGAAGAACTCTTGGCTGTTTCGCTGACAGAAGGTGATGTGCGCCTGTCAGACCTGCAAAATCGATTTGCCGTCGATTTGTCCTGGGATATCGCAACATTTCCGCAATGCCTGTTGTGGCTCTCAAACCGTGGTCGCAAGGCCTACCCCTGGAGCGGTCGTTTTTGCGCCATCGGGATTGAACCAGTTGCGGCGGCTTTTGATCTGGGTGTCGCGCATTCGGCAAATTCCGATGCGCCACTTCCGCGATCTGGTATCGCGACGCAGACGCCACTTTCGGCAAGTGAACCGTTCACCACACGCTATGCGATCACGGTAAGTGAGCTGTGATCACGATGCGCCCATGCGGTCACGATTGACATGATGGGCGCATGTGACGCGTGGCGGCCATAAGCTGTTTTCTCTGCGAGTGGTCTTGCGGACCAACCAAAGCAGACATTCTCTGCGGGACAGAAAAACGGTCAAATTGGCCTTTGGCCAGACATACCGCAGACGCATGCGCCCCAAGGCCTACCCCAGTCAGGAATCCCCCACTGGATTTGTCGGCCCCGCCGCGCCAGACTGCCCGGCAACAAAGGGGGATCGTCCATGACAATCGTCAGCTATCCGGTGAAAGAAGCGGCGAAACTCGCGGCCAACGCTTACGACATGCACCGCAACGCCACGCTGCGCGGCATGATCGTTGATGAATGTCCGATCCCTGGGGCCGAGGCGACGCTCTTGAACAATGGCTTTCTGATCATTCCCGGCACCAATTCGCTGCTGGACCATATCCAGTTCAATTTCCGCCCCTTTCGCATCGGGCATGAACAATATGCGCTGAACAATCAGGACGCCAAAAGAGGTGCCAGCGGCACGATCTGGCATCAGGGTTTTCTGGCCCACGCCAAGGCGATCTATGACTGGATGGGCGACCGCCGTCCCACTGTCATCGTCGGCCATTCGCTGGGGGCTGCGGCCACGCAAATCCTGTCCAAAAGCTGGAAACGCACCGGCATCGGCTTTGCCGCACCGCGCCCGCGCAAGGCGCGCGGGCGGGTCGTGGACGACGCCCATTGCCTGAGTATCTGCCGCGTGGACGACCCGGTGACAGCGCTTGTCGGCAGTTTTCACCACATGGGTCGCGCCCCACATCTTGTGCATAGACGGCCCCGTTTCGGTCTGAACCACAATATGGATGCCTACATGGATGCCCTCGACAACAACATCGGCACCGCCGAAGTGCCTGTCAAATGGCCCCCGGTCGGCTAAAACCGTGACCCCCATGCATTTTTGCAACGGGGAAAATGCGACCTATATTTTCCTGCATCCTTAACTTTACGTTTAGGTTATATTGCGATCACCGCACATAAGATGCGGATTGAGGAAAGTGAGAGCAGATGAAACGCACACCCCTGATGGCGGTGTTGGCCCTGTTGGCGCTTAGCGCCTGTATACAGCCCGAACCTGTGACCGGCCGCGCCGATAATGACATGCTACGGTTTTCTGCGATGAACTACGTCGCCACCCCGGAATTCGGCGCCCGCTAAGGCGCGCATTCCGGCACGTTTCCGCGCGGCATGACCTGCCGCGCGCAGCACATTTGTGTGAGACAGCCATCCGTCGAAAAAGGCCGTTACGCCACCTCATCTCGCATCACTTAGCCTATCACCTGACCGGGACGGTGGGCGGGGCGCCTTGGCCGCGTATCGCGGCCAACAGCGGCGCGCGCCGTCACAACATCCCCGGCACCACCAGATCAGGCGGCCGATGCCCGTCAGCAAAGGTCTTGATGTTGATGATCACCTTCTCGCCCATCTCGATCCGCCCCTCCAGCGTGGCCGAACCCATGTGCGGCAGCAGGATCACATTGGGCTGCGCCTTCAGCCGCGGGTTCATCTGATGCCCACGCTCGTAGACATCGAGGCCTGCCCCCGCAATCTCGCCCGCGCGCAGCATCCGGGTCAGCGCGTTTTCGTCAATCACCTCTCCGCGCGAGGTGTTCACAATCACCGCCTCGGGTTTCATCAGCTTCAACCGCCGCGCATTCATAAGATGAAAGGTGCTTGGCGTATGTGGGCAATTTACCGACACCACATCCATCCGTGCCACCATCTGATCAAGACTCTCCCAATAGGTGGCCTCTAGCGCCTCCTCGATCTCGGGGCGCAGGCGTTTGCGGTTGTGGTAGTGGATTTGCATCCCAAAGGCTGCCGCCCGCCGCGCCACTGCCTGCCCAATCCGGCCCATGCCCAAAATTCCCAGACGCCGCCCGCCCAGCCTGCCGCCCATCATCGCTGTGGGCGCCCAACCGGGCCAATCGCCCGACTGCGCTAGCGCCACGCCCTCTGGCACCCGCCGGATCACACCCAACATCAGTGCCATGGTCATATCGGCAGTGTCGTCCGTGGTCACACCGGGGGTATTGGACACCAGAATGCCGCGCTGCCGGGCCGTGGCTACGTCAATATTGTCGACCCCTGCCCCGTAATTGGCGATCAGCTTCAACCGCTCACCGGCTTGCGCCAGCATCTTGGCATCAATCTGATCGGTGATCGTCGGCACCAAGATATCCGCATCCGCCAATGCCGCGGCCAGCGCCGTGTCCGACAACGGCGCATCATCTTCGCGCAAGGTCACATCAAACAGCTCTTTCATCCGGGTCTCAACAACCTCGGGCAACCGTCGCGTCACAACAACACTCAGCTTTTTCCCCGGCATTGGCACCTCCCAGATGCTTTGCAAATCACGCAACTGCTGTCAGGTTGCCAGATAACCGACGCGTGACACAAGAACGATCACGCGCGGCAGGTGCGGTAAGTGACAGGCGGTCCCATGACAATTCAACGGCTTCTTCTGGTGATGCTGCTGCTGGCCCCTGTGGCACACGCGCAAGAGGCGACCCAGGCCGCCAATGCCCCCGCAACTGCACCACTTTTCGGGCCGGAAACCAACCTGCCCCTGCCGCGCTTTGTCAGCCTCAAGGCGCAGGAAAGCAACGTGCGGCGCGGCCCGTCGCTGTCGCACCGGATCGACTGGGTCTTTCGCCGCAAGAGCATGCCATTGCAGGTGATCGCCGAATACGGCCACTGGCGTCGCGTCATCGACCGCGAAGGTCAGGGGGGCTGGGTCCACTACACCATGTTGTCGGGCGTCCGCACCGTGATTATCGACACCGATATGACCGCCCTGCGCGCCAAACCGGATGCTACAGCCCATGAACGCGCCGTGCTCGAGGCGGGCGTGATCGCACGCCTTGGCAGCTGCGCGGCAGGCTGGTGCGAACTCACCGCCGCCGGCTATCGCGGCTGGGCACCGCAAGACGGGCTTTGGGGGACGCTCCCGGGCGAAGAAAGAGACTGACCTTTCCCGCCCAAACCGCTAAATCTCGGGCATGACCGCGCAACATGACACCAAATTGAACCTCTCTGCCGGGGTGCTCTCTGTTTCAGTGGCGCTTGTGCTTGTCCTTGCCAAGCTTTGGGCGCTGGGGCAGACCGGGTCGCTCGCCGTGGCTGCAACACTGGCCGACAGCGCGATGGATCTGATGATGTCGCTGGGGGGGCTGGCAGCCATCGCTTATGCTGCCAAACCCGCTGATGACGACCACAACTTCGGCCATAGCTCGGCCGAGGATCTTGCTGCCCTGGGCCAGTCGCTTTTTATCCTGATCTCTGCCGGGGTCATCGCTGTGGCTGCCGTGCTGCGCCTGCTAGACGACACCGTCACCCTGCCCCAGCGAGAGGGACAAGGCATGGCGGTCATGGTCTTTTCCATCGCTGTCACCCTTGGGCTGGTGATCTGGCAACGCCGCGTGGCACGGCAGACCGGCAACGCAGTGGTGCGCGCCGATTCACTGCACTATCTTGGCGACCTGATCCCCAACGTCGGTGCGTTGATCGCACTTTGGGCCAGTGCCACGCTTGGTCTTGGCCGCGTTGACAGCGTGGTGGCCCTTGGCGCTGCTGCCCTGCTTGCAGTCGGCGCCATCCGCATCGGCAAAACAGCCTGGGACGCGCTGATGGACCGGCAAGCTGACCCCGCGATGATCGCAGGCATCACCGCGATTGCGCATAACTTTCCCGGTGTGCATGGATTTCACGACCTCAAGACCCGCCGCGCGGGCAGCCGCGTTTTCGTGAACCTGCATATTGAGCTGAACGGGGATCAAACGCTCAACGATGCCCATGCGATCGGTGCCGCCTTGCGCCGGGCAATCATTGCGAGATATCCCCGCGCGGACGTGCTGATCCATAAGGATCCGGTCGGCGTGCAAAAGCACCCCGACGACACCCGCTAGGCTGCGTCGTCCAGCCCCCGGCCCTTCAACAGTGCCTCGACCCCCGGCAGACGCCCGCGGAACGCGGTATAAAGCTCTGCGGCATCGACAGACCCGCCAGAGGACAGGACCGTCTGTTCCAGCTTCATCGCAGTAGCCGCATCAAACGGGTCGCCCGCCTCTTCAAAGGCGGCAAAGGCGTCAGCGTCCATGACTTCGGACCACATGTAGCTGTAATAGCCACTGGAATAGCCGTCGCCTGCGAACACATGCGCAAAATGCGGCGTGGCGTGGCGCATGCGAATGGCATTGGGCATCCCGATCTCTTCCAGCACCTCAGCCTGTTTCTGCATCGGGTCTGCAGGTGCTGGGCCGTCGTGGAACGCAAGATCGACCAGTGCGCTGGCGACATATTCCACCGTTTGGAACCCCATGTCATACGTCGCGGCCTTCAGCACGCGCTGCAACATCTCGTCCGGCATCGCCTCGCCTGTGTCGGCATGGGTCGCAAATTCCTGCAAGACCTGCGGCACCTCCAGCCAGTGTTCATAAAGCTGGCTGGGCAGTTCCACAAAATCGCGCGCCACAGATGTCCCGCTGATACTTTCATAAGTCACATCCGACAGCATCTGGTGCAGCGCATGGCCGAACTCGTGGAACAGCGTGCGCGCATCGTCATACGACAAAAGCGCAGGTTTCCCCTCTTCGGGTTTGGCGAAGTTGCACACATTCACCACATGGGGCCGCACCTCACCCGCGAGCCGCTGCTGGCTGCGCATCGCCATGCACCACGCCCCTGACCGTTTGCTGGGTCGCGCAAAGTAATCGCCAATGAAAACAGCCACATGCGCGCCGTTGCGCGTCACTTCGTAGAGCCGCACATCGGGGTGATAGACAGGGCCATCCAGCGGCTTGAACGTCAACCCGAACAGCCGGTTGGCACAGGCAAATGACGCCTCGATCATGCGGTCCAATTGCAGGTAAGGCTTCAATTCAGCCTCATCCAGATCATGCAATTCCTGACGCCGCTTTTCGGAGTAATAGCGCCAATCCCAAGGCTCTAACGGGCCATCCCAGCCATCGGCATGCAGCATCCGCTCCAGCGCCTTGGCGTCGCTTTCAGCGGCGGCTTTGGCCGGTTTCCAGACCTCCATCAACAGATCGCGCACCGCGCCGGGCGTGCCCGCCATCTCGGTTTCCAGCTTGAAATCGGCAAAGCTGTCATAGCCCAACAATTCGGCCCGTCTTTGCCGCAGCTTCAGCGTTTCCGCCGCGATGCCACGGTTGTCGGTCTTGCCGCCATTGGCCCCGCGTGCTGTCCAGGCCTCATAGGCCTTTTGGCGCAAGTCCCGCCGGGACGAGAATTGCAAGAACGGCACAATCAACGACCGCGACAGCGTTACGACCGGCCCGTCTGCATCCAATTCCTTGCCTGCGCCGCGCGCTGTGGCCACGACAAAATCCGGCAGTCCTTCCAACCCGTCCTTGTCCAGCACCATGTGCCAGTCGCGTTCATCCGCCAGCAGGTTCTGCGTAAACTCTGTGCCCAGCACAGACAGGCGCGACTTGACCGCGCGCAATTCCTTTGCCGCGTCCCCTTCCAACTGCGCACCGGCCCGCACGAACCCGCGCCGGGTCAGCATCAGCACTCGTTGTTGTTCATCCGTCAGATCAAGGCTCTCACGCGCCTCCCAGATCGCCTCAATCCGCGCAAACAGCGCCTTGTTCTCGGTCACCTCTGATCCATAGGCGCTTAGCTTGGGTGCAAAGTCCCGCTGCAACGCCTCGCGCGCGGCGTTCGAATCTGCACCCGCGATGCCATAAAACACGCCCAAGACCCGGCCCAAGGTGTCCTCGGACAACTCAAGCGCTTCAATCGTATTGGCAAATGTCGGCGCTTCAGCGTTCTCGGTGATCGCCTTCAAATTTGCCCGCGCCTCATCCAACGCCGCGTCCACAGCAGGCGCAAAATCATCGTCAGAGATCTTGTCAAATGGGGGCAGCCCAAACGGCGTGTCCCAGTCAGTCAGCAGCGGATTGGTCATGGCAAATCTCCTTTGCCCACAACCTAGGACCGCGCTGCCTGACTTGCCAGAACCCCCTGCTTCTTCTGGCCAAAAAATATCCAAATCCCGCTGGTGCGGTTATCGCTGCCGCATCCGTGCCTCGAACCGCCGCAGCAACAGCGACAGACCGATCGTCATTGTCAGATAGACCAGCGCCACCACGTTATAGGTTTCAAAATACCGGAAATTGCCCGCCGCCGTGACCTTCCCGAGTTGTGTAATGTCGGTCACGCCCAGCACGCTGACCAAGGACGAATCCTTGACCATTGCCACGAAATCATTGCCCAACGGCGGCAGGATTGTCCGCAACGCTTGCGGGAAGACGATAAACCGAAACCGTTGCCACCGGCTGAGCCCCAGCGCCTCTGCCGCCTCGATCTGGCCTGCGTCTACGGACTGCAATCCAGCGCGAAAGACCTCTGCCAGAAACGACGCATAGGCCAACGTCAGCGCAATGATCGCCCGCCACAGCAGCGAAAAGTCACGCGTGCGGATCCCTTCAAACCCCAGCCCCTGCGCCAGCCAGTTCCATGAAATCACCATCGCGGGCGCCAGCACAAAGGCCACGTAAAGCAGCAGCACAATGATCGGAATGCCGCGCATCACCTCGACATAGAACCGGCAAATCTGCCGGAGAATCAAGGATTTGGACAAGGCCCCAAGTGCGAGCAACAGCCCCAGCGCGCAGGCCATCGCATAGCTGACAAGTGCTACAAAAACCGTGGTGCGGATGCCCTTGGACAGGGTGGTCAGCACCTTGGTATAGGCCTCGTCCGTGAGAACCTGGAAAAACATCCAGGCCCCGATGGCCAGCACCGCCACCAGCCACCACGGAAAGTCGTCATCATTGGGGGATGTGGGGATCATCTTGAAACGGCCCCCGACCTATGCCGGGGGCCCTGGGCCTTAGCCGCCCACCTTGAAGTCAAGGAACCACTTGGTGTTTAGCGCATCAATCGTGCCGTCGGCCTCCATATCGGCAATTGCTGCATTGATCGGTGCGACCAGATCAGACCCCTTGGGAAAGATGAAACCAAAATCCTCGGTCCCCAGCTTTTCGCCAATGATCTTGAGCGCGCCGTCCGAGGCATCGACATAGCCGTTGCCCGCCGTGCCGTCCGTCAGGATCAGGTCCACATCACCTGCGCGCAGCGCCTGCACCGTGGCACCAAAGGTTTCCATCAGCTTGATGCGCGGGTTCGCCTCGTCCCCGTCCAACACGTCATAGACGCCCACGTAGAAGGGCGTCGTGCCGGGCTGGGCTGCCATCAGCAGATCATCGTCAGCGGCAAAAGACGCGGCATCGGTGAACCGCTCTTCGTCCCCGCGCACCATCATCACCATCTCGGACGTCATGTATTTGTCCGAAAAATCAACAACTTCCGCGCGGTCCTCGCGGATGGTGATCCCGGTCATGCCCATGTCGAACTGGCCTTCGCTGACGGCGGCGATCATCGCGTCCCAGCTGATGTTTTCATAGACCACGGTCGCGTTCAGCCGCTCTGCGATGACTTCCATCGCGTCGTATTCCCAGCCGACGGCGTTGCCGTCGCCATCAATGAACTGCAGCGGCGGATATGCGTTTTCCGTGACCACCACGATTTCGCGGCCTTCCAGATCGGTCAGATGCCCGTCCGCCATTGCAGATGTGGCCATCACGGCCGTCGCGGCCAGCGTTGCAAGAATTTTCATGGTAAACCCCCAGGTTAAGACCCGCCAAGACTACCCGCGCTCACGCCCCTTGCAAGCCCTGCCCACCACAATCGGGGCAATCCGCGCGCGCTTTGGCTGCGATCACCCGAGTTTCCGCGTAAAGTGCATCATAAATCAGCAAGCGCCCACGCAGCCCTTCGCCCGCGTCTGTGATCTGCTTGACCGCCTCGACTGCCATCATGGATCCAACCACACCGGGCAACGGCCCGATCACGCCCGCTTCGGCACAGGTTGGCACCAAAGACGCGTCAGGGGCCTGCGGAAAAAGGCAACGATAACAGGGGCCTCCGCGCTTTGGATCATAAAGGCTGATTTGACCTTCCCATTGCGTCAGTGCCGCAGCGATCAGGGGCTTGCCCTGCGCAACAGCCACCTGGTTCACCAAGTAGCGAGTATCAAAATTGTCGGACCCATCCAGGATCAGATCGTAATCAGCAAACAACTCCGCTGCGATCTCTTCGGTCAAGCGCCGCTGATAGGGTCGCACGGTGACAAAGGGGTTTTGCGCCGCAATCGCCTCTGCCGCAGAGTGCACTTTGGGCGCACCAATGGCCGCATCAACATGGATCACCTGCCGTTGCAGGTTGGCATTGTCCACCACATCATCATCAATCACCCCAATGGTGCCGACGCCCGCCGCCGCAAGGTATTGCAGCGCGGGCGATCCCAGCCCACCTGCACCAACCACCAAGACCTGCGCCTCTTTCAGGGCCTTTTGCCCCGGTCCACCAACCTCGCGCAGGATAATGTGCCGGGCATAGCGGTCCAGCTCGGTCGGTGAAAACCCGCCAGCCTTTGGCGCAGGAGCATCCCGCGCTTCTGCCCGCCGACGCAACCGGCCCAAAATGCGCCCATACCCCCAGACAAGCGCACCACCGGCAAGGATCAATAACCACAGCCGCGCGTCGCCGCCCGTTGCCTCGCGCAGCGGATGGCCGTCCGGCAAGACGATGTGGCCCGCAATGACCGCAACCATCAGAATGCCGATCATCGTCCAGCGCGCCTGACGCGGGGTGCCCATCACCATGCCGGTGATCCAAAGCACCGCCGCCATCGCGCCGACCATAATCACGATGTGAACCCGGTCGACCCAAAGCCACCGCTGCCGCGCGCCGTTTCATCCAGATCGCCCAGCGCAAAGTCCGCGACCGTGACCGGGGCCACCACCATCTGCGCAATGCGCATCCCGTGAGTCACGGTGAAATCTTCCTGGCCATGGTTAATCAAGATCACGCCGACAGGCCCACGATAGTCGCTGTCGATGGTGCCGGGCGCATTGACCATGCCGATCCCATGCTTCAGCGCCAGCCCCGACCTTGGCCTGATCTGCACCTCGAACCCCGCCGGGATCGCCATGCGCAACCCGGTTGGGATCAGTTTGCGGGCGCGCGGGGCCAGAATTATCCTTTTGTGATCAGGGATATTGGCGCAGACATCTGCCCCGGCAGCCCCCGCCGTCGCATAGGATGGCAACGGCAGGTCCATATCCGCGCCCGGCGCCCAGGCGATTTTGATCAAAGGTTTCATCCGTCTAAAGCCCGCGCTTCAGTTAATGTGAAGACGTGTTCATCTTTGCGTATGCATGGCATGTGCATGGTGTGTGTATCGTCTGTGACTTGCATTTTTTCTGCGTTAACCGTCTGAGAGTGCGGCCGCGATTTTTTCCGCCAAACGCGCTGCGACAGCCGCCTTGCCCATCCGGGGCCAGTCCTCTGCGCCGTCTGCAGTAATCAGGGTCACGTCGTTTTCAGCCCCGCCCATGATGCCCGTCGCAGGTGAGACATCGTTGGCGACGATCCAGTCACAGCCCTTTCGGTCCCGTTTGGCCGTGGCATGTTTGATCACATCGTCCGTTTCGGCGGCAAATCCGACCACCAGTTTCGGGCGCCCGGCTTTCATCTGCGCCACACCGGCAAGGATGTCGGGGTTTTCCGCAAAATCCAATGATGGCAAACCCTTACCGTCTTTCTTGATTTTGCTATCGCCCGCGTTTTTGACGCGCCAGTCGGCAACGGCGGCCGCAAATACGGCCGCATCTGCGGGCAGCGCGTCCGCAACCGCTTTGGACATGTCCAATGCTGTCTGCACCTTCACAACAGTGACATCCATCGGCGGCGGCACGTCCGCGGGGCCGGTGACAAAAGTCACATCTGCCCCGAGCGCTTTCAACGCCTTCGCAATTGCTGTGCCTTGCGCGCCGGACGACCGGTTGGCGATATAGCGGACCGGGTCAATCGGCTCATGTGTTGGGCCAGAGGTGACGAGAACATGCTTGTCCTTCAACGGGCCATCCGCCAAGGCGGCATCAATTGCGTCAACAATTTCAAGAGGTTCCGCCATTCGGCCCGGCCCGTATTCGCCGCAGGCCATATCGCCCTCATTCGGGCCGACAAGCAGGATACCGTCATCGTTCAGCGTCGCCAGATTGCGCTGGGTCGCCGGATGCTGCCACATCCGCACATTCATCGACGGGGCCACCAGCACCCGTTTGTCAGTTGCCAAAAGCAGGGTCGAGGCAAGGTCATTCGCCAGCCCTGCCGCCATCTTGGCCATCAGATCAGCCGTGCCTGGGGCCACGACAATCAGATCCGCCGCACGTGACAGCTCAATATGCCCCATCTCGGATTCATCATTGAGATCAAAAAGTTGCTGAAATACCTTGTTGCCCGCCAAGGCAGAAACCGACAGCGGCGTGACAAACTCTGCCCCCGCATTCGTCAGCACCGGGGTCACCGTCGCACCGCGCTCGCGCAGGCGGCGGATCAGGTCCAGCGCCTTGAAGGCCGCGATCCCGCCACCGATGATCACCAATATGTGTTTGTTTGCCAGCATTTGCCCGCTCCTTTGATCGGGCAAACACTAGGGCAGTATGCCGGGCAATGACAATGGATCACGCCAAGAAGCGGTGAACCTCTGTGCTGGTCGCTTCGAGCTTCTTGCGCATCTTGCCGAAGGCTGCGGCCTCTAGCTGCCGCACCCGTTCCTTTGACAGCCCAAGCTCTGTCCCGAGGCTTTCCAAAGTCCGGGGATCGTCGCGCAACTTGCGCTCTCGGACGATGAAGCGTTCACGCTCATTGAGGTCGGTCAGTGCGGAGAGCAACCATTGGCGCAGGGTCGCATTGTCGTGAGAGTTCTCAACGTTTTCCGCCGCTTGCGCAGAATCGTCTTCGAGTGCGTCAATCCACTCGCGTCCCTCATCCTCGGTCGATTGCGTCGCATTGAGCGAGAAATCAGAGCCTGACAAACGCCCCTCCATCATCTCAACATCATGCAACGGCACGCCGACCTCGGACGCGATCAATTTCCGCATCACGTGGCCTTCCAACACGCGACCTTCGGCGGCCGCTTCACGCTCTAGCCGGGCCTGAACGCGGCGCATGTTGAAGAACAGCGACTTTTGAGAGGACGTGGACCCGGTCCGCACCATCGACCAATTCCGCATCACGTAGTCCTGAATGGACGCCTTGATCCACCAGACAGCGTAGGTCGAAAAGCGGACGCCGCGATCGGGGTCGAACTTGTCAGCTGCCTTCATCAGGCCGACAGATGCCTCTTGGATAAGATCGTTCATCGGCGCGCCGTAGCGCTTGAATTTCGAGGCCATTGAGATTGCGAGGCGCATATACGCGGTGATCAGGCGGTGCAGCGATTTTTCGCAACGCTGGTCACGCCAGGCATACGCCAACTGCAGCTCGGTTTCGGCGTCCAATAGCTCTGCCTTCATCGCGGTCCGCGAAAGGCTTTGGTCTGCAAATCCGTCTAAGGCCATCAGTCATTCCCCCATCGGTCAAACTTGTGTTCAGGCTTGTGGATGTTCTAGGTACGCAGCACCGGCCTAGTTGGATGACGAAAAGTTTCAAATAGATGATCAACACCTTAACCCTCGTGCTTGGTGGTGCCGCATCCGGCAAGTCAGCCTTTGCCGAAGATTTGGTGCAACTTATTGGTGGAAAACGCATTTACATCGCGACAGCCCAAGCGTTTGACGACGAAATGCGCAAGAAAATTTCCCGTCACATCGCGCAGCGTGGCGATGGCTGGCACACGGTCGAAGCGCCGCTTGATGTTCCCAGTGCGCTCAGGGACCGCCAACCGGATGAGGTTGTCCTGCTGGATTGCGCCACTCTTTGGCTGACCAATCATATGCTGGCAGAGCATGACCTGGACGCCCAACAGGCCGACCTTTTGTCGTCCCTTGCCGAATGTCCCTGCCCTGTTGTCGTGGTCTCGAACGAGGTGGGGCAAGGCGTTGTACCGGATAACGCGCTGGCGCGCCGGTTCCGCGCGGCACAGGGACACTTGAATCAACGCATCGCAGCGCAAAGCGACTGCACGGTATTTGTTACCGCCGGTCTACCGCAAATCCTCAAAGGGGCGCTGCCGGCATGACTCGGTTCTTTTGGGTGCGCCACGGGCCGACACATGAAAAATCATTTGTCGGCTGGCGCGATGTTCCTGCTGACCTGTCAGATCACGCCCTGATCGCACGCGTCGATGCCAGTCTGCCGCAGGACGCAATCGTCGTCGCCTCTGATTTGTCCCGCGCCAGCGCCACGGCCACGGCCATTGGCGGCACACGAACCCGGTTGCCGGACGACCCGGCGTTGCGCGAATTCAACTTTGGCGCTTGGGATGGGCTGCCCTTTGACAAGGTTGCCGCACGCGACCCCACGCTGAGCCGCAGGTTTTGGGAAGAGCCCGGCGATCTTGCGCCACCCGATGGCGAAAGCTGGAACGCGGTGGCCGCCCGCGTCGGTGCGTCGGTCGACCAGCTGATCGCGCGCCACCCGGACCACGACATCATCGCCGTGGCCCACATCGGGGTGATCATGACCCAAATCCAACGCGCCAGCGGCAGCACCGCCTATCAGGCGATGGGCCACCAGATCGAGAACCTGTCGACAACTGAATTGCAGATGCGAAACGGGCGCTGGCAGGTCGGACGCATCAATCACATTCCCTGATGGGTCGCGTCACGAAGCAGCGTTGGCCGCGCGCCAAGGTCGCCGCTAAGGTCCTGTCATGACTTATGAACTCTTTATCGGGGACCGCACGTTTTCAAGCTGGTCCATGCGCGGCTGGTTGATGCTGGAATGTTTTGACCTGCCTTACAAAACAACGCTCGTCGGGCTTTACAGCGGCACCTACCGCGAAGACCTTGCCGCCTTGGCGCCCGCCCGCACCGTACCCGCAATGCGCACGCCGCAAGGTGGCATCTTGACCGATAGTTTGGCCATGGCAGAGACTTTGGCAGAGGAAAACCCGGACCTTGCGCTTTATCCCAAGGACCCCGCCGCACGCGCGCTGGCGCGGTCTATGGCATCGGAAATGCACAGCGGTTTCAGTGCGTTGCGTGGCGCTTGCCCGCAGATGCTGGCACATGGCTGGAATGGGTTTGCCGTGTCTGACGATGTCAAAGCCGATCTCGACCGGATCATGACGCTGTGGCAACGCGCCAAAGATCTCTATGGCGCGGACGGCCCGTGGTTGTTTGGTGATTACACACTGGTTGACGCATTTTATGCCCCCGTCGCCGGACGGATCGCGACCTATGGTCTGCCGGTCGATGGTTCGACGCAAAGCTATGTGGCGGCGCATCTTGATGACCCGGCCTTTCGCCGCTGGCGCGCCATGGGACTGACCGAGACTTATGATCCGATGCCCTACCGACACGCCCTGCCAGAGATTCCCTGGCCGGGACCAACGCCACTGACCGCAGAGCCTGTCACCGATGGCACGCCTGAAAACGACCGATGCCCGTATTCAGGCGAAGATGTGACCCATCTGGCGCAGATCGAGGGACGCATTTTCGGATTTTGCAACGCCTTCTGCCGCGACAAAACCGTTGCCGATGCAGCCGCTTGGCCGAAATTCATGGCGCTTCTGGAGCGTTAACCAATCTTAAACCCTCTGGCCCCTATTCGTTAACCAAGAAGGGGACGATGGTTCATGTCAGTGGTGGCCTATACAGTTGCATTCGACGGGATAGAGGCGCGTCAGGTCGAAGTGCAATGCGCCGTCGCCCCCGGCATGCCAGCCTTCGCCATCGTCGGCCTGCCGGACAAGGCCGTGTCAGAGGCGCGCGAACGGGTCAGGTCTGCCTTGTCGGCAATGTCGATCGCGCTGCCGTCCAAGCGGATCACGATCAACCTCTCACCTGCCGATATGCCCAAAGAGGGATCGCATTTCGATTTGCCGATTGCGCTGGCAGTGCTCGCAGCCCTTGACGTGGTCCCGCGCGAGGCTGTGGCCGGCACTGTGGCGCTGGGAGAACTTTCCCTTGACGGCGGGCTGGTGCCGGTTGTGGGCGCATTGCCCGCCGCGATGACGGCCAGTGCCGATGACCGGACGCTCATGTGCCCTGCCACCTGCGGGGCAGAGGCCGCATGGGTCGACGCGGTGGCGGTGATTGCCCCGCGGTCACTGGCCGAGGCGGTGCAGCACTTTAGTGGTCAGGCGGTTTTGGCCCCCGCCACACCCGGCGAAGTCACAGGGCCCAGCGGTGCGCGCGATCTGGCCGAAGTCAAAGGCCAGGAACGCGCCAAACGTGCGCTGGAAATCGCCGCCGCCGGGCGGCATCACCTGCTGATGGTCGGTTCTCCGGGGTCGGGAAAATCCATGCTGGCGGCCCGCTTACCGGGGATCATGCCGCCGCTGACCCCGGCAGAGGCGTTGGAGACCTCGATGATCCATTCGCTGGCCGGGTTACTGGACGAAGGCGGGATCAGCCGCCAGCGCCCGTTTCGCGAGCCCCACCATACCGCGTCAATGGCGGCCATCGTCGGCGGTGGCCGTGGCGCGAAACCGGGCGAGATTTCCCTGGCGCACAACGGCGTGCTGTTCATGGACGAATTCCCCGAATTCCCGCGCACTGTGCTGGAGACCCTGCGCCAACCGATTGAAACCGGCGAGGTCGTGGTGGCGCGCGCCAATGCGCATGTCCGCTATCCCTGCCGGTTCATGCTGGTGGCGGCCGCCAACCCTTGCAAATGCGGCTACCTCGCCGATCCGGCCCGCGCCTGCGCCCGCGTCCCGATCTGTGGTGAAGATTATCTTGGCCGCATTTCTGGCCCGTTGATGGACCGCTTTGACCTGCGGGTCGAAGTGCCGCCGGTGGCCTTCACCGATCTGGACTTACCCGAATGCGGTGATCGATCCGCCGATGTGGCAGCGCGGGTCGCTGCCGCCCGCGCGGTGCAGACCGCGCGCTTTGCCGATCAGTCGGACATGACCGTCAACGCGGACGCACAAGGTGCTGTTCTGGAGGAGATCGCGACGCCGGACGCCGAGGGCCGCACGCTTTTGACCCGCGTTGCGGAACGGTTTGGACTGTCAGCGCGCGGGTATCACCGGGTGCTGCGGGTGGCCCGCACAATTGCCGATCTGGATGGCGCCAAAGAGGTCCGCCAACCCCATGTGGCCGAAGCGGTCAGTTTTCGGCTCGCCATGTCGAAAGAGGTTTAGGATCTGCGCCGCTCTATCGCTTGCCAGATCTTCTCTGCAACATTGATCCCGTCAAAGCGCTCTAGCTCTTGAATGCCTGTGGGGGATGTCACGTTAATTTCGGTCAGCCAGTCGCCGATCACGTCAATGCCCACAAAGACCTGACCCTTCTCGCGCAAAAGCGGCCCGATCCGCGCGCAAATCTCGCGGTCGCGATCTGTCAATTCGACCTTCTCCGGGCGGCCACCCACATGCATGTTCGACCGGGTTTCACCTTTCGCAGGCACCCGGTTGATCGCGCCCACTGGTTCGCCATCCACAAGGATCACACGTTTGTCGCCCTTGGTGACGTCCGGCAAAAACTTCTGCATAATCAAGGGCTCGCGGTTGATGCCGGCAAAAAGCTCGTGCAGCGACGCAAGATTGCTATCGTCCTTGCGCAGTTTGAAGACACCGGCACCACCGTTGCCGTAAAGCGGTTTGAGGATGACATCACCGTGCTCTGCCCGGAAGGCACGCAGCGTGTCCAGATCGCGGGCGATCATTGTGGGTGGCGTCAGGTCCGGGAATTGCAGGACCAGCAGTTTTTCGGGGTAATTGCGCACCCAGAACGGATCATTCACCACCAGTGTTTCAGGATGCACCATATCAAGCAGATGCGTCGTGGTGATATAGCCCATGTCAAACGGCGGATCCTGCCGCAACCAGACCACATCAAAATCAGCCAGATCAACCACTTGCTGCGCGGCAAGGGTGAAATGATCACCCTTGACCCGCTGAACCGTCAGCGGCCAGCCCTGCGCCATAACGCGGCCTGCGTTATAGGACAGCTTGTCGGGCGTGTAATAGAACAGACTGTGACCGCGCGCCTGCGCCTCTTCCGCGATGCGGAATGAGCTATCGGCATCAATGTCAATCGGACCGATCGGGTCCATTTGGATGGCAACTTTCAGGGACATGGGCGACCTCAGGCATGCAAATTCTGCCCTTTACATGGGGCAAGCCCCGATCATGTGCAATGGCGCAAATCAGGCGTCCATGAATGCGTTCTCGATGATCTGCACTGCACCTTGGGCGTTCACAAGGGCCACGTCAAAACGCACATCTGTCAACTGACCCTTGGGTTCGTTGGCGATATATTCTGACGCGGCGCCATAGATGCGATCCATCTGCCGACGCGACAGGCGCGTTGCTGCCTGCGCAAAACTGCGGCTTTTCTTGACCTCGACAAAGACGATGCAATCGCCTTCGCGCACGATCAAATCAACTTCTCCGGCAGAACCGCGCCAGCGCTTGTTCAACGCAGGCCATCCGCGCCGCGCATAATCGGACGCCACAATGTCCTCGGCTGCGGCCCCGGCATAGTAACTTGTGCGTCCGCTCATTTATCTGTCTCCAATGTCAGCGCCAGCTGATAAACCTGCCTGCGCGGCAAACCCAGCGCGCCTGCGACCGTTGTCGCCGCATCCTTAACCCGCATCGTCTGCATCGCGTCGCGCAGCGCGCTTTCGATCATCGCATCATCCACATCAACGGCACCCGCGCGCCCAACAAGAACAACGATTTCGCCTTTGACATTGCGGCCACTGAACTGGTCCGCCAATTCATCCAGGGTCCCGCGCAACACCTCTTCAAATCGTTTGGTCAATTCACGACACACAACTGCATCGCGACCACCCCCCAAAACTTCGCGCAGACTTTCTAATAATCCATGAACACGTTTCGGGCTTTCATAGAAAACAAGCGTAAATGGCGTGTCCCGCAGGGCCGCAATCTCGGTTTCGCGCTGGGTCTTGCCAGAGGGCAGGAACCCAACAAATGCAAACCGGTCGGTGGGCAGCCCGGCGACGCTTAGTGCGGCAATCACAGCAGAGGGTCCGGGCGCCGTGGTCACGAGGATATCTTGGGCCATTGCGGCGCGGCCCAGTTCATAGCCCGGATCGGCAATAAGTGGCGTGCCGGCCTCGGACACATAGGCAACGGATTTCCCGGCTTTCATCTCTGCCACCAGCCGGTTGACGGCCCCCGCACCAGAGTGATCATGAAACGCCAAAAGAGGCCGTCCATCAATTGCAACCCCATGAATATCCATCAGTTTTCGCGCCGTCCGCGTATCCTCTGCCGCGATCACGTCGGCGCTTGCCAACACATCAAGCGCGCGCAAGGTGATATCGCGCGCCGACCCGATGGGCGTGGCTACAAGGTACAGCCCCGCCTGTAGCTGTGTTGCTTTGAAATTCATCCCTAGACCCTTCTGCCCCCGGCTCTATGATGGTCCCGACCAGAGTACCAAAGGAAGCCTGCACATGTTTGCCGTTTTACCGCGCCCTCGCAAGCCATTCGCCTTGCTGATGGCCTTTCTGTCGTTCCTGTGGGTGTCTGCCTGCGCCCCCACCGCCATCGTGGCGCCCGGCGCAAATACAGGTCAGCGGATTGATACATCAGCCCCTGTGCAAGTGGCGCTTTTGGTGCCCGGTGGTTCCGCCACAGGCAGTGACCAGTTTCTGGCGTCAAACCTTGAAAACGCTGCACGTCTGGCGATCTCTGATCTGAACGGGGTCGAGGTTGATTTGCGCGTCTACAACACCGGCAGCGACCCGGTGCAAGCCGCCAGTGTTGCGACGCAAGCCGCCAACGACGGGGCCAAGATCCTGTTGGGGCCGCTTTTTGCTGAATCCGCCAATGCCGCAGGTGTGGCCGTGGCCGCGCGCAACATCAACGTTCTGGCCTTTTCCAACAACCCCACCATCGCAGGCGGCAACGTCTTTGTGCTTGGCGCAACTTTTGACAACACCGCCAACCGGCTGGTGCAATACGCGGCGCGTCAGGGCAACACCCGCTTTGCGGTGGTGCATGGCGACGATGTGGGCGGTCAGGTTGGGCGCGATGCGATCACCCGCGCGGTGCGCAGCAATGGCGGTCAGGTTGCCGCCGTTGAAAGCTATCCGCTGTCACAGCAGGGCATCCTGGGTTCAACCGGGCGCATTGCCGGGGCGATCAAATCCGGCGGCGCTGACGCTGTCTTTCTGACCGGCGGGGTGAATGCCGATCTACCGATCCTTGCCACCGCCCTGCCAGAGGCGGGCGTGAACCCGACCGACACACAATTCATCGGCTTGCAGCGTTGGAATGCCGTACCACAGGCACTGTCCCTGCCAGGCCTGCAGGGCGGTCTTTTCGCCCTGCCCGACCGCGCGATGAGCGCCAATTTCGAGGCCCGCTATGCCGGTGTCTATGGCGAAGCACCGCACCCGCTTGCAGGCCTTGCCTATGACGGGATCGCAGCGATCGGGGCGCTTGTCGCCCGTGGCGATGCCAATGCGCTCACCAAATCCGCATTGACCACGCCGCAGGGTTTTCAGGGCACAAACGGCATCTTTCGCCTGCTGCCCAATGGCCTGAACGAACGTGGTCTGGCCGTCGCAACCATCCGTAACAATCAGGTCGTTGTCCTTGAGCCAGCCCCCCGCAGCTTTGGTGGCGCCGGTTTCTGAACCGGCCCCCGCCACAGATAAAACAGATAGCGCGCCGGACGGTCTGATCTGTCCGGCGCACGACATTTTTGACCCCGCCGCGGTGCAGGCGGCTTTGGCGCAGGCCTGCGCCGATGCCAAGGACGACCGGGACGTGCGGCGCGCGACAGTCACCATTCTGGCCGAGGCGCAAAAGCGCGGCCGTGCCGCCATCGCCGCCGCCTTTGTAGATGACCCTTTTCGCGCGCGCCCCACGGTGCGGGCGTATAGCTGGCTGACCGATCAATTGGTGATGGCAGTGCTTTCGGTTGCGCGTGACCGCTTGCACCCTTTGCCCAATCCCACCGAAGGCGAGCGGCTGAGCATTATCGCCGTTGGCGGCTACGGACGCGGTGAGATGGCCCCGCATTCCGACGTCGATCTGTTGTTTCTGACGCCCTACAAGCTGACCCCATGGGCCGAAAGCGTGATCGAAAGCAGTCTTTACATGTTGTGGGACCTCAAGCTGAAGGTTGGTCACGCCAGCCGCACGATCAAGGATTGCCTGCGCCTCGCCAAAGATGACTACACCATTCGCACCTCACTGGTTGAAATGCGCCACCTGTCTGGTGATGAAACCCTTGCCGGGACGCTGGTCGAGAAATTGCGCAAAGAACTGTTCCGCGCCACCAAGGCCGAGTTTATCGAAGCCAAACTGGCCGAGCGCGAGGCGCGACACATCAAACAGGGCGGCCAGCGCTACATGGTGGAGCCCAACGTGAAGGAAGGCAAAGGCGGGCTGCGAGACCTGCAATCGCTGTACTGGATCGGCAAGTATATCCATGGCGTCAGCCAGGCCCGCGAATTGGTCGCCCACAAGGTCTTTACCGAGGATGAATACGACACCTTCCGTGCCGCGCATGAATTCCTGTGGGCAGTGCGCTGCCACCTGCACCTGATCGCCGGACGCGCGTCTGACCAGTTGAGCTTTGACATGCAAGTCATCGTGGCCGAGGCGATGGGCTATGAGGACAGCGGCGGACGACGCGGCGTGGAACACTTCATGCAGGCCTATTTCCGCCATGCGACCAGCGTCGGTGATCTGACCCGGATTTTCCTGACCGCCCAAGAGAAAAGCCAGGCCAAGGCCGAACCGATGCTGTTCCGGCTTTTGAAGCGGCGGGCCAAGGTCGAAAAGCCCTATGCTATCAAGCAAAACAGGCTGACAGTGTCCGCGCCCAAGACCTTTCTGTCGGACAAGCTGAACCTGTTGCGAATCTTTGAAATCGCACTGCGGACCGGCCTGCTGGTGCATCCTGACGCCATGCGTCTGATCGCCGCGAACCTGGATCTGATCGACGAAGACATGCGCCAGTCGAAAGAGGCGAACCGCCTGTTTCTTGGCCTCTTGCTGAAACACGGCAACCCCGAGCGCGCATTGCGGCGGATGAATGAGCTAAACGTGCTGGCCGCTTTCATGCCGGAATTTGCGCCCATCGTGGCGATGATGCAGTTCAACATGTACCACCACTACACAGTGGACGAGCACACCATTCAAGTGATCAGCCAGCTGGCCCAGATCGAACGTGAGGAACTGATCGAGGATTTGCCGATTGCCTCTGGCATCCTTAAACGCGGCGTGAACCGCAAGGTGCTTTATGCAGCACTTTTGCTGCATGACATCGGCAAAGGCCGCAAAGAGGACCATTCCGTTCTGGGCGCGCAGATCGCACGCAAGGTGGCCCCCCGGCTGGGGCTGAACAAGAAAGAATGCGAAACCGTCGAATGGCTGATCCGCTACCATCTGCTGATGTCTGACACGGCGCAAAAGCGCGACATCGCTGAGCCGCGCACCGTGCGTGGCTTTGCCAATGCGGTGAAATCGGTGGAGCGGCTGGACCTGCTGACGGTGCTGACGGTCTGCGATATTCGCGGCGTCGGGCCCGGTACCTGGAACAACTGGAAGGCGGTACTGATCCGCAACCTTTACCGTGCCACACGTGATGCGCTGGAAACCGGTCTGGAGGACCTCAACCGCGAAAGCCGCGAGGCCGAGGCCAAGCGCCAGCTGCGCAGCGCCTTGGCGGACTGGCCCGCCAAAGACCTGCGCGCAGAGGTGGGGCGGCACTATGGCACCTACTGGCAAGGTCTGCCGCCGGCGGCCCATCTGGTTTTTGCCCGTTTGCTGAAAGAGGTCAAAGACACCGAAATCAGCATTGATCTGATGCCCGATGAAGACCGGGACGCCACCCGCGCCTGCTTTGTGATGGTCGACCATCCCGGTCTCTTTAGCCGGATGACGGGCGCATTGGCGCTCGTCGGGGCCAATATCGTCGATGCCCGTACCTATACGTCCAAAGACGGCTATGCCACGGCGGTGTTCTGGGTGCAGGACGCAGATGGCACCCCTTATGAAGCAGCGCGCCTACCGCGTCTGCGCCAGATGATCGCCAAGACCCTGCGTGGAGAGGTGGTCGCACGCGACGCGCTGGTGGACCGCGACAAGTACAAGAAACGTGAGCGTGCCTTTAAGGTGCCCACGACGATCACCTTTGATAACGACGGCTCTGAAATCTACACGATTATTGAGGTGGACACCCGCGACCGCCCCGGCCTGTTGTTTGACCTGACCCGGACCCTTGCAAACGCTCATGTCTATATCGCCTCTGCGGTGATCGCGACCTATGGGGAACAGGTCGTCGACACCTTCTATGTCAAGGACATGGTGGGGCTGAAATTCTACTCTGAAGGCAAGCGTGCCGCGCTGGAACGTAAACTGCGCGAGGCGATTGCGCTTGGTGCAGAACGGGCGCACGCATGAAACCGATCCGCCTGATGGCTGGTTTCTTTACCGTCGGCATCTGGACACTGCTCAGCCGAATATTGGGCTTTGTCCGTGACATTCTGATCGCGGCCTTTCTTGGCACCGGCGTGGTGGCGGAGGCGTTCCTCATCGCCTTTTCGCTGCCCAACCTTTTTCGCCGCTTTTTTGCCGAGGGCGCGTTCAACATGGCGTTCATTCCGATGTTCGCCAAAAAGCTTGAAACCGATGACGCGCCGCAACGCTTTGCGCAGGATGCCTTTGTCGGCATGGCGTTCCTGTTGTCGATCTTCACTGCGCTGGGGGTGATCTTTATGCCCGCGCTGGTGACGCTGATGGCCAGCGGGTTTCGTGGGGATGAGCGGTTTGATTTGGCCGTCCGGTATGGCCGCATCGCCTTTCCCTACATCTTGTTTATCTCTCTCGCGGCGTTGCTGTCGGGGGTCTTGAACGCCACCGGGCGCTTTGCCGCCGCAGCTGCGGCACCGGTCCTTTTGAATGTGGTCTTTGTGGCGGCAATTCTCTGGGGGGCCAGCACCTCTGGCGAGGCCGCAGCCATAGGAACCAAGCTGGCATGGGCCGTGCCGGTTGCAGGGATCGCGCAACTGGCGCTGGTCTGGTGGGCCGCCAAAA
Source organism: Yoonia sp. R2331 (assembly GCF_041103235.1). Taxonomy (NCBI): domain Bacteria; kingdom Pseudomonadati; phylum Pseudomonadota; class Alphaproteobacteria; order Rhodobacterales; family Paracoccaceae; genus Cognatiyoonia; species Cognatiyoonia denitrificans. Next base: position 590,578 of record NZ_JBGCUN010000001.1, on the reverse strand, counting down.
GGGCCGGCTATGCCCTGCGTCTGGGCCTGCCGCGCATGACGCCGGAACTCAAACGCCTAGCGATTATCGCCGCCCCTGCCGCACTGGCCGGGGGTGTGGTCCAGATCAACCTGCTGGTCGGGCGGCAAGTCGCCAGCTTCTTTGACGGGGCGGTCGCATGGCTGTCCTATGCTGACCGGCTGTATCAACTGCCGCTGGGGGTGGTGGGCATTGCCATCGGCGTCGTCCTGTTGCCCGACCTTGCCCGCCGTCTGGGAGCAGATGACGCCGCCGGCGGGCAGGATGCGTTCAACCGCGCAGCAGAAATCAGCCTCGCCCTGACCGTACCTGCCGCCGTGGCGCTGCTGGTGATCCCGGCACCGCTGGTCAGCGTGTTGTTCGAGCGCGGTGCGTTTTCGGCCGCAGACACGCAGGCCACAGCACTTGCCGTCGCAGTCTATGGTCTGGGCCTGCCAGCCTTTGTTTTGCAAAAGGCGCTGCAACCGCTGTTCTTCGCTCGCGAGGACACCAAGCGGCCCTTCAAGTACGCACTTGTGGCGATGGTTCTGAACCTGGTGATCGCCGTCGGCCTGTCACCGGTCATTGGCTATATCGCCGCCGCCGTTGGCACCACATTGACCGGTTGGGCAATGGTTTTCCTGCTGTGGCGCGGATCACGCGGGATGGGGCAGGCATCACAAATTGATGAACGTTTTCAGAAGCGTATCGGGCGTATCATCATCGCAAGCCTCATCATGGGCGTGATCCTATGGGGTTTTGCGGCAGTTCTTTCCCCCTATCTTGCCGCCGCCACGCTGCGCTATGCAGCTCTTGCCCTACTTGTGGCGACAGGGCTTCTGTCCTACTTCGCCATCGGGCAGGCCATCGGTGCGTTCAAGTTGAACGAAATTCGCAAGGCCCTGCGCCGCTAGCGAAACCTTTTGACCCACCGCACCGTGAATGTGGGGAAGACGAACCAAAGTTGTCTGCTGATGGGCGCAATGCCGCCACAGTTTCTTCTTTGTTTGCCGTTAACCATTACCAAGAAGATGCTGTGAAAATTGGACGCGCAAGAATGCAAACGCTGGAACAGATGACTGCACAAAAGGTTGAACACGCCGTTTCTGTCGCGCGTCCCAGCCTGCGCGCAGTCACCATGCCGCCCAAGCCAGCGCAGGCCCCGGCCCAGCCCGGCGCGACGCGCTATGCCAGTTACTTCAAACGCCCTTTTGATATCTTCATGGTCCTGCTTGGCGCCCCATTGGCTGTGCCGCTGATTGGCTTGATGATCTGTGCGATCTGGCTCTCCGGGGGTCAGCCTCTTTACCGTCAGGAACGCCTTGGCAGAGGCGGCAAGCTTTTCACCATGTGGAAGCTACGCACGATGGTGACAGACGCGGACGCAGCTTTGGCGGCCCATCTGGCCTCGCATCCTGCGGCCCGTGCGGAATGGGATGCCAACCAAAAGCTGCGCGATGACCCCCGCATCACTCGGATTGGCCGTGTTTTGCGCAAGATTTCCTTTGATGAGCTGCCGCAGATCTGGAACGTGCTGAGGGGCGACATGAGCCTGATTGGACCGCGTCCGATGATGGTTTGCCAAAAGGTGCTGTACCTGGGCGAAGGTTATTACACCCTGCGCCCCGGCATCACCGGGCTGTGGCAGGTGTCGCGCCGCAATGATGTGTCGTTTACCGAACGCGCCAATATCGACGGCATCTATGCCCGCAACGTAACGTTCAAGGGTGATCTGCGCATTCTCGCCCAGACACTGCGGGTCGTCTTTCGCGGCACGGGCGTCTAGGACCGCTGCCGCAACCGCTGGACCAGCGCAGCCCAGCCACCCGGGACCAGCAGTGTTGCCACTGCAAACCCAAACACAAAGCCCGCCAATTCCGCGATCCAGGCATTGCCTGCGCCGAAGAGCAAACCAAAGACCAATTGCAGCGCCAGCAAAAAGCCGATCAGCCGAAAGGCGGCCAATTGGCTTTGCCCGGTGCGGCCAAGGTGCAACCAGATCACATAGGTATAGGCGCCAATCAGGCCGTAGACCGGTGGGAACAGGCCAAAGAGCGGCGTTGTGCCGCTGGCGATCAGGCAGAACACGATGGCCCCGCCGATGGATGTTGCCAGAAACACCACCAAAACTGCGAGGTTGCCCAGCGCGTCGCCCACAAATTTACCGAGCGCCAGCAGCAGTGCTGCGCCAAACAGCGCTTGTGTAAAGCTGGCGTGGACAAAGGGATAGGTCAGGAACCGCATCAGCATCTCGGGCGCATAATCGCCGCGCGCATGCATCCATTCCAGCACAGCAGGCGACACCGAATAATCCTGTAAGGCATTGATCCGCCACCCGATTGCGGTGCGATCTGCCACGACGCCAAACTGCCCCGCGCTTAGCACCAGTTCCACCAGAACCGCGATCAGGCAAAGGACGATCACCACCGGCGGGATTGGGTTGACGGGGCTTTGGTTTTCCATTGCACGGCTCATTGAAGTTGACGGTCTGCTCTGGCATGGGTAAGCGCAGAGCGCCTAAACCACCAGACCGGATCATCAGATGACTGCCTCGACCTTTACCCCGCGTGTTTTCTCTGGGATCAAGCCCTCGGGCGGTTTGCAGCTGGGCAATTATCTGGGCGCAATCAAACGGTTTGTCGGGATGCAGGGCCCGGATTTCGAGACGGTCTATTGCGTTGTCGACCTGCACGCGATCACCGTCTGGCAAGACCCCGCAGAGCTGGCGCAAGGCACCCGAGAGGTTGCCGCAGGCTATCTGGCCGCTGGGCTCGACCCTGAAAAGTCCATTCTTTTCAACCAGTCACAGGTTTCCGCCCATGCCGAATTGGGCTGGATTTTCAACTGTGTGGCCCGTGTTGGCTGGATGAACCGGATGACGCAGTTCAAGGATAAGGCCGGGTCTGGCGCTGAAAAAGCCTCGCTTGGGCTTTATGCTTATCCGTCGCTGATGGCGGCTGACATCCTGCTTTATCACGCGACCCATGTGCCGGTTGGAGAGGATCAAAAACAGCATGTGGAGTTGACGCGGGACATTGCGGCGAAGTTCAACCATGACTTCAAAACCGATTTTTTCCCGGAAACTCAACCGGTTATCGACGGCCCGGCCACTCGCGTGATGAACTTGCGCGACGGGTCCAAGAAGATGTCGAAGTCTGGTGAGAGCGACATGGAACGCATCAACATGCTGGATGATGCCGACAAGATCGCCAAGAAGTTCCGCAAGGCCAAGACCGACCCAGAGCCGCTGCCAGAGACGCTGGATGGTCTGAAAGACCGTGCCGAGGCGCGCAATTTGGTCGAGATTTATGCAGCTTTATCAGACACTTCGCCCGAAGCTGTCATCACGGAATACGCAGGGGCCGGTTGGGGTCAATTCAAGCCTGCGCTCGCCGATCTGGCGGTGGACAAGCTTGCGCCGATCTCGGACGAGATGCGCCGCCTGATGGATGACCCGGCCGAAATTGACCGGATTCTGGGCAAAGGTGCTGAAAAGGCCCGCGCGATTGCGGACCCGATCCTGCGCCAGACCTATGACATTGTCGGGCTGTTGCGCGGCTAAAAGGGCCACCTGCGGACCATACACATCCGATACACAAAGCATGCACAAACCATGCACATGACTGTCCAAGCGTGTGTGTGAAGGCACGGCGCGCTTTTGGACGGCAGTCATCGTGCCGGACCGCACCCAAAACCGTCGTCGGGGTTAAGGCCCGTTAAGCTTTGCCCGCGAATTTAACGTGGCCGCAACTTTTTGCGTGAGGGTACGGTGGCCGCCTGGTCCGGGGCGCGCCACGACCCGCGGATCGGGGGTTTTGACTGACTTCGAGATCATGGCGACCCAAGAGCCGGTCAACCCCGACCCCAAAGGCGTGTCATGAAGTTGTGACAGTGATCCGGCAAGGTTTCGGCATGGGCCCTGCACCCCGTCCCCGCCGGTGGCCCCAATATTGCGCCCGACCCCCGCTCCCCCCCGGGGTCGGGCGCTTTACGTTTGTGCGGGTGCGGCCTAGCGTGCCTTCAGCAAGAGGAGGCACCCATGGCGACCGGCACCAATATCCGCACCTATTTCAATGGCACCTGGCATCAGGGTGACGTGCCGGTCATGTCGGCAGCTGACCACGGCGCTTGGCTGGGGTCAGGCGTGTTTGACGGGGCGCGGATGGTCAACGGGCTGACGCCTGATCTGGACCTGCATTGCGCAAGGGTGAACCGGTCTGCCGAGGCGCTGATGCTGACACCAACGGTCAGCACCGCAGATATGATTGCCATTATAAAGGAAGGTCTGGCGGCCTATGCCCCCGGCACCCCGGTTTACATCCGCCCGATGTACTGGGGCATCAACGGCGATGTGACGGCGATTGTGCCGCAGGGGGATCAGACCGGCTTTGCCATTTGTCTGGAAGAAATCCCCTTTGCCAAGCCAGAGGCCACCACCACCCTGACCACGACGCGATTCCGCCGCCCGGTCATGGAAGACGCGGTGGTCGATGCCAAGGCGGGCTGTCTTTATCCTAACAACGCACGGATGCTGGTTGAGGCGCGCGCGAAGGGATTTGGCAATGCGCTGGTGGCGGATGCGATGGGCAATGTCGCTGAAAGTGCCACGTCCAACGTCTTTATCGTGCGCGACGGGGTGGTGATGACGCCCATTCCCAACGGCACCTTTCTGGCGGGCATCACGCGCGCACGCCACATCAGCAACCTGCGCGCCGACGGGGTCGAGGTGATTGAGGGCGTTTTGTCCTTTGAGGATGTGCGCGCCGCGGATGAGGTGTTCCTGTCGGGCAATATGTCCAAGGTCACGCCGGTCAGCGCATTTGACGACCGCCAGTATCAGGTGGGGCCGGTCACGCGCCGGGTGCGCGAGATGTATTGGGACTGGGCTGCGTCGCAAGCCTGACCTTGCCCCTGCGCAAAGCCGCGGTTTTGCGCGGAATCGCCGTTGCCAGCGTCCGGGCTTGGTGACAATGTGTGGGTCGCAAGACAGCGAAGGGATCCGCGATGCGCAAGTTTCTGGTCATTCTGGATGACAGCCGCGAGTGTCTGAACGCCATGCGGTTCGCTGCGATGCGGGCAGCCCATACGGGCGGCGGCGTCACCATCCTGTCTGTGATCCCGCCTGATGAGTTCAACCATTGGATCGGTGTGGGTGAGATCATGCGCGCCGAGGCGCGTGAACGGATCGAGGTCCACTACGAAGTTTTCGCCAAATGGATGCGCGACAAACAAAACGTCGAACCCAATCTGGTCATCCGCGAAGGTGAACCGGTGCCGCAGATCATGGCGCAGGTCAGCGAAGACCCAGACATTGGTGTTCTTGTGCTCGGTGCGGGCACCGAAGGCAAAGGGCCCGGCCCGCTTATCACGGCATTGACCCGTCAGGCCGGCGAATTGCCGATCCCGATCACCATTGTGCCGGGTGATTTGTCCAAAGAACGGCTTGAGGCGATTACGTAACCCAAATGAACCGCGCAGCAGCTATCTCGATTGCCTGTCTGGTCCCCGTTTTTGCGGTGGCCTTTTATGTCCTGACCCGCACCATGACCCCGATCTGGGGCTACTTTGCGGCACTTGGTGTCTATTGGGTCGCGTTGATCGTCTTGCTCGTCCGCTATTGGCCGGATTACCGCCCCAACCTGTCGTGGCGTCTGCCTGCCCTTTGGATCTGGGTTGCACAGGCCGTGATGTTGGTAGGGGTCGCCGTTGCTGCGGCGCTTGCCCTCGCGGCTCAGCCCGCTGCATTGGCCTATCTGCCGTTGATCGCCGTTATTGCCCTGACGAACGGCACACTCGAAGAACTTTTTTGGCGCGGGGTTCTGTTGCCGGCCCCGCAAGCGCGGGATGCGGCACTGGCATTGGCGCTTTTTGTGGGTTGGCATCTGGCCTTGCTGGCCGCAACGGGGGTGCATGTAACCGGCGGCGCCCTTGGACTGCTGGGCGGCGCGTTCTTTGGCGGCCTGCTATGGACGATGGCCCGACTGCAAACCGGAACGGTCGGATTTGGCATCGTCGCGCATGTGCTTTTGAACCTTTTGGCCTTTAGTGAGCTGACAGCACACAACCTGTGACGTGACATACGCATCACGGCACAGAGAGATCACTGAAATGCGCTGACATATGCCGACACGGGCATGCGAGCCGGGCGAAATATTTGCCAATCACAGCTTTGCGTGACGATTTTTTTCGTGAGCGGTTGAAACCGAAATCTGGCAAATTTTCGCATGTTTTCAGCCCTGTCCGACCCGGTTCTGTTCGCGGCAGATTTAGCGATGTGCATAAATGCACACATCTGGGGGGACGGTGCGAACTGTCTTCGCGTCAAGGGGAACGCCCCCTCACAACCCGTTCGATTTTTCGTGATCAGCACACCCCTTTCCGGATCGGGATTTGCGAACAATCTTTGTCTCATCGAAACGCGGCACACCCCGCCGCAAACAAACAAACGGCCCCCGGGCCACATCAACTGGCCCACCTCCCAAGGCCGCACACAACGCCCCAAAAGGGCACATGAAAGGAACGAAACCATGTCTATCAAAACACTTACACTCGCCGCCGCCGCTGTCGCAATCACTGCTGGTGCAGCTTCCGCCAACACCTTTGGTTTTCAGGAAAGCGTTGAAGACCGCAACAGCATCGAGCTGGGTCTGGTGACTGCTGCCGCTGACGGTGTGGTCGAGATCTACAACCTGAAAGCTGGTGAGCAGGGCGCGCTGCTGGGTATGCAGAGCGTGAACGCAGGTGCCAACGATGATGTGCGCATCAACATCGGCAACGGCTTCAAGACTGACGTGCTGGCCGTGCTGAAGGTCGACGGCCAGATCGTCGCCACCGAAGAATTCGACGTCGCACGCTAATCGCCACGTCTCTACCGGATCGCCCAATCATGGGCGGCCCGGCCACCTCCCCCAAAAACAAGCCTGCGCAATGCGGGCATCTAAAAGGAACGAAAACATGTCTATCAAAACACTTACTCTCGCCGCTGCTGTTGCTTTGACCGCTGGTGCTGCTTCTGCAAACGGCTTTGGCTTTCAGGAATCTGTCGAAGACCGCAACAGCATCGAGCTGGGTCTGGTAACCGCCGCTGCTGACGGTGTGGTCGAAATCTACAACCTGCAGGCTGGCAACCAAGGCGCACTGCTGGGTGCCACGATGGTGAACGCTGGTGCAAACGACGACGTGCGCATCAACATCGGCAACGGGTTCAAGACTGACGTTCTTGCCGTGCTGAAAGTTGACGGCCAGATCGTCGCGACCGAAGAATTCGACGTCGCTCGCTTCTAATCCCTCTCCCCCCTGGGGTCGCCCAAAGGGGCGGCCCGCTCCTCTCCCCTCCCAAATCATGGCGCAGTCCCGCGCCGACATCACAAAGGAACGAAAACATGTCTATCAAAACACTCATCACCGCTGCCGCCGCTGTCGCAATCACTGCTGGTGCAGCTTCCGCAAACACCTTTGGCTTTCAGGAAAGCGTTGAAGACCGCAACAGCATCGAGCTGGGTCTGGTAACCGCTGCTGCTGACGGTGTGGTCGAAATCTACAACCTGCAGGCTGGCAACCAAGGCGCACTGCTGGGTGCCACGATGGTGAACGCTGGTGCAAACGACGACGTGCGCATCAACATCGGCAACGGGTTCAAGACTGACGTTCTTGCCGTGCTGAAAGTTGACGGCCAGATCGTTGCTACAGAGGCATTTGACGTCGCACGCTAATTGATAACGACGATCAATCGAGGGGCCGGTTCCGCAAGGGGCCGGCCCTTTGCGCATTGGAACTTAGAATGGTTCCAAAACCTTGACATGGCCGCCGCTGAGGCGCATATCTGGGACCTGATCCGAAGGGGGCCCAAGATGTTCATTCAGACCGAATCCACGCCAAACCCGGCGACGCTGAAATTCCTGCCCGGTCAGGCCGTTCTGGACGTGGGCACCGCCGATTTCCCAACAGTTGAGGCCGCAGAGGCATCCCCCTTGGCCAAACGCATCTTTGGCGCAGGTGGTGTGGCTGGCGTGTTCTTTGGCGTCGATTTTGTCACCGTGACCAAGGCCGAAGACGCCGAGTGGGACCATATCAAGCCCGGCATTCTGGGCGCGATCATGGAACATTATCAATCCGGCGCATCGGTCATGGGTGAAGACCATCAGCCCGTGTCGGGCCATGCCGAACACACCGGCGAAGACGGCGAAATTGTGGGCCAGATCAAAGAATTGCTGGACACCCGCGTACGCCCGGCGGTGGCACAGGACGGTGGCGACATCACGTTCCACGGTTTTGACCGCGGCATCGTCTATCTGCACATGCAGGGGGCTTGCGCTGGCTGCCCATCCTCGACCCTGACGCTGAAGATGGGGATTGAGAACCTGCTGCGGCACTACATCCCCGAAGTTATCGAAGTCCGCCCCGTGGCCGCGTGATGGCGGACAAGGTTGAGGTTGAAAACGTCAACGTCCCCGGACAGGTGACCCGCGTCGATGCGGCCAAATATCACGCGATGAAAGATGCGATGATGCAGGTCATGGCCGGTGCTGCGCCGATGACCGCCAATGCGATCAAAGAGGCTGCCAAGGCGCATTTGCCCGAAGATCTGTTCCCCGGCGGGGCCACATCGGGCTGGTGGCAGAAGTCAGTCCAGCTTGATCTGGAAGCCAAGGGCGTCGTGCAGCGCCATGCCACCAAGCCGCTGACCTTTACGCTGACATGACCACATTGCTTGCGTTTGATACCGCGGCAGCCCATTGCGCTGCCGCACTGTTGTTGCAAGGGCGTGTTGTGACGCGCGTGGACGCGATGGCGCGCGGACAGGCCGAACATCTGATGCCAATGCTGGAAGAAGTGCTGACCGCCGAGGGACTGCATTGGCGCGATCTGGACGGGATTGGTGTGGGCATTGGCCCCGGCAATTTCACCGGCATCCGGATTTCCGTGGCGGCCGCGCGCGGTTTGGCGCTGGGGCTTGGGAAGCCCGCGATTGGCGTCAGCACCTTTGATGCGCAAGCTTATGGGCGGTCAGGGGCGACCATTGTGCTGCCCGCCCCCCGCGATCAGGTCTATGTGCAACGGGCCGATGACGCACCGCAATTTTTGCGGGCGGAAGAGGCCCCGGCGGGCGCCCCGCTGAAGGACACAAGCACCATGATCGCGGACCTCGCACAGGTGGCCGCAAGCCGGTTGGGCACGCCGCAGCCGCGCCCTGCCCCGCTTTACATGCGCCCCGCCGATGCCGCGCCACCCAAGGAGGCAGCCCCGGTGATCCTGGGATGAGCCTTCCGGCGGATTTGGCGGCGACCCATGCGGCGGCCAATCAGGTCGACCGGGCCTGGACCGCCACCGAGTTCCAAGACTTGCTCGCTGCCGGTGCCACCCTCACCGGTGATGCGCGCAGTTTCGTGCTGGGTCGCATCATTGCGGGCGAAGGCGAGGTGCTGACGCTGGCCACCCACCCCGACCACCAGCGCAAAGGGCTGGCGCGGGCCGCGCTGGCCGCATTCTGCGCCACCTGCGACACCGTCTTTCTGGAAGTCGCAGCGGACAATGCAGCCGCCCTTGCGCTGTATCGCAGTGCGGGGTTTGCGCAGGTCGGCAAGCGGGCGGGATATTACAAACGCCCGAATCACACCCCCGTCGACGCCTTGGTTTTGCAATACAAAGCGGCGGGCTGATGGTTTTTTGACCAGTCGGTCAAAAGCAAAACGCGGGGGAACCTAGGGAAACCCGCCCAATTGCCGAAGAATCGGTTGACCCCCGCCCCGCGCCGTTGCCTTATCTTGCGATGGACCGGCTTGACCGGCTCGCATTTTCACGGGGGCGTGGCGCGTGTTTGTGACGCCAAAGCCCCCCAACAGAAACGACCTGGGAGAAACCAATGACCCTTATGACAAAATTCCTCGGCGCATCCGCTGCAGTGGCGCTGACCGCAAGTGCCGCTTGGGCCGACGGCCACGGCGCTGATCCCGCAATCATCTTTGACCTGGGTGGCAAGTTCGACAAATCCTTCAACGAGAGCGCATTCAACGGCGCCACCCGTTGGGCCGAAGAAACCGGCAGGTCCTTCGCCGAGGTCGAGCTGCAGTCCGACGCCCAGCGCGAGCAGGCCCTGCGCCGCTTTGCAGAAGCGGGCAACAACCCCATCGTGATGGCAGGCTTTGCCTTTGCCACGGCACTGGGTGAGGTTGCACCGGATTATCCTGACACCAAGTTCCAGATCATCGACATGGTGGTTGATGCCGACAATGTGCGGTCGATCGTGTTCGCTGAAGAGCAGGGTTCCTATCTGGTCGGCATGGCGGCGGCCATGGCATCCGAGACCGGCACCGTTGGTTTCATCGGCGGCATGGACATTCCGCTGATCCGTAACTTTGCCTGCGGCTATGCCCAGGGCGTGAAAGCGGCAAACCCCGATGCGACCGTGATCGCCAACATGACAGGCACAACGCCTGCCGCTTGGAACGACCCGGTCAAAGGGTCCGAGCTGACGATTGCGCAGATCAGCCAGGGCGCTGACGTGGTCTATGCGGCCGCTGGCGGCACCGGTGTGGGCGTGCTGCAAACGGCTGCTGACGAAGGCATCCTGTCGATCGGTGTGGACAGCAACCAGAACTATCTGCACCCCGGTCAGGTTCTGACCTCGATGATGAAGCGCGTGGACAATGCGGTTTATGACGCGTTCAAGGCGGGCACCGATCTGGAGCCCGGTTTCAACGTCATGGACCTGTCCAATGGTGGTGTGGGCTATGCGGTTGACGAGAACAACGCAGAGCTGATCAGCGCCGATATGGCCGCAGCCCTTGAGGATGCGCAGGCCAAGATCGCCGCGGGTGAGATCATGGTTCACAACTACAACAGCGACGAAACCTGCCCGGCCTATGACTTCTAAGTCAGCCTGACAGGCCAAGAGATGGGGCCGTGCCAGCAATGGCGCGGCCCTTTGCAATAGGGGGGATTGGGATGTCAGCACTGGACACATTCTTTGCGGCCTGGAGCATCACGGATGCCGCCGCACGCCACGACACGATTGCGCAGGCCTGCGCAGATCAGGTCAGCTATTCCGATCCGCGGTCGGGTGGACGTTTGCAGGGGCTTGATGCGGTCGCCACATACGTTGGCATGTTCAGTGCCAATGCGCCCGGTTGGACCGCAAAAGTTGACGCCGCAGATGAGGTCAACGGCTACATGCGCGCCACGGTCGTCTTTGGCGGCAAGGGGCCGGATGGGCAGGACATGGCGCAGCACGGCACCTATTTCGCCGACCGCGATGACAGCGGCAAAATCACGATGCTGGCCGGATTTGTCGGAGGCGGACAATGAATGTAACGTCGATTGCCCCCGCGATTGAGCTGAAGGGGATCAGCAAGGCCTTTGGCCCGGTGCAGGCCAACAAGGATATCTCGATCCGCGTGATGCCCGGCACGATCCACGGGATCATCGGGGAAAACGGCGCGGGGAAATCGACGCTGATGTCGATTTTGTACGGGTTCTATAAGGCCGATAAGGGCGAAATCTTTATCGGCGGGCAGAAAACCACAATTCCCGACAGTCAGGCGGCCATCGCCGCAGGCATCGGGATGGTGTTCCAGCACTTCAAGCTGGTCGAGAATTTCACCGTTCTGGAAAACATCGTGCTGGGCGCAGAGGACAGCGGTTTGCTGAAACCCTCGCTGAAACGTGCGCGGGCGGAGTTGAAGTCGCTGGCCGAGGAATACGAGCTGAACGTGGACCCGGATGCGACGATTGAAGACATCGGCGTGGGGATGCAGCAGCGTGTCGAAATCCTCAAGGCACTTTATCGCAAGGCCGACATTCTGATTTTGGACGAACCCACCGGCGTGCTGACCCCTGCGGAGGCCGATCAGCTGTTCCGCATTCTGGGACGACTGAAGGAAGAGGGCAAAACGATCATCCTGATCACCCACAAGCTGCGCGAGATCATGGATATCACCGACACCGTGAGCGTCATGCGGCGCGGCGAGATGACCGCGACGGTCAAGACGCTCGACACCTCTCCGCCCGAGCTGGCGGAACTGATGGTGGGCCGTAAGGTCTTGTTACAGGTCGATAAAAAGCCCGCCGAACCGGGCGAGGTCATTCTGGATGTGCAGGACCTGAACGTGACCGACGCCAAGGGTGTGCACCGCGTAAAAGGCATCAGCTTTCAGGTGCGCGCGGGCGAAATTCTGGGGATTGCCGGGGTCGCGGGCAATGGGCAATCCGAACTGCTGGAGGTTCTGGGGGGCTATGAAAACGGCACCGGCACGATCACGATGAATGGTGAGGCGATTGACCTGACCGGCGCGCATTCCGACGGGCAAAGCCGCCGCGCGCGCGGTATTGCCCATGTGCCAGAGGATCGCCAGCGCGAGGGGCTGATCATGGATTATGCGGCCTGGGAAAACACCGCCTTTGGCTATCACCACGACGCGAAATACCAACGTGGCATGTTGATGGACAACAACGCCATCAAGCAAGACACCGAGGAAAAGATGGGCCGTTTCGACGTGCGCCCACCGGATCCCAAACTTGCGGCCAAGAACTTTTCCGGCGGCAACCAGCAAAAGATCGTGCTGGCGCGCGAGATTGAGCGAAACCCGGACCTGCTGCTGATCGGGCAGCCAACACGCGGCGTGGATATTGGTGCGATCGAGTTCATTCACCAGCAAATCGTCGCCCTGCGGGATCAGGGCAAAGCGATCCTGCTGGTCTCGGTCGAGTTGGAGGAGATCTTGTCGCTGTCAGACCGCATCGCGGTGATGTTTGACGGCAAGATCATGGGCGAGCGGATGCCCGACGCCACGGACGAAAAAGAGCTGGGCCTGTTGATGGCCGGGATGACGAAGGGGGCCGCGTAATGGATGTGATGCCAAGATGGGCCGAAGTGGTCCTTGTGCCGCTGATCAGTCTTGTGCTGGCGCTGGTCTTGTCGATGGTGGTGATCGCCGCGATTGGCGAGGACCCGTTCAACGCCTTGAAAATCATGGCAAATGCCGCACTGGGGTCAACCGAAGGCATTGGCTATACGCTGTACTACGCGACCAACTTTATCTTTACTGGGTTGGCCGTGGCGGTGGCGTTTCATGCGCGACTTTTCAACATCGGCGGCGAAGGTCAGGCGATGCTGGGCGGCTTGGGCGTGGCGGTGGTGTGCCTTTATCTTCCCATGCCGCACTGGACGATTGCGCTGGTTGTGGCGGCACTCGCCTCTGCCATTTTCGGGGCAGCCTGGGCGGCGATCCCGGCCTATCTGCAGGCACGGCGCGGCAGCCACATTGTGATCACCACGATCATGTTCAACTTTATCGCGGCGGGCGTGCTGATCTACATGCTGCGCGAGGTAATGAAACCCGAAGGGTCGATGGAACCGGCCAGCCCCAAGTTCGCTGAATCGACCCATTTGCCAAGTTTTTATGACATGGCACAGATGTTCGGCTGGGAGGCGTTCGCCTCTGCCCCGGCCAATATCACCTTTTTCGTGGCGCTTGCGGCCTGCTATTTGATCTGGCTGCTAATCTGGCACACGCGGCTGGGCTATGAAATCCGCGCGCTGGGGCATTCCGAAACGGCGGCGAAATATGCGGGCATCGACCCGGTGAAGCTGACGATGATTGCGCTGCTGATCTCTGGCGGGCTGGCTGGCATGATGGCCATTAACAACGTGCTGGGCGAGGCCGAGCGGCTGGTGCTGAACGCCACTGAGGGGGCCGGGTTCATCGGGATTGCCGTGGCCCTGATGGGGCGCAACCACCCTGTTGGCATCATCATCGCGGCTGTGCTGTTCGGGATGCTGTATCAGGGGGGTGCGGTGCTGGCGCAGGACACCAAGATCCCGGTGCAGATGGTGATCGTCATTCAGGCGCTGGTGATCATGTTCACCGGCGCGCTGGATAATATGGTGCGCGCACCGCTGGAACGGGTGTTTCTGGCCCGGCGCAGGAGGGCCTGAGCGATGGACTACGCGACCTATCTGCCCGGTTTTCTGGCCGCTTATGCCATCTTGCTGGTGGGGGCGTCTTCGCCCGGTCCGGCGGTGGCATTGCTGTTTGGCATCGCCAGCGCACAGGGCCGTGGCCCCGCACTGGTGACCACGGCGGGGATCAGCACCGGCAGTGCCACGATCAACGTGTTGACGCTGATCGGTGTGGGCCTGATCCTGCAACAGGCCGCTTGGGCAATGACCGCGTTTCGCATCATTGGGGCCGCCTATCTGGCCTATCTGGCCTATGGCGCATTCAAGAAGGCCCTGAACCCGCCCAAGGTTGTGGCAGCAAGCGCGCCGCGCGCCAGCACCGGGCGGCTGTTCATCATCGGTTATCTGCTGCAGGTCACCAACCCCAAGGCGATTGCATTCTGGCTGGCAATTGCCGCCGTGGGCGCAACAGAGGGTGGCGGCATCGCCGTGATCCTGGCCTTTGTGGCAGGCGCCTGGGCGATGTCATTCATCTGCCACGGCGCCTGGGCGGTCGTTTTGTCCACGCCTGCAGTCAGGCGCGCCTATGTCAGTGGGCGGCGCTGGATCGAAGGCGCGCTGGGTGTTTTCTTTGGCATCTTCGCCTTCAAACTTGCCACGTCGGAGGCTTGAGCCATGGATTTCTACACAATTGTTCAGCTGGCCGACGCGACATTGCGCATGGCGATCCCGTTGTTGCTGGCGTGCCTCGCCGGTCTGTTCAGCGAACGCGCGGGCATTTTCGACATCGGGCTGGAAGGCAAGATGCTGGCGGCGGCGTTCCTGTCGGCGGCGGTGAGTTTCGCCACCGGGTCGGTCTGGATCGGCTTGCTGGCGGGGATAGGCGCGTCGCTGTTGTTGTCGCTGATCCATGGCATCGCGTCGATCACGTTCCGGGGCAATCAGCTGATTTCAGGTGTTGCCATCAACTTCCTCGCCGCCGGTCTGACCGTGGTGATTGCCGAGGGTTGGTTTCGTCAGGGCGGGCGCACGCCGTCGCTGTCGGGGGCGGCGCGGTTTGACGGGATCGACTTTCCCGGCGCACTGACCCGCATCCGTGACAAGTTGCAAGCCAGTCCGGGCATGCAATTCTATTCAGAGCTGATCAGCGGCCATTCGATCCTTGTTTATATCGGGCTGATCGCGGTGCCGTTGTCGTGGTGGGTGCTATACCGCACACGCTTTGGACTGCGCCTGCGCGCGGTGGGTGAAAACCCCGCTGCGGTGGACACCGCGGGCATCAATGTGGTGCAGCTGCGCTTTGCCGCCGTGCTGATCTGTGGCGTGCTGTGCGGGATTGCGGGGGCCTATCTGTCAACAGCGGTGCAGGCCGGGTTCACCAAGGACATGACCGCAAACCGGGGCTTTATCGCGCTGGCGGCGTTGATCTTTGCCAAGTGGCGGCCATGGCACGCGATGGGGGCCTGTCTGCTGTTTGGTCTGTTCTTTGCCATCGACAACCGGTTCCAGAACATCCAGCTGGATGCGCTGTGGGTTGTTGTGATCCTTGTGGGGATTTCGGCCCTGCTGACCGGCTATGCCCTGCGCCGCGACAAGATCGACGTGATGGTGCTGGGTGGGTTGTCCGCGGTGCTGACGGTGATTGCGCTGATGCTGTGGGGCAGCCTTGCCAGCACATCAGAGGCAGGCCTGTTTGGCAGCCTGATGGAAACCATCAAACTGCCGGGCGAGTTCATCCAGTCCCTGCCCTATATCCTGACCGTGGTGATCCTTGCAGGCTTTGGCGGCAAGGCCATCGGGCCGCGCGCCGGGGGCGAGCCTTATGTGAAGGAACGCTGACGCCGGTTTGCGGTCGCGCGCAGGGCACCAGTAAGTCCAGATGCCGCGATGTGTATGGCCACGTTGCGGCATTTTTCGCACTTGCAGCATTTTTTCCGTTCAGAGGTTTGACACCCTTTGGGAATAGGCGTTTGGTGCGGCCACACGCGGCCACGCTTATCGCCGGGATAGCCCATGCAAATTTACCTTCCAATCGCCGAGGTTTCGGTGAACGCGTTCCTCCTTTTGGGGCTGGGCGGCATGGTGGGGATTTTGTCGGGCATGTTTGGCGTGGGCGGCGGGTTTCTGATGACGCCGCTGTTGTTCTTCATCGGCATCCCGCCGGCGGTGGCCGTCGCGACCGAAGCCAACCAGATCGTCGCGTCGTCCTTTTCGGGCGTGTTGGCCCATCTCAAACGCAAGACCGTTGATCTGAAGATGGGAACGGTGCTGCTGGTCGGCGGCCTTTTTGGGTCGGCGCTGGGGATATTGCTGTTCAACTATCTGCGCTCTCTCGGTCAGGTCGAGCTGTTGGTGCAGCTGTGCTATGTGGTCTTTCTGGGCATCATTGGCGCGCTGATGTTTGTCGAAAGCCTGAACGCGATCCGGCGATCCAAGGCAGCGGGCGGGGCCGTGCCCAAGCGGCGCAAGCACAATTGGGTGCATAACCTGCCGTTCAAGGTCAAATTCCGGGTCTCTGGCCTTTATATCAGTGTGATCCCGCCCCTTTTGGTCGGTGTGCTGGTCGGTATTCTGGCCGCGATCATGGGTGTCGGCGGCGGTTTCATCATGGTGCCCGCAATGATCTATTTGCTGGGCATGCCGACCAAGGTGGTTGTTGGCACATCGCTGTTCCAGATCATTTTTGTCACCGCCTTCACCACGATGTTGCACGCCACCACCAACTTTACCGTGGATATCGTGCTGGCGGTGCTGCTGCTGGTCGGCGGTGTGATTGGCGCGCAGATCGGCACCCGGATCGGCGTGCACATGAAAGCCGAGCAATTGCGCATCTTGCTGGCGATGCTGGTGCTGGCGGTCTGCGGCAAGCTGGCCTTTGATCTGCTGATCACCCCGGCAGAGCTTTATTCGCTGGGCACCGGGGGGCATTCATGATCCGCGTTCTGCTGCCCCTGTTGCTGTTGCTGGCCCTGCCGGCCAAGGCCGAGCAAATTGTGCTGGGCCTGAGCCGGGATGAAGTTGCGATCACCGCAACATTCGAAGGATCCGACATCCTGATCTTTGGCGCGATCAAGCGCGAGGCGCCGGTGGCCCCCGGCCAGTTGGGTGTGATCATCACCATCGCCGGGCCCGACACGCCCGTGGTCGTGCGCCGCAAGGACCGCCGCCTTGGCATCTGGGTCAACACCGACGCCGTCGAGGTCGACGCCGCGCCATCATTTTACGCAGTGGCCAGCAGCGGCCCCCTGAAAGATGTGTTGAGCGATACCGAAGACCTGCGCAATCAGGTCACGATCCGGCGCGCGATCCGCTCTGTCGGGGCAACGGTGGACGACAGCGCCGCATTTACCCGCGCCCTGATCCGCATCCGCGCGGGCAGCGCACTCTACCAAGTGCTGGAAGGTGAGGTTGATCTGGAAGAAGACACGCTGTTCCGAGCGTCTGTGCAACTGCCCGCGAACCTGACTGAGGGTGACTATGCGGCGCGCATTCTGTTGACCCGCGACGGGTCAATTGTGGATGAATATCAGACCACAATTCCGGTGCACAAAGTCGGGCTGGAACGCTGGCTATACAACCTCGCCCATAACAACGCGCTGCTGTACGGGCTGATGTCGCTGGCAATTGCGATTGCGGCGGGCTGGGGTGCCTCGGCGGTCTTTGGTCTGCTGCGGCGTTAAAGCGGCGGGGTGAACCCCGCCCTACCCCTCATCCCATAGGGTTCCCCAGGTGCTGCAGGTAGGTCGTTTGCCCCCTACCCGCGCCCGACAAATGGCATCTTGTTGGCCATGATGGTCATCGACAGCACATTGGTCGTGACCGGCAGCCCGGCCATATGCAACACCGCTTGCGCGACTTCGTCCACGCTCATCGTCGGATCAGCCGCCTCGCCGCGTGCGACGCGTTGCGCATTCATGTCAGCGACCATCGCCGTTTCGGCATTGCCGATGTCAATTTGACCCGCGGCAATGTCATAGGCGCGCCCGTCCAACGACAGCGTCTTGGTCATGCCGGTCACGCCATGTTTGGTGGTGGTATAGCCGATCGACCCATCGCGCGGCGTAGTGGCCGAGATCGAGCCGTTGTTGATGATCCGCCCGCCCTGCGGGGTCTGGTTTTTCATCTGGGTAAAGGCCGCGCGGGCGGCCAGAAACATCCCCGTCAGGTTCAGGTCGATCAACGCCTTCCAATCGGCAAGGCTGATCTGGTCGATTGTCTGCATCTGGCCAGACATACCCGCGTTGTTAAAGAGCACATCCAGCCGCCCGGTCTGGCCCACAAAGCGGTCAAAGGCAGCCTGCACGGCGGCCTCGTCCGTCACGTCACAGGGCAGGGCCACGGCGTTGGCGTGGGTGATCTGCGCCAGTTTGTCGGCACTGCGGGCGATCAAGCCGGTGGTCCAGCCTGCGTCCAGAAACGCCTGCGCCACGGCCCGTCCGATGCCGGAACTGGCCCCGGTGATGATGATGGTTTTCATGGGCATGGCTCCTTTAGGTGTTGGGGTCTTCGGCGGTCAGGGTCAGGGGTGCGGCGGGTGCCGCCAAGTCATCGACCCGCAGCACATCGTTGGGCAGGCCAAGGCGGTTGCGGACCACCCAGCGCAACTGCGTCTGGGCGCGGGTGATCGCCACATAGGCCAGCCGTTTCCACAGCGCCTGCCCCGCTTCCATCCGGCCCATGCGGCTGGCGGCGTAGATGTCGGGCGCAAAGACCTGCACCGTGTCCCATTGGCTGCCCTGGGCCTTGTGGATCGTCACCGCCGCCCCATGCAAAAAAGTCGCGCCCATCTTGGCGGCAAAGGGGATAAAGGGTTCTTCTTCGCCTTCCTTTTCGATCTTCACGATCGAAGCGGCGCTGACCTGCGGGTCTTCGGCCCCGATGACGTGCAGGCGGGAAAAGCCCGGTTTGCGGCCCGGCCCCAGATAGACGACCTGCGCGCCTTTGATCAGGCCCTTCGCCTCGAGGTCGAGGCGGCGTTTGCGGTGCTTGAGCGGCAGTTCGATGCCGTCGCAAATGAGCGGCTCACCTTCGAGCAGTTCATCCTCGGGGGCGTTGTAGGCAGACCGGAAGGCGTGGATCAGGCGGATGCGGGTCGCATTGCGCCAGACCAGCGCGGGCGAGCGGGACATCAGCCCCGCCTCGACCCGTTGGGCCATGACGACGCGGTCATCCTTGCCTGCCGCCTCTTCCACCATGCGTTCGAAGCCGTGGAAATCCAGCGCTGGGTCGGCCAGCGCATGGGCCAGATCTAGGATCGGGTTATCGGCGTCCTGCCGGTGAATACGGTTCAGCGTCAGGACACGGGGGGCCGGCAAGCTTTCAAAGACCATGCCGCCTTCGGATTGCACGGGCGGCAGCTGCGCGGGGTCACCAAAGAGCAGCAAGGTCGGGAAGATTTCCTGCAAATCCTCGAACTGCTTTTTGTCGAGCATGGAGGATTCATCAACAAAACCAATGTCCAAGGGTTCTTCGCGCCGTTTCCAGCCGGTGATGAAATCCGACCCGCGCAGGCCCGCGGCGGCAAGTGCTGCCGGGATTGAGGCATTGGCCTGAAACGAGGTCCAGGCCCGTTCAAGGGCCACATCAGTCAGCCCCTCAATCTCTGGCCGGTCGCCTTGGCCAGAAAGCCATTCTGCGACCTTTTCGTATTCAGGGTCATAGACGGGCGTATATAGAATGCGGTGGATCGTGGTCGCGGGCACGCCGCGATTGCGCAAGACGCTGGCGGCCTTGTTGGTGGGTGCCAGGATTGCGAGGGTCCGCCTGCCGGTGCGTTTCTTGCCCTCGTAATCGCCCGAGACGATGTCAACGCCCGCCTCGCGCAGCGCCTCATACAGCCGGGCCAGCAGCATGGTTTTGCCGGACCCCGCCTTGCCGATCACGGCCATCACGGAAGAGGCGTCTGATTGCGGCGGTTGCAACAGCCCATCGTCCAGTTCCACCCCGGCCTGTTGCAAGGCTGTGGCGATACTGTCCCAAGCCTCTGCCTGGTCATCGGAAAATGTGATGGTGGGGGCGTTCATGGGGCGACATTAGCCGTCGCCCCATCCGTGTGCCAGCAGATTAGGCGGCGATCTGTTTCGCCCGCACGGTATAGCCGAAGGAGCGGTTGAACCATGCCTCTGAGATGGTCGAGGACAGCCCGGCGCGGCGCAGCACCTTGATCCGATCCTCGGCCTTGTAGGCCCAAAGCCCGACGCTGATCTGGTCGCGGCCTTCGCCGGTTGATCCCAGCACCTCTGGCGAGGCACCGATCATCCGGTAGATGCGCACCATGCGGGCATCAAAGACGCCCAGCAGATGCGTGAGGGAAAAGGCGCGCATCAGCTCCCCCCCCGCTAGCATCAGGGCACCGGCGACCTTTGGGCTGGCATCGGGGGCCAGACAAAAGCGGGTGCATTCCCAGATGAGCGGACTGGAAATCTGGGTGTCCGTCAGGTGGCCGAAGTGGTCGTTGACCATTGTGCGCCCGGACGTGGGCAGGAACCGCATGGAACCACCGTGTTCGCCGCGTTCATTTTCCCAGATCACATAAAGTGGGTTCAGCTGGTCGTATTCGTCCCGTTCCCAGCCGTTGGTGTCGACCGTCACATCCCATTTCAGGCGGTCCCGAAACTGATGTGCGCGGTCGCGAAACATGCTGTCTTGCAGCCGTGCATGTGTTTGTAGTGAGTCACCGTAAATATAGCGTAGCATTTCAATCCCCGTGGCAATACGTGCGATGGGGCTAGTCTTGTGAAAGCTTGGATAAAACGTGGTTAACGCACCGCGCCAAATTTTGGAAAAGTGGTTTCCAGAAGGTTAAGGCGCGATGCCTAAGCCTAGGCCGTGGCTGCTGCGACAGCGTCCTTGCCCGGCCAATGACCTTCGGCCTCTCGCACGGCACCGCCGACGACGATCAACCCTTCGGACAGGGCGCGGGCAACGGCGTGAGTGGTGTTGGCCGCCCCCAGTTTGAACCGCGCACTTTCGATATAGGCGCGCAGAGTGTGTTCCGAGATTGACAGCATTTCAGCCACCTGACCGCGCCCATATCCCATTGCCAGATAGGTCAGCGTATCAACCTCGCGCGGGGACAGCGGACGCACGGGTTCGGGCGTGCGGCCCTTTTCAATCTCGAGCGCTTTTTGGTTGAGGTAGTGGGCAACAAGGATCAATTCGCGCTGGTGGTCATCCGTAAAGCGCCGCCAGGTTTCATCGTCGCAACTGTGCGACACGGTAAAAAGTGCGAATTGTCCGTTGGGGCCCCGGATCGGGATGGAAAAGCCCTGATTGCCAACCCCGTGGCTGATGGCATCACGGCGGAATGTGCGGGCGGCTTTTGATGTCCAATCGAGGTTCTTCCAATCGACGGGGTGGAACCGCTGGAAGCAGCCAATGATGACCGGATCCACCCGCAAATAATCCCGATCAATGTAATGTTGCACCCAAACCGGTGGGTAAGTGCCAAAGCCGTATTGTTCACCATCGGTGCTGACCCAGTGATAGACGGCGTGATCGACGTCCAACTGATCGCGCAGCCCAACGATCAGGTCCTGGATCTGATCAAGTTGTTCAGCCTGTTCCAGTCCTTGATAGAAGCGATTGAATTTGTTCCGCATCACCATGCACCACAATCGGCGCCCCTTCGTTCAAGGCAACGATTTCTGCTGACGCAACCCGCGCAGTCTTTCCCAGTTCAGCTGCAAGAATGGGCAGCTTGTTCTGGTGGGCAAAAGACTCCAAGTCAGCAAGAACGTCGATAATCCATTTGTGTCCCATGATTACCCTCCAAAGTAATCGTTAACGAAATGTTAACAACCTAGGATAGCACGGCGAGGATTTAAGATTTATTCACTGGACTGTCCCCCGCTAGATATGGGGAGGGCATAAATCGCCAAGTGTTTGAATTATTGTCGCTCGCCTTGGAACAAAAAATCGCCCCACAACCATGGGGCGATTGATGTTCCGAATCACGCTGACTTATCGTTGTGCTTCGACAACCGTGTCTTCATAGGTCCGAAGCCCGGTTTTTGGCGCCTGAACCAACACCGCCATATTGCCGGGCTTGTGTTCATTCTTGCGCATTTTGGTGTGTGCGGCGGGAATGTCGGCCCAGGGGAACACCTCTGACATGCAGGGATCAAGGCGGCGTTCGATCATCAGCTGGTTGGCCGCCGACGCCTGTTTGAGATGCGCAAAGTGCGACCCTTGCAGACGCTTTTGGTGCATCCACATGTAGCGGACGTCAAAGGTACAGTTGAACCCGGTGGTGCCTGCACAGATCACCACCATGCCGCCCTTTTTGCACACCAGCGAGGACACCGGGAACGTCGCCTCGCCGGGGTGTTCGAACACCATGTCGACGTTGTTGCCCTTGCCGGTGATCTCCCAGATGGCCTTGCCGAACTTGCGCGCCTCTTTCAGCCAGGTGTTGTATTCGTCTGTATTGACGGTGGGCAATTGCCCCCAGCAGTTGAAATCCTTGCGGTTGATGACGCCCTTGGCCCCAAGGCTCATGACAAACTCGCGCTTGTCCTCTTCGGAAATCACGCCAATCGCATTCGCGCCTGCGGTGTTGATCAACTGGATCGCATAGGACCCCAAACCGCCAGAGGCGCCCCAGACAAGCACGTTCTGACCCGGCTTGAGGTCATGGGGTTCATGGCCAAAGAGCATGCGGTACGCGGTGGCCAGCGTCAGCGTATAGCAGGCGCTTTCTTCCCATGTCAGGTGCTGTGGGCGCGGCATCAGTTGCTGGCTTTGCACGCAGGTGAACTGTGCAAAGGACCCATCGGGGGTTTCATAGCCCCAGATCCGCTGGCTGTCGGAAAACATCGGATCGCCGCCGTTGCAATGTTCATCGTCGCCGTCATCCTGATTGCAGTGGATCACCACCTCATCCCCGACCTTCCAGCGTTTGACCTTGTCACCCACCGCCCAGACGATGCCCGAGGCATCGGAGCCTGCGATGTGGAAATCCGCCTTGTGCACGTCAAAGGGGCTGATCGGGATGCCGAGACCGGCCCAGACACCGTTATAGTTGACGCCTGCGGCCATCACCATGACCAGCACCTCGTGGCTGTCAGGCTTGGGGCATTCCACCACCTCAACCTCGAACGCCTTGTCAGGCTCGCCGTGGCGCTCGCGACGGATGGTCCAGGCATACATCTGATCGGGCACATGGCCCAAGGGCGGCATTTCACCCACCTCATAGAGTGCCTTTTCAGGTGCAGTTGTCGCGGTGTTCTGATCCAGGGCCATGTCGCTCTCCATCATGCTCATCCCGTTGCCGCGTCGCAGAATCGACGCTTTTCCGGTATTTCGCATCTGCAGCGTAACTTTGCAACCCATCTACGGCATTTTTTGTAATTTTATTTCGCAACCGATTCTTGCGCGTCCCGCCCCATGTGATGTGCGATGCTGGCGGCATAAAAGCGCAGAATGTCCTGTCCGGTCTCTGTGATCTGCAGCGCATCGCCTTGCTTGGTGATCAAGCCGCGGTCAGCAAAGCGGCGCAGGGCGTCTTCGACCAATGCGCCGGGGTCCCGGCGCGGCAGCACCATCCGCCGGTCTTTCAGCTGCGAAAGTGCGGCCTGCACTTTCGTCTGCACCGCAGCGGATGTGTCAGCTCCCTGCAACAGCGCATCTGCGATCAACGGCGCGGACAGCACCGGGATCACCGCGTTGATCCGCGCCATCAGCTCTGCCGCGACAGCCTCTGTCAGGTCACCTTGGACGGTTGTGCGGAATGCGGACAATTCCAGCGGCTGCCCAAACCCGACCGAGGCCGCGCCAAAGCTGTCAAACCGGCGAGTGATCCGTTGCCACAGGTGCCAGGACACGCCGCGCACCACCGTCATCAACGGCGGGCGGAACCGGCGCACGCCCTTTTTATCGGCAGCCACCAGGAATTTGTCTTCCAGTATTCGGTCATAGTTCAACCCTACGGGGACAAAGACCACATCGCGGTCGGTCAGATCAGCGGTGACGATATAGTTCAGCAGTCCCAGCTTTGGTGCAGTGCTGCGCCCGGTCAGAGACAGGCCGCCCTCTGGGAACATGGCCTGCGTGACGCCACCGGTGGTGGCCATTTGCACATAGCGGGCCAGCACACGGCGGTACAAATCGCCACGCGACCGGCGACGGATAAAGTAGGCGCCCATCATCTTGATCATCGCCGACAAGGGCCAGACCCGCGCCCATTCGCCCACTGCATAAGATAGCGCGCCCGCGCGGCTGACCAGATAAGTGACCAGCACATAGTCCATGTTGGACCGATGGTTCATCACAAAGATCACGGTTGCATTTGGGTCCAGCGCGGCGAGCGCCTCGCGGGGGAAGGCACCCAGCCGGATGCGGTAAAGCGATTTGCTGATCCAGCGGGCCAGCCGGGTGCCAACGGTGAAATAGGCGGTGGCCGAAAAGCTGGGCACGATTTCGCGGGCATAGCGTTGCGCCTGCTCAAACGCCACGTTTTCGGGCAGGTTGTTCTTGCGCGCGTGTTCGACGACGGCTTGCGTCACGTCCGGGTCATAGACCAACCGCTGGATCATGTCGTAACGCCGCGCCAGCTTGAACGGTTCAATCGGCTTTTGCAGGCGTTCATTCAGCCGGGCGATCACCCGTTCGGCCCGGCGGCGAAAGAACCAGCGCACCGATGGAAACAGGAAGTGCGACGCAAAGGTCACCCCCGCGAACAACAAGATAAGCACAAAGGCCCACAGCGGAAGCGTCACGGGTTGCGTCATAGGCAGAGCCTGACAGGGAACGGACCCCGCGTAAATCCCGTCATGCCGCAGCGCAGCGGATTGACGAAGGTTCAAAATTTCCTATAACGGGGTTTGAAAGCAATAAAATTACGCTGCGACCGCAAAGAGGCCCGCAATGACCCAGACCGAAAAAGACCGCCCCTGGCTATTCCGCACCTATGCAGGCCATTCCACGGCCAAGGCGTCAAACGCGCTTTACCGGGGCAATCTGGCGAAGGGGCAGACCGGGCTGTCGGTCGCCTTCGATCTGCCAACCCAGACGGGGTATGACAGCGACCATGAGTTGAGCGCGGGTGAGGTCGGCAAGGTTGGTGTTCCGGTGTGCCATCTGGGCGATATGCGCGCGTTGTTTGACGCTATTCCGCTGGAGCAGATGAACACCTCGATGACGATCAACGCCACAGCGCCGTGGCTTCTGTCACTCTATATCGCGGTGGCCGAAGAACAGGGCGCGGATGTCAGCAAACTGCAAGGCACGGTGCAAAACGACATCATCAAGGAATACCTGTCGCGCGGCACATACATCTGCCCGCCAGAGCCCAGCCTGCGGATGATCACCGATGTGGCGGCCTATACGCGGGCCAATCTGCCCAAGTGGAACCCGATGAACGTCTGTTCCTATCACCTGCAAGAGGCGGGAGCGACGCCAGAGCAGGAATTGGCCTTTGCGCTGGCGACGGCCTGCGCGGTGCTGGATGATCTGAAAGGTAAGGTCGCCCCTGAAGATTTTCCCGCGATGGTGGGCCGGATTTCATTCTTTGTGAACGCGGGTATCCGCTTTGTCACAGAGCTGTGCAAGATGCGCGCCTTTGTGGCGCTCTGGGATGAGATTTGCCGCGAGCGCTATGGGGTTGAGGACGCGAAATACCGGCGGTTCCGGTATGGTGTGCAAGTGAACAGTTTGGGACTGACCGAGCAGCAACCCGAAAACAACGTCTACCGTATTCTGATCGAAATGCTGGCGGTGACCCTGTCCAAGAATGCGCGCGCCCGCGCGGTGCAATTGCCTGCGTGGAATGAAGCGCTTGGCCTGCCCCGCCCGTGGGACCAGCAATGGTCGCTGCGGATGCAACAGATCCTGGCCTATGAAACCGACCTGTTGGAATACGACGATCTGTTTGACGGCAACCCCGCGATTGACCGCAAGGTCGAGGCGCTGATGCAAGGTGCGCGCGATGAGTTGCGCCAGATTGACGGCATGGGTGGGGCTGTGAATGCGATTGCCTATATGAAAGGCCGACTGGTTGAGGCGAATGCCGCACGGATCAGCGGCATTGAAACCGGGGCCACCACGGTGGTGGGGGTGAACAAATGGCAGGCGGCGGAGGCCTCTCCGCTGACGGCGGGCGAGGATGCGATCATGGTCGCAGATGCGGCGGCAGAGGCGGATCAGGTCCGCCGTCTGGCCGCGTGGAAGCGCGACCGGGATGGGGCGGCGGTGATCGCATCACTGACCGCGCTGCGGCAAGCGGCGCAAGACGGCAGCAATATCATGGAACCCTCGATTGCCTGCGCCAAGGCGGGTGTCACCACCGGCGAATGGGCCGATGTGATCCGCGCGGCCTTTGGTCAATACCGCGCGCCCACCGGCGTCAGCGCAAACCCATCCAACCGCACCGAAGGTCTGGACGATATCCGTGCCCGCGTGGATGCCGTGAGCCAGACATTGGGGCGGCGCTTGAAATTCCTTGTTGGCAAACCCGGCCTTGACGGCCATTCCAATGGCGCTGAACAAATTGCCGCCCGCGCCCGCGACTGCGGAATGGATATTTCCTATGAAGGGATTCGCCTGACCCCAGATGAATTGGTTGCCGCAGCCCAATCAGAAGATGTGCATGTGATCGGTCTTTCAATTTTATCGGGATCGCATATTCCGCTTATTTCCGCATTCATGGAAAAGATGCGCGCCGAAAACCTGAGCCATATTCCGGTTATTGCTGGTGGGATTATTCCCGAAGACGATGAGAAACGGCTATATGAAATGGGTATTTCCAAGGTTTATACCCCTAAGGATTTCGAGCTGAATAAGATCATGGATGACATCGTGACACTGGTTGACCCCGGGGCAATTGCGGCGGAATAGCGCATAGATCGCGCTAGGACAAAAAGGCGAATTGCCTTAGTGTGCTTTTGCGTCGAAAAGCGTGTTGTCACTCAGGAGTATCACGATGAAAAAGTCCGAATTGAAAGCGATGTCACGCAAAGAGTTGGAGAAACTCAAAGTGACGATCGACGAGGTTTTGGAAGGCCTGGCAGAACGCGATCGTAAGGCCGCATTGGCTGCGGCTGAAAAAGCCGCGGCGGAACATGGCTTTTCTCTGGCTGATTTGGCAAGCGACGCGCCCAAGAAACGCGGACCGAAACCCGGCAAGAAAGCCAAGGCCAAATCTGTTCCGAAATTTGCCAACCCTGCCGATAAGTCCCAGACCTGGACAGGCAAGGGGCGTCAGCCGGAATGGTACAAGGCCGAGATTGCAAAAGGCACAAAGCCAGAGGCGATGGCGATCTAGGGTCAGGACCCATTATTCTGGCGCCGCTGGCGCAAAATCCGCTAAATCTCAGTGGTTTGGGACGCGCCGGAAAGTGTGGTTCACTTTTCAAGCGGCCCAAGCCGCTGAGGTGACGCGGATTTTACGTCCGCAGGATTTGGCGGATTTTCATCCTCACTGCGTCACAGAGCCTTGAAATAGAACCACTATTCCTGCGCCTCTGTTCCTTGTGAGAAAGAAAATCTACCAAACCAACGACGCCAGAATAATGGGTCCTGACCCTAGTCGTTCAGCTTTTGCACCAATTCATCGAACGTATAGCGTTCCGCAATTGCGCCATTCAGACCTTTGCGGAAACCCGGTGCAACGGGCAGACACCCAACACCACAGATTTGACGGGCGACCCATGCGCGCCCGTCGATATACCACAGCCGCCCGCCGGGGGTTGAGACATATCCGTTCAACAGGAATTCCGCGTCACTTTCCATATCCACGTCGCTGGGAATTTCATTGAAATAGCCGTGATCAAATGCGCCGTGGGTGTGATAGGACGCAACCACCGCCAGATCATCGGGAAAGGGCGCGCCACAACTGGCCTGGGTACCTGCGGTGGCAGGTGATGCGACCAATTCCCCGGCGGCGTTGTAGCCAATAAAGCCGCAGTATTCACGGCGTTTGCGAAAGGACAGGTCTTGCAGGCTGGCCAGGACCTCGCGCGCCACGGCCACCTCGGCCGCGTCCTGCGCCTGCACAGGGACCCCGAACAGGATCGCAATCAACATGGTTTGCCGCAGCATGGGGGTTCCTTCGCCGGTGAACTGGGCCTAGCCTAGCGGCAACAACAAAGGACAGCAAAGATGACAATTCATATCGGTGCAAAAGACGGTGACATTGCCCCTACGGTGCTGATGCCCGGCGATCCTTATCGCGCGAAATGGGCCGCAGAGACGTTTCTGGACGATGCCCGTCTGGTGAACGAAGTGCGTGGGATGCTGGGGTTTACCGGCACATGGAACGGGCATCCGGTGACCATTCAGGGCAGCGGCATGGGGATGCCCAGCCTGTCAATCTACGCCAATGAGCTGATCAAGGACTACGACGCGCAAACGTTGATCCGCATCGGGTCCTGCGGCGGGATGCAGGACAGCGTGGCGATCCGCGATGTGATCCTGGCGATGACCGCCTCTACCGTTTCGACGCCCTCGCGCGGTATCTTCAAGGAATTGCAATTCGCCCCCTGTGCCGACTGGGGTTTGCTGGCCGCGGCCCATGCGGCAGCCACGGCCAAGGGGACGACGACCCATGTGGGCGGCATTTATTCCTCGGACGTGTTCTATGACGAGCGACCCGATTTGAACGAACAGATGGTGCGGCATGGGATTTTGGGGGTCGAGATGGAAGCAGCAGAGCTTTACACCCTCGCCGCCCGCTATGGCCGTCGTGCGCTGGCCGTGCTGACGGTCAGCGACCACTTGATCACGCACGAAGCGCTGCCCGCGGCAGACCGCGAACGGTCCTTTGGCGACATGGTCGAGATTGCCCTGCAAGCGGCGTTTGCCTAGCGCGCGATTATGCGACGCATCATCGTCACCGCCCGTGGCTGCGGTCATAGCCATTGACCGGCGGGCTGTCCCAGGTGGTCAGCGCCGCCGGGCGCAGCACCTCCATCCGCAAGGGGTGGCAGGGGGCGGTGTCGCTGGAGTGCTCGGACGAACAATCACCGCCCGGGCAGGCGGACAGGACCGCCAGCAGGTCGATCTCTGCCAAAAGCTCCAGATAGTCGCCGGGGCGCACCGGGCTGGCCTTCATGAAATACTGGCCGGTGTCGCGAGTAAAACCGGTGCACATGAAGACATTCAGCACGTCATGCACATGGACCTCTGCCGCGTCTAACGACAGCCCGGTGGCATCCGCCAGCGCGCGGGTCAGGTTGGAATGGCAGCAGTGGTGGTACTGGCTGCCCGACAAGAGGTTGCCGGTGTAAGGGTCGCAGCGGGTGCCAATCACGTCATGCACACCGCCGCCAAATTCATCGAACCCATACCAGCCAAGCGTATCATGCGTCACCGTCGCCATGGGCCGCAAATGCGGAAAGCAGGACCACATCCGGTCACCGGTGGTGATATGGGTGCCGTGCAGCGCGCGGGTCTTGCCGGAATAGAATCGCTCTGACAGATCGCTGGCGTTGAACAGGTTCAGATCCCCCACCTGCGGCCCCTCAACCGAATGAATGCGCAGGATATGCCCGGCGGGCACTGTCACGCTTGCGGCGTCGCGGGGCGGCACGAGCACCTCGGCGACCGGCGTCAGATCGGCCCGCAAGGTGGCGTAAGCGTCCAAATCGGGCTGCGGCAAAGTCTCGGTCGGATAACAGATCACCGGCACAACCGCGCGGCGCGCATCTGCATCTTCAGGGGGGGTCACATCACTCATCCCCCGACCCTGCCGCAAATGATCTTTCTTTTGAACGAAAATATGCCCGCCGGAGGCATCGCCCTGCCGGATGGCAGGGCAAAACATCGTGCGGCGGGCCTTGGCCCGCCTCGATTCAACAGATCACACGACGCGTTCGACCAGCTTTTTCTTGATGTCGGCAATTGCTGCAGCCGGGTTCAGCCCCTTGGGGCAAGTCTTGGCGCAGTTCATGATCGTATGACACCGATAAAGCTTGAACGGATCTTCCAGATCATCCAGCCGTTCGCCCGTCGCCTCATCCCGGCTGTCGACGATCCAGCGATGCGCGGCCAACAGGGCTGCTGGCCCGAGATAGCGGTCACCATTCCACCAATAGGACGGGCAGGATGTGGAACAACAGGCGCACATCACGCATTCATACCCACCATCGAGCTTTTTGCGGTCTTCAATCGACTGCTTCCACTCTTTCGCGGGCGTATTGGTCTTGGTTTCCAGCCACGGCATGATGCTGGCGTGCTGGGCATAAAAGTGGGTCAGATCCGGGATCAGATCCTTGACCACGGGCATGTGTGGCAGCGGATAGATCTTCACATCGCCCTGCACCTCATCAAGGCCATAGATACAGGCCAGCGTGTTGATCCCGTCGATGTTCATCGCACAAGACCCGCAAATGCCTTCGCGGCAGGACCGGCGGAAAGTCAGCGTCGGATCAATCTCGTTCTTGATCTTGATCAGCGCGTCCAGAATCATCGGCCCGCAGGTGTCGAGATCGACGAAATAGGTATCCAGCGACGGGTTCTTTCCGTCATCTGGGTTCCAGCGATAAATCTGGACCTTTTTGACGTTGGTCGCACCCTCGGGCTTGGGCCAGGTCTTGCCGGTGACCATGCGAGAGTTCTTGGGAAGCGTCAGTTGAACCATTGGTCAAACCTTTCGATAACTTAGCGGAGCGCGGGCGGGCGAATGGGCGCTTGCCCGGTGCGCCGCAACACGCAGGATTCGTAGACTGCAACGGGATCAGCCCCGCGCAGGAAATCGGATGAGACCCCAACAGAGCCTTCGAAAAAGCCCCCGGTCCGAGAGTTCGTGCCCACAGTGATATTGCCCGTCGGCCCTTGGGCCGCACGCGCGCGTTCCTCGCATTGCTGTGCCACCTTTTCGGGGTCAGGCGGCGGAAGATCGCAGGCGGCAAGGGCCAAGACCAAAAGTGGGGCAAAGCGGATCACTGCAGCGCGTCCCCGGCACAAGCAAACAGGGTCTCAAGATCGACGTATTCGCTCATGACGCTGTCACGCTCTTCGGTGGTTTTGGCCGCATTCAGCGCGGCAATGCCGTCGCCTTGCAATTGCTCCACACCGCAGTTCACGATTGTTTCGGCGGCTTTCACATCGCCAATCTCACTTGCGACATCGGCAAGCAAGGCCGCACGTGCGTCTTCGGTCACTTGTGCCAAGACCGCGACGGGCGAGAGGCACAGCGTGGCCAGAACGAAATGTTTGATAATCCGCATCCCTATCGCCCCGTACAATATTGCGACCCGCCATAAATTACCGACGCACCTGCGGGACAGGAGGCAGACCGGGATTGCGCGACCGGCGTCCGCACCCGGGCCGCCGGGCTTAACCCGCCAGAGACTTCGGTCACGGGTGTCGCAACGGCAGGAAGTCGGGATGCCGCGCAGTCGTTGATCCGGTCAGCCAGGCCTTGCGACAAACGCTCGGTGGGCACAATCACAACGCTTGCGCGCTGGGTGCCGCCAGTGAGTTCGACCCGCGCACGGGTCTGGATCGGGAAGATTGCATCGCCCTGCTCTTTGGCGCAGGCGAATATCGCGTCTTCCTGTGCCTTCATGGTTGGACCGACGACCGTTGCCGCGCAGCCCGATAGCGCAAGAGCGGCGGCCGAAAAAACAAGACTTGCGGACCGCATCAATACACCCTCGCCTTTGGCGCGATCTTCTTAAGGTCAATCCCGCCCTCGTCCTGCGTTGTCAGCGGGTCCAGATGCACGGGGCGATAGCTGAGCGTTGTCTTGGCACCGTCGACATTCGCCAGCGAATGCACCCGCCACTTTTTGTCATCGCGGTCGGGGTAATCCTCGTGCGCGTGGGCGCCACGGCTTTCCTTGCGCGCCTCGGCGCCAACAATCGTCGCCAGCGCGTTGGGCATCAGGTTGCCCAGTTCCAGCGTTTCCATCAGGTCAGAGTTCCAGACCAGCGACCGGTCGGTGACTTTCAGATCGCCCATCTTGCCGGCGATGGCTTCCATCTTTTTCACACCCTCGGCCAGCGTCTTGTCGGTGCGGAAGACGGCGGCGTCTTCCTGCATTGCCTTTTGCATCTCAAGCCGCAGTTCCGCGGTCGGGGTGGCCCCATCGGCGTGACGGACGTTGTCAAAGCGGTCAAAGGCTTGATCGACCGAGGCCTGATTCAGCACAGGGTTTGCGGCATTGGGGTCCACAACCTCACCTGCCTTGATCGCGGCGGCGCGGCCAAAGACCACAAGGTCGATCAGGCTGTTGGAACCAAGGCGGTTCGCGCCGTGGACGGATGCGCAACCCGCTTCACCCACGGCCATCAGGCCGGGCACAACCGCATCGGGGTTATCCTTGGTCGGGTTCAGCACCTCACCCCAGTAATTCGTGGGGATACCGCCCATGTTATAGTGCACGGTGGGCAACACAGGGATCGGTTCCTTGGTCAGGTCCACGCCCGCAAAGATGCGCGCGCTTTCCGAGATACCGGGCAGACGCAGATCAAGCGTCTCGGGCGGCAGGTGGTTGAGGTGCAGGTGGATGTGATCGCCCTGCGGGCCCACGCCGCGGCCCTCGCGGATTTCCATTGTCATACAGCGCGACACCACATCGCGCGACGCGAGATCCTTGTAGGTGGGCGCATAGCGTTCCATGAACCGCTCACCTTCGGAGTTGGTCAGATAACCGCCTTCGCCCCGTGCGCCCTCGGTGATCAGGCAGCCCGCGCCGTAGATGCCGGTGGGGTGGAATTGCACGAACTCCATATCTTGCAGGGGCAAGCCTTGGCGGGCGACCATGCCGCCACCGTCACCGGTGCAGGTGTGGGCGCTGGTGGCAGAGAAATAGGCGCGGCCATAGCCGCCGGTCGCCAGAACGGTCGTCTTGGCGTTGAAGACATGCATGGTGCCGTCATCAAGTTTCCATGCGACTACACCCTGACATTGCCCGTCTTCGGACATGATCAGGTCGGTAGCAAAATACTCGATATAGAATTCGGCCTTTTGTTTCAGGCTTTGGCCATACAGCGTGTGCAGGATCGCGTGGCCGGTGCGGTCGGCGGCAGCGCAGGTGCGCTGCACGGGCGGGCCTTCGCCAAATTCGGTGGTGTGGCCGCCAAAGGGGCGCTGATAGATGTTACCCTCTTCGGTGCGGGAAAACGGCACGCCGTAATGTTCCAGCTCATAAACCGCCTTGGGCGCTTCGCGGGCCAGATATTCCATCGCGTCGGTGTCACCCAGCCAGTCCGACCCCTTGACGGTGTCATACATGTGCCACTGCCAGCTGTCGGGGCCCATGTTGCCGAGCGAGGCAGCGATACCGCCCTGGGCGGCGACGGTGTGCGACCGGGTCGGAAAGACCTTGGTGATACAGGCGGTTTTCAGACCCTGTTCAGCAAGGCCCAATGTGGCGCGCAAACCGGCACCCCCAGCACCCACCACAATGGCGTCATAGACATGCGTTTCGTATTCGTAAGCGGCCATCTGGAAAGCTCCGGCAGATTAAAGGGCGAGGCGCACGACGGCGAAAACACCGGCGGCGGCTGCAGCATAGGACAGGCAAATCATGCCGATGATGGCGGCCTTGCGGGCGAAGCCGTGTACGTAATCCTCGATCAGGGTCTGCACGCCACCGCGAAAGTGGTAGAAGCTGACAAAGATCGTCAGCCCGGCAATGATCGCAGGCACAGGCCGCTGGTAATAGGCGACCACTTCTTCATAGGGTTGGCCCAGCACAGCGCCGAAGGTGAACATGAAGGCGATCACCAGCGGCACAAGGGCCACGGATGTCACCATCATTTTCCAGTGATGATCTGTCCCGGTCTTGGCAGAGCCCATACCAGCGGCGCGTTTGCGGTCGGTCAAATAAGCCATGCGGACCCCCTAGACGACGATTGCAGTAAAGATGGTCAGCAGAACGCTGGCGATGATGGCGGCCTGTGCATAAGTCTCTGACCGTTTGACATCGAGCATATGGCCGCTGTCCCAGATCAGGTGACGCACGCCAAACAGCAGGTGATACCAGACTGCCCAGACCGACAGGAACATGACCAGATCGCCAAACCAGCTGGTGACAAAGCCATTGGCAGTGGCAAAAGCATCCGGCCCGGTCGCGGCGGCCACAAACCACCAGACGATCATCAGGGCCGCCACAATAAGGGCGTTGCCCGTGAGGCGCGTAAAGATCGAGGTCATGGAGGTCAGTTGCGGACGATAGATCGTCAGATGCGGCGAAAGAGGGCGATTGCCCCGGTTCACATCGGCCATTTCAGTTCCCTTCTTGGCGTCACGCGGGCTGGCTGGCCCGCGCCTTTGGACCGTTATTGCGCATCTCTTTCCCAGAGTCACGTAAACGGGGTGCTAAAATCCGCGCGAAAATGCCGCGTTAGCGCAAAAAGTCGCAGATGTGATCACAGTTGCAAAAGGTGTGATCACATATCAGGCGGCACCAGCACGGCGATCTGTTTGGTGATCTCGCGGATCAGTTTCTGGCGGATCCGGTCCTGATAGGTGTGATAGTCTGCGGCCCGTAAGGCAAAGGCACCGGGGCCGGTGATCACATGGGTGCGAAAGTAATCGACCAGCCCGGCCTCTTCGTTTTCGATGGCCAGCGCATTGATCGTGACGCGGCGCGACAGGGCCAGCGCGCGGGCCTCGAGCGGGTCGAGCCCTTCGTTGGAGGACCCGTCACCGCTGATGTCGATGACGTGGCGGGTGCAACTGAGGACGGCGGGGTCTTCAAAAGCGGTCAGCGCCACGCGCATCGCCTCGCCCACCGCCGTCGAAAAGTTGCGCCAGCGGCGCGGGGTTTCGGCCACCTGCAAGGCAAAGCCATCGGCCTGATCAAAATCGGTGATCGGCGTCCAGGGGATCGAGACGATCTGCCGCCCTGCCCCGGTCCATTGCAGCAGCATCACGCGGGCCTGCGCGTTGACCAGCGCCTCGCTCACCGCGCCATCTTGCAGGGCTGCGGCCAACCCCTGCATTTGCAGATCGTATTCCGATCGTTCAACCGAGCCTGACACGTCCACCGCCAGCACCAGCGCCAATTCGCAGGCGGGCAGCGCTGTGGGGGTCAGGGCAAGGGCTGTGATCAGGGCGCGGTACCGCATGGAGGCAGCTTGCCGCATTTCGGCGCGCTGCGCCCGTCACATTTTCGCGGGGCGGTGTCAGTCGACCTGAGATGCCAGATGCGCGACAAATTCGGTGCACATGGTGATCGCCTGGGTCTGCGGGTCGTAAAAGGCGTTGGCCTCGCCACAGGCAGCGATGTTCACAGGCATGTCTTGCGGCAGAGACATTTCTGCGTTCAGGGCTGCCAGTTCCGCGCCAATCACATCAATCAGGATGCCTGCCCCTGCAAGGCCCGGATCATCCACCACCAAGATCAGGGTTTCACCGGCACCGGCCTCTGCCAGTTCATCCAGAACCGCGCCCCAGCTGCCTGCGGCCTGATCGTATTCGTCTGGGCAATAATCAGCGCGCTCTTCGGGTAGGCCAAGGTCTTCGGCCACGTCGCCGCGTTCATCGGGGTTGGCGCCATAAAAGATGCACACGGCGTTGTAGTAACGCTGCAGATCGGGGCCATGCACATCCCACCACGCGACGTCATTGCCGGTGTCGTCCGCCTCGGCCCGGAACCCAAAGGCGGTGTCATAGACCAATTCCACGGCGGTTTCTTCGTCAAAGAGTGCGTCAATCATGAAGGCCGACAAGACGTCGGCTGCATCTTCTTCCTGCCCAAAGATCGGCAGGCCCATCTGGTCGATCAGGGCGTGGCCAAGCTCATGATAGAAGATGCCCAGCAGGTTGGCCGCGACATAGGTGGCTTGATCCTCGGTCAGGTCCTGCGCACTGGCTGAGGTGGCGGCGATGAGCGTCGCAGTGGTCAGAAGTCTTCGCATGGCATCCTAATCCGATATGAACGTTTCAATCGGTGTCCACTGGGTGCCGCCTTGCGTCAAGGTCGTATCGAAGCGAAACCAGCAGCCCCCGATATTGCCGGGTTGGTCATGGGCGCGGTTGATCGCAAGGCCCGCGATGTGGCAGCGCAGCAGCGTTCCCACTGCACCGTGGCCGACGAACAGGATGCGTTTGTCGGGGTTTTCGGAGATCACCTGACGCACGGCCCCGACGATGCGGGCCTGCGCGGTACGCGCTTTTTCCCAGCCGCGGTGGCTGTGGTCGGGGTTGGCGAAAAAGGCGTCTGCGGCCGCCTCAAAATCAGGGCCGGGCAGATAGCCTGTGGCGCTGCGGTCGTTTTCGCCAAGTGCTGCGCGGGTCAATACGGGCCAGCCCCGCGCGTCGTGCAGGATTTCTGCCGCGTCCTGCGCCTTGCGTTCGGCGCTCGCGGCGATCAGGTCAAACGGGCCAAAGGCGGGTACGGCTGCCAGCGCCGCAATCCGCGCGCGGCCTGCGTCCGACAATTGCCACTGCGGCACCGGCACCGCCGGGTCCTGAATGACTTGCGGATGGGTCAGGTAGAGGTGTTTCAAGCGGGCATCAGCGCCCAATAGTCGAGGTCAAGCAGCACATCGGGGTGGTACTTGCCGTCTTCGCCTTTCAGCACACCGGCTTGCCCCTTGGTCGCGACAAGTCGCAGGCGGATCGCACCGACGCCGGGGGCTTTGGTTTCGGCCAGCTCAAGCACTTCCGACCAGGCGCGCAACGTATCGCCTGCAAAGCAGGGGTTGGCATGGGCACCGCCATTGAGTGCCACGATCATCTGCGCGTTGGCCAGCCCATTAAACGACAGCGCGCGGGCAATGCTGATCACATGGCCGCCGTAGATCAGCCGCTTGCCATCGGCGCGGTTGGTGGCGTCAAAATGCACCTTGGCGGTGTTCTGCCACAGACGCGTGGCGAGCATATGTTCGGCCTCTTCCACGGTCACACCATCCACATGGTCGATCACCTCGCCCACCTGGTAATCGCCAAGCCTGTGCGGCTCTCCGGCGAGAGTGAAGTCGTAATTTGTAAAGTTCAGGCCCTCTGGCACCACCAGATCGCTGGCAGGCACAGATTTCTGCAAGTCGGGGATCACCGGGTCGGGGGCGGCGCTGTCGCTGCGTTTGCGCACCATCACCCAGCGCACGTAGTCCAGCACGGGTGTGCCCATCTGGTTGCGCCCGGTGGTGCGCACCCAGACCACGCCGCTTTTGCCGTTGGAGTTCTGTTTCAGCCCGATCACCTCTGACGATGACGTCAACGTATCACCGGGCCAGACCGGCGCCAGCCAGCGCCCTTCCGCGTAGCCCAGATTAGCCACCGCATTCAGAGAGACATCGGGCACGGTTTTGCCAAACACCACATGAAAGGCGATCAGGTCATCCAGTGGAGAGCTTTCCAGTCCGCAATCCTGCGCAAAGACGTCTGAGGAATAAAGCGCCCCGCGGGCCGGATAAAGCGCATGATATAGCGCACGCTCGCCTTCGGCGACGGTCCGGGGGACGGCGTGGTGGATCACCTCGCCAAGGGTGTAATCCTCGAAAAAGCGGCCCGGATTGGTCTTGGTCATTGCTGGCCCAGCTTCATGTCCGGGTGATAGGGCGTGTCAATGTCCTTGGTCACCGCCTGCCCGCAGCGCATGACGCCGTTGGCGTGGTCAAAGGCATAGGTGGGATCGCCGTGCAATTCCCAGCCCTTAGACAGCGCCAGCGAGACCTTGTGGCAAAAGGCCGAAGTGTCATCTTCGGTCAGCAAACGATAGATTTTCATGTCTTATCCAAAGGGGTTGTAGCCAAGGATGGCATGGATACCGCCCACAACAATCACCGCGATCACGGTGGCCACGGCGGCGGTAAATTCCTTTTTGACCGGCACCTCGTGGTAGGGGCCGCGTGGGCCTTCGGCGCGGTTGATCACGACGATTTCGGCGATGGCCCAGACCATCAGCCCGCCAAACAGCACAAAGGACGGCGTGTCGCCGTTGACCACCAGATGTGCGACGCACCACAGGATCACGGCGGTCAGTTGCGGGTGACGTACGGTCTTGGTGATCTTGGTTTTGGCGCCCGAGGCTGCGAACAGATAGAACGAAAACACCATCAGGATGTTGTTGATCCCGGTCATTGCCGGTGTCCGGCCCCAATAGAACGTGCCGTCCCATGCACGGTAGCCCCAGATCATGAAGATGATCGCCACAGCCAAGGTCAGTGCCACGATCGCCTTGCCCTTGTCGCCAAACTGCGCACGGTTTGCAGGCAATGCACGTTTCCAGAAATGGGCGGCGGCCCACAGTATCAGACCGAGAATAAGAAGGATCATGGCGTCTCCAGTGCGGCAATGGCTTTGGCTTTCGCCAAAGTTGCCCGTGCGGTGACGATATGCAAGTTCTCTACAATCTTTCCGTCCACCACCGCGACGCCCTGCCCTGCGGCTTCGGCGGCGTCAAAGGCCGCAATCTGGCGTTCGGCCAGTTCAATTTCGGCATCCGAGGGGCCAAAGATCGCATTGCAAATGTCGACCTGTGCGGGGTGAATCAGGGTTTTGCCGTCAAAACCCATATCGCGGCCTTGGGTGCATTCGCTGCGCAATCCGTCCTCGTCCTTGAAGGCGTTATAGACGCCATCCAGGGCCACGATCCCTGCCGCGCGGGCGGCAAGTAGGCAGTGTTGCAGTGCGGTGGTCATCGCATCGCGCGTGCGCGCGCCCAGATCCTTGGCCAAATCATTGGTGCCCATCACGAACCCTTGCAGACGTGGATGGGCGGCAATGGCGGCGGCATTCAGGATACCTTGCGGCGTTTCCATCATCGCCCAGAACGGGATGTTCGGGACGAGAGCGGCCAGCGCATCCAGATCGGCGGGGCTGTTCACCTTGGGCAAAAGTACCGCGTCGCAGTTCATCGCGGCCACGGCGCGGGCGTCATCGGCACCCCAATGGGTGTCCAGCCCGTTGATCCGCACGATCCGCAGGCGCGGGCCGTAGGATGTGCCCAGCGCCGTGGCGAGCGTCGCGCGTGCATCCACCTTGGCATCGGGGGCCACCGCGTCTTCGAGGTCAAACAGGATCACATCCACCGGTAAGCCGCGGGCCTTTTCCAGCGCCCTGTCCTTTGCGCCGGGGATATAGAGGGCAGAGCGGTGTGGGCGGTTGGTCATGATAGGTTCCCTTGCGATCCTCGCAACATTGTTGCGCGCAACACACCCGATCCGAATAGATATTTCAAGGCAAAAATGCCGCAATGCAGCACGGCCGGACCACCGGACGCCGCGTTAACCATGTCTAACGCCTCTCCCCGCATCCTTGGCCACCTCTCATACCGTCCCGAAAGGACATGCCATGACACGCGAATTGATGCTGACGATGATGACAGGCTCTGCCCTGATGCTGGCCGCCACCCAGACAGAGGCGCAGGGCCGCAACTGTGGCCCGCATGGTGCGGTGACCACGCATCTGGCGGAAAATTACAATGAAAGCCGCACGATGATGGGGCTGGCCGCCAATCAAATGGTGATCGAGGTCTTTGTGAACGCAGAGACGGGCAGTTGGACCATCATTGCCACGCGCCCCGACGGTGTGACCTGTCTTGTCGCCTCGGGCTCGAACGCGGATGTGATCCCGGCGGCGCTTCTCAATACCGATCCAGAGGCCTAGAGCCCGGAAAGGCCGCCCCAGATCAGGCGGATCGACAGCAAGAGCAGCGCCCAGACGACGGCCTGAAAGAACAGCTTTTCCGGCAGGATCCGGACCAGCCAGACCCCGGCAAAAACCGCGCAAATCGCAGGCAACGCCAGAATGGCCGCGATTTGCAGGTTGCCGGGGTTGAGTTGCCCCAGAAAGTAGTAGGGTATCAGTTTGATCACATTGACATAAGCGAAGGCCACGGTGACCGTACCTGCAAACATCAGTTTCGGCATGCGCAGCGGCAGCGCGAAAATCTGAAACGGGGCTGCGCCGGAATGGCTGACAAAGCTGGTAAAGCCGGTGATCGTGCCCCAGAACAGGCCCGGCCCCCAGCGCGGTTTCCGGGCTGGACCCTCGAGGTTGCGCCGGATCAGAAGTGTCAGCGCATAGACCCCGCCGATCAGCCCCACGATCAAGGTCACGGCCGCTTCTGAGACATAATCCACCGTCAGCCAGCCGATCAGCGTGCCCAGCGGCAGGGCCACCAGCATGATCGCCAAAACCGCCCGGTGAAAGCTGCGCCAATAGGCGTAAAGCCCGAAGATGTCGGATGCCACAAAGACCGGCAGCAGGATACCAGCGGCGGCAACCGGCGATGTCACAAGCGCCAGAAGCGGCACCGCCATCGCCGTGATCACAGGCACGCCGCCCTTGCCCAGACCCACGCAGATGGCCGCCAGCGTGGCTGCAATCCAGAAACCGATGTCTTCCACGCTGGTGAATTCCCTCATCTCGCGCCGCACTGCAGCACACTTGCACCCGGACGGGCAAAAGACTAGGCAATGCGTGAAATTCATCACGGATAGGACCCTAGCCATGGCCAGACCCAAGATTGCCCTGATCGGCGCCGGACAAATCGGCGGCACCCTTGCCCACCTTGCTGCGATCAAAGAACTCGGCGATATCATCATGTTCGACATCGCCGAAGAGGGCGACATCGCCCGCGGCAAAGCACTTGATATTGCAGAGGCAGGCCCGGTTGCGGGGATCGACGTGGCGCTGAAAGGCACCAACGACTATGCCGAGATCGCGGGTGCTGATGTTTGCATCGTCACCGCCGGTGTGGCCCGCAAGCCGGGCATGTCGCGCGATGATCTTCTGGGTATCAACCTGAAAGTCATGAAATCCGTGGGCGAAGGCATTGCGGCCCACGCGCCAGAGGCCTTTGTGATCTGCATCACCAACCCGCTGGATGCGATGGTCTGGGCGTTGCGCGAATTCTCTGGCCTGCCCACCGCCAAGGTCTGCGGCATGGCCGGTGTGCTGGACAGCGCCCGTTTCCGTCATTTCCTGGCGGAAGAATTCGACGTCTCGATGCGTGACGTCACCGCCTTTGTGTTGGGCGGCCACGGCGACACCATGGTGCCGCTGACCCGTTATTCCACCGTCGCCGGTATCCCCCTGCCTGATCTGGTCGAGATGGGCTGGACCACGCAGGAAAAGCTGGACGCGATCGTACAGCGCACCCGTGACGGCGGTGCTGAAATCGTGGGCCTGCTGAAAACAGGCTCTGCGTTTTATGCGCCCGCAACTTCGGCCATTGAAATGGCAGAGTCCTATCTGAAAGACCAAAAGCGCCTGTTGCCCTGTGCGGCCCATGTTGACGGTGCTTATGGCCTGAACGGTTTCTACGTGGGCGTGCCCACCGTGATCGGTGCCGGCGGTGTCGAGCGCGTGGTGGAAATCAAGATGAACAAAGAAGAACAGGCGATGTTCGACAAATCCGTCGACGCCGTCAAAGGCCTTGTCGCCGCCTGCAAGGGCATCGACGACAGCCTGAGCTGATTTTGCGCATCCGGGGCGGTGTTCAGCGCCGTCCCGGGTGACACAATCCGCCCAATACCTCTTGCGACCTCTTTGTTGGTTTGCAGCGGTGCGATGCATCTGCTCTTACTAGACTTATGCGCAACCGGAGGTCGCCCCTT
Source organism: Yoonia sp. R2331 (assembly GCF_041103235.1). Classification (NCBI taxonomy): domain Bacteria; kingdom Pseudomonadati; phylum Pseudomonadota; class Alphaproteobacteria; order Rhodobacterales; family Paracoccaceae; genus Cognatiyoonia; species Cognatiyoonia denitrificans. The sequence continues at coordinate 549,226 of NZ_JBGCUN010000001.1, read as the reverse complement.
GCCCACATGGGAAGTCACAGCAACGCTTGATGAACCGGCACCGCTGGTGTTGGCCTTTGTGGCGCATCATCTGGCGATGGGGGCGGACCGCATAAATCTTTACTTTGATCGTACGCCGCAGGGTGATCTATCGCTGTTGGCAGGTGAGCCGCGCGTGCGCATGACCCAATGCGACGGAGACTATTGGCGCAAGATGGGGTGGCGGCCGCCGTTGCATGTGGACCGGCAGATCGTTAACGCCAACCATGCCTACACCCGCGGCCAATCGGAATGGATGCTGCATTGTGATGCAGATGAATTCATCTCGGACGGAGAGGCCCTGCGCGCCGCGCTGCACACCCTGCCCGCTGACGTGCCCAGCTTGCGGTTGACGGCTTTTGAGCGGTGTTTCACCGCGGATCAAGACAATGAAAGCGTGTTTGGCGGCGATTTGCGCGGACCGATCCCGCAGCTTTATAGCGGCAGTTTGGCGGCAGAATACCCACCTGCCGTGGCGGCGATGTTGCAAAACGGGATGACCGCCTATGTGGGGGAAAAATCGCTGAGCCGGATTGGCGCGCAAGTGGCAGTTGGAATCCACCACACCTTTGTGCGTGATCGGACCGCGCAAGGTAGCGCTGACACACGCACGCCCTTTGCGCGCAGCCCTGACGTGCCGCTTTTCCACTTTGACGGGCTGACGCCGCGCCATACCAGCAAAAAGCTGCGACGCAAAACCATTGACGTCGATACCGACGCCCTGGTTGCGCGATTGGGCCCCGCCCGCATGGCCCAGATCGCGGCATTCTCTGCCCCACAGGCGGATCCCGCGGCGCTGTTCTTTGCACTTCGGCAGATGCCGCCCAAGGTCGCAGAGGTGCTGTCGACGCTTGGTCTAATCGCGACACAAAGCCTGCGCCCCGACACCGCCGCCCACTGGCACTGGCCAGAGGCAACGCTGGACTTTTCACCGCAGGCTGTGGATGGCCCCCTCGTGACGGACGACATCAAAGTCGCCTGATCCGCGCCAAACGCAAAAAGGCCCGCGTGTCGACGCGGGCCTTTTGTCGACTTCAAGCCAGATCAAGCGTGCTGTTTGCGCCGCTTGGCCAGACCAAGGGCACCAAGCCCCGCCAGAAGCAGCGGCAGACCGGCAGGCAGCGGGATTTGACCGACGATGTTGGGGTCAGGCTCTGCTTTCACAGACGACAGGTAAAACTCCTGCGCGCCAGTTCCGCCATAGGCAAGCGTCAGACTGTCAATTCCAAACAGCGGGATGTTGGACAGTGCGCCAAACGAGGTTTCTGACAGCCCGCCGCCGTTGATACCGATCAACAGTGTGTCCAGCGAGGTCGAGCTGATCAGCGAATGGTTCGCGGCACGGAACACGAAATCGCTGAGGATCATTGTGACGTCAAACGCGATGGTCACAAATTCGTTCGCGGTCACGTTGTCGTCGCTGCCAGGATTACACTGGTTTTCCTTGCCGGTCCCACCCACGGTGTTGATCGCAAATGGCGTCGTGCAGACACCCAGGCCCGCGTTCCCGTGATCGAGATAGGCATAAGCGTCATTCGCAACCGGTGTGCCGTAGTTGGTCTGAAGACCACCTGACACGGTCACGTTCAAAAGGCTGGTGTTCACAGAGTTCAGAACGGTGCCATCTGACAGCGCCTGCTCGTTGAAATCAGCTTCGGCTTGAAAGTTGATGCTGACCGGAGCTGCGACCGCTGAGGTCGCAAAAAATGCAGCGCTGATCGCAGCTGCAGTGAATAGCTTCTTCATTCCAATCTCCTCGTTAAGGCCGCGAAATTGCACGGCAGACATCTTTTTACCGGTTCATGGTTAACACAGTTTCGGCCAAAAGTCGCCATGAATTGGCCCCATTTTGGCCGGTTCTGGCCTGAAACCAGCGGCCAGAGGGTCAAGAACCGCTTAAAGTCACGAGTGTCACGCAGGATTTACACATCTTGAGACACGGCTTGTCCCGATGTCGAATCGCCTGATTCAACCGCAAATCATGGATTGAGTCTTATTTGTGATCACACTTTTTCTGGCTGTGATCACAAATGTCCGATTTTTGGCCCGTTCGCGCTAACGATGGTTTTTTGTTAACTCTGCCTGTGGTTTGTCTGGAGGAAATTCAGCCCAGCGGGGAAGCATCATGAACATCCACGAATATCAGGCCAAGGCACTCTTGAAGTCTTTTGGCGCACCGGTCAGCGACGGACGCCCGGTTCTGCGTGCCGAAGAGGCCAAGACAGCCGCTGGCGAACTTGATGGCCCGCTTTGGGTGGTCAAGGCGCAGATCCACGCTGGTGGTCGCGGCAAGGGCAAGTTCAAAGAGGCTGACGCCGGTGATGCAGGCGGTGTGCGTCTGACAAAATCCGTGGAAGAGGCCGCACAGGAAGCGAAAAAGATGCTGGGCCGCACCTTGGTCACGCATCAGACCGGTCCCGCAGGCAAGCAGGTGAACCGCATCTATATCGAAGACGGTTCCGGCATCGAGACAGAGATGTATCTGGCCCTGCTGGTTGACCGCCAAACCAGCCGCATCGGTTTTGTCTGCTCGACCGAGGGTGGGATGGACATCGAAGAGGTCGCAGCCTCGACGCCTGAAAAGATCCTGAATTTCACCGTTGACCCCGCCACCGGTTATCAGCCCTACCACGGCCGCCGCGTGGCCTTTGCGCTGGGGCTGGAAGGACAGCAGGTCAAGCAATGCGTCAAGCTGATGGGCATCCTTTATAATGCCTTTGTATCCAAAGACATGGAGATGTTGGAGATCAACCCGCTGATCGTCACCGATGGCGGCGATTTGAAAGTGCTGGACGCCAAGGTGTCTTTCGATGGCAACGCCGTCTACCGCCATCAGGACGTCGCCGCCCTGCGTGACGAGACAGAGGAAGACCCCAAGGAACTTGCCGCGTCGAAGTATGACCTCAACTATATCGCGCTGGACGGGGAAATCGGCTGCATGGTCAATGGCGCGGGTCTGGCGATGGCGACGATGGACATCATCAAGCTTTACGGTGCCGAGCCTGCCAACTTCCTCGACGTGGGCGGCGGTGCGACCAAGGAAAAGGTGACAGAGGCGTTTAAGATCATCACCTCTGACCCGAACGTCAAAGGCATTCTGGTAAACATCTTCGGCGGCATCATGCGCTGCGACGTGATCGCCGAAGGCGTCGTTGCCGCCGTGAAAGAGGTGGGGCTGAAGGTGCCGCTGGTGGTCCGGTTGGAAGGCACAAACGTGGAAGCCGGAAAGGACATCATCAACAATTCGGATGTCGACGTGATCGCCGCTGACGACCTCAAGGACGGTGCCCAGAAGATCGTGAAAGCGGTCAAGGGCTGATGAAGTCTGTTTCCTGCGTCCTCGCCGCCGCTTTGACACTGTCTGCCTGCGGTGTGCCTGACCAAAACCGGTTCCGTCCCCTGATGGAACCGGAGCGTGTTCAGGCGGTCCAACCGACGGATGCCTTCGTCAACACGTTCTTCCGTGTGTGCCTTGATAATGCGGGCCGGTCGAGCACGCATCGCGCGGCGGCGATGGCCAATGGGTTCAGCCAATTGGCGATGCGCAGTTCCGACAGTTTCATCGCCAATAGCGATGATGGCACGCAAGCCCTGGTGTTGATCGCCGAACTCACGGGATATCGGTGCAGCCTTGATGATCTGACGCGCAGCAAAGGTGCGGCAACGATTGCAGCCTTCCGCGCTGCGGCGCAGCAGGCTGGTGCAACCCCGACCACGGGCGGGAACCTGCAGATTTCGGTCAAGCCGATCCTGAATTCAGGCGATGTGCTGTTTTATGACCTCAAGGCCGTGCGCGGTTCTGGCGGTTTGTCCCTTATCCTTGAAAATCAGTCCTGAACAATGTGGACCCGAGGGCATATGCAACCAGCAAAAGACCCGCATCCTGCGGAACCGGCTGCTATGCCCCTAAAAGATCACATTTTAGACAAATCGAAGCTTCATCCCGCTGACAGACAGGCAGCAACGGCCGGAGAACCGGTCTTTGCACCTGATCTGAGGGGATTGAGTTATGAAAAAGATTGCACTGCCGCTGTTCATGGCTGCCACGCTAAGCGCCTGTATGGGCACCAGCCAGCCGGTCGCCGTGGCCCAGACCGAGGTTATCTCGACCTCTGGCGCCAGCGCGGCCTGCCCCAGCATCCATATGCGGACCACAAACGGCCTGCCGATGCGCTGCGGACCGCAAGCGATCAAGCCTTACACCTTCCAGTAAGGCCACGAACACAACCGGCAGCGCCCCGCGCTGCCCTGATTGGCAAAGACCTGCCCAGACGTGCCTTAACGTCTCGGCAAGGCTTTGCCATGCTTTTGCCTTACGGCTTTCATCATGTCGCCAACCGGATCAGTGATGCATCAGGCATCGCAAACGCGTCCGCTGGCCTGTTCTGGGGGGCAGGACGCCCTGATACCGAACAGTCAAAGGACCAAGACCATGATGAAATACGCCGCTCTCGCCACCATCGCACTGACACTCTCGGGTTGCCTGGAAAGCAGCAATGGCGCCTCTGTCGCACGGCTCGACACGCTGTCAGCCAGCTGCGGCAGCCCGCACATGCAGACCATGAACGGCCTGCCCATGCGCTGCGGCCCGCAGGTCGCATCGCCCTATACGTTCCAGTAAGAGACCCACAGCAGGCCGCGCCACATGGCGGGGCCTGCGCGCGCACCAGTGAGGTGCGCACATGAAGGCAATTGTCCATATTGGCCTGCCCAAGGCGGGCAGCAGCACGCTTCAGGATTTTCTACATCAAAATGCCGATGCTCTGGACAAGCAGGGCTTTTGCTATCGTCGTTTTGACCCCGCGGACATGTGTCAGCGCGAATATCTGTCGGTTGTGTTTCAGACGACAGGGCGAATTTTCGACGATCCTGTCCAATCCGTTGCTGCCAAGATGCGCACCCGCGCGGACGTCGCGGCTCGGGCAGATGCGCTGGACCACTGGATTGATGCCGAAGTGGCGCGCACCGACGCCGATGTCTGGCTGATCTCGAACGAGTTTTTATCGTCGGTTGTCATGCGATTTGATGGTCAGGCCGCAATCCATGATTGGCTGACGTCGCGTTTTGATCATGTCCGCTACGTGATTTACCTGCGCAGTCAGGACAGCTGGACTGTCAGCATGTATTCCCAAAAGCTGCGCGATGGATTTACCGATGCATTTCCGGCGTTCCTGTCCCAGACCAAGCCACGTGACTACGCGAAATTGGCAAACCATTGGGCGCAACTCGCAGGCACCGAAAATCTGTCCGTTCGGTTGCTGGACCGCAGCGCGCTGGATCAGGGTGATCTGATCTTGGACTTCTGTTCCCTTGTTGGCATTGATGCCAATGGGTTGGCGCGCCCCGCCCCGCGCAACACCAGCTATACCCGCCGATGCGCCGATGCAGTGCGGACGCTGAATAGCGCGGTTGGACGGGTCTTGCCACGTCAAAGCCCGCTGAGCCGCGCCATCAGAAAGGCCGGGCGCACCGTCGCAGAAGCGACGTTAAACACCGGCGCACCGATCACCCTGACACCCACCCAGCGCGAGGCCCTGCTTGGTCCCGTCGCCAAATCCAATGAAGCGTTGCGCAAACGGTGGTTTGCGGACCGTCCCACACTTTTTGACCCCACGCCTTCACAACCCGCGCATGCAGCGCCTGCACCAGCAGACCCTGCACGCGTACATATGTAACAACACGCGCAAGAACGACGCGCCAAACTGACCAATAAGGGAACGCCATGGCCATCCTCGTCGACAAACATACCAAAGTGATCTGCCAGGGCCTGACCGGCTCTCAGGGCACGTTCCACTCTGAACAAGCCATTGCCTATGGCACCCAGATGGTGGGTGGCGTGACCCCCGGTAAGGGCGGACAGACCCACCTTGACCTGCCGATCTTCAACTCGGTCCACGAAGCCAAGGCCAAGACCGCAGCTGATGCCTCTGTCATCTACGTGCCGCCGCCCTTTGCCGCCGATTCCATCCTCGAAGCCATCGACGCCGAGATGGAGCTGATCATCTGCATCACCGAAGGCATCCCGGTGCTCGACATGATGCGCGTCAAGCGCGCGCTGGAAGGGTCCGCATCCCGCCTGATCGGCCCCAACTGCCCCGGCATCATCACGCCCGACGCTTGCAAGATCGGCATTATGCCCGGCCACATCCATAAGCGCGGGTCGGTGGGCGTTGTGTCCCGCTCCGGCACGCTGACATATGAGGCGGTCAAGCAGACATCCGACAGCGGGTTGGGTCAGTCCACCGCCGTGGGCATCGGCGGCGACCCGATCAAGGGGACAGAGCATATCGACGTGCTGGATATGTTCCTGGACGATGATGAAACCCATTCGATGATCATGATCGGTGAGATTGGCGGCTCGGCCGAGGAAGAAGCCGCCGAATTCCTGACTGCGCAGAAGAAAAAGGGCCGCTGGAAACCGGTTGCCGGTTTCATCGCCGGCCGCACCGCCCCTCCGGGCCGCCGCATGGGCCATGCAGGTGCCATTGTCGCGGGCGGCAAGGGTGACGCGGAAAGCAAGATCGAAGCGATGAAATCCGCTGGAATCGTGGTCGCCGACAGCCCCGCAACGCTGGGCGAGGCGGTGCTTGAGGCAATCGGCTAATGCCCAACGGGTGCTACATCAGACCAGAGGGCAGCGCCGGACCCGAGGGGGGGCGTGAAGCGCCCGCCCTGAGGGCCGGGTCGGGCGCTGCCCGGCATTTGGGCCTGGCGGGACAGCGCTGATGGGGCCGATCGCCGCCATCAGGACCGGCTTTGCCAAGTCGTTCCAGTTTGAGGGCCGCGCCACGCGGTCCGAGTTCTGGTGGTTTGCGGCGTTTGCTGCGCTCCCGGTCTATCTTGTTGCCACTTGGCTCGTCCAACCATGGGACAGGCGCTCGTATTCCTTGTCGGAGAAAATGCTTGAAGTCGGATGGTTGGGCGCTCTGATTTGTCCATTAGTGTGTTTCATACTCATGCTTTCTCTTGGAATGCGAAAATACCGCGATGTCGACGTCCCGGTATTTCTCTGGCCAGTACTCATCGCGATAGCTGCCTGCCCGATAGTCTACGCCATAGTCGTGCCCGACATCTTCTATCACCCAAACCAAGCCTTCGTTGTTGCAATAATTCTATGCCCCATCGTGCTGCTTTGCGCGTTTCTCTTCCCGCTAGGGCCTACCAACAGTCGTCTCCTTCCTGAGAGTTCCGACGCAAATGAGGTTCCCAAATGAACGACCATTCCCCGAACGACGTCTTTCACGCCTCCAGCTTCATGCAGGGGCACAATGCGGAATATGTGGAGCAGCTTTATGCCCGCTACGCCGATAACCCCGGTGCGGTGGATGAAAGCTGGCAGGCGTTCTTCCGCAGCCTTGGCGACGCCCCGGCGGATGCCAAGGCAGAGGCCGCAGGGCCGAGCTGGGCGCGCCATGACTGGCCGCCTGTCCCGAACGACGATCTGACAGCCGCCCTTGACGGGCAGTGGCCCGCTGAACCCGAAGCGGCGGGCAAGAAGATCAAGGGCAAAGCCGCCGAAAAGGGCGTGACACTGGATGAATCCCAGGTCCGTGCCGCCGTGCTCGACAGTATCCGCGCGCTGATGATTATTCGTGCCTATCGGATCCGGGGCCACCTGATTGCTGATCTCGACCCGCTGGGGATGCGTGAAAACGTCCCACACCCGGAACTTGACCCGGCGAACTACGGTTTCTCCAAGTCCGATATGGACCGCCCGATCTTTATCGACAACGTGCTGGGCCTCGAAGTGGCCACCATGAACGAGATCATGGCGATTGTGAAACGCACCTATTGCGGCACTTTCGCGCTGCAATACATGCACATTTCGAACCCCGAAGAGGCGGGCTGGCTGAAAGAGCGGATTGAAGGCTACGGCAAGGAAATCAGCTTTACCACAAACGGCCGCAAGGCGATCCTGAACAGCCTTGTGCAGGCCGAGGGTTTTGAGAAATTCCTGCACGTCAAATATATGGGCACCAAGCGTTTCGGCCTTGACGGGGGCGAGGCGCTGATCCCGGCCATGGAACAGATCATCAAGCGCGGCGGGCAGCTCGGGCTTGAGGATATCGTGATCGGGATGCCGCACCGGGGCCGCCTGTCGGTGCTCGCCAATGTGATGGAAAAACCCTATCGCGCGATCTTTAACGAATTTCAGGGCGGTAGCTTTAAGCCCGAAGATGTCGATGGTTCGGGCGATGTGAAGTACCACCTTGGTGCCTCATCTGACCGCAGCTTTGATGACAACACCGTGCATCTGTCGCTGACGGCAAACCCCAGCCACCTTGAGGCGGTGAACCCTGTTGTGCTGGGCAAGGTACGCGCCAAGCAGGACCAGCTGAAGGACGAGGATCGCACCCGCGTCATGGGCATTTTGCTGCATGGGGATGCGGCCTTTGCAGGGCAAGGCGTTGTGGCCGAAGGATTCGGTCTGTCGGGGCTGAAAGGTCACAAGACTGGCGGCACGATGCATATCGTAGTCAATAACCAGATCGGATTTACCACCGCGCCGCATTTCAGCCGCTCGTCGCCCTATCCCACCGACATCGCGCTGATGGTTGAAGCCCCAATTTTCCACGTCAACGGCGACGACCCAGAGGCGGTCGTGCATGCCGCGCGCGTGGCAACAGAATTCCGCCAGAAGTTCCACAAGGACGTGGTGCTGGATATCATCTGTTACCGCCGCTTTGGTCACAACGAAGGCGATGAGCCGATGTTCACCAACCCGGTGATGTACAAGAAGATCAAGACCCACAAGACGACGCTGACGCTGTATACAGAACGGCTTGTCCGCGACGGTTTGATCCCCGAGGGCGAGATCGAGGATATGAAAGCCGCGTTCCAATCCTATCTGAACGAGGAATTCGAGACCGGTAAAAATTATAAGCCCAATAAGGCCGACTGGCTGGACGGGCGCTGGTCGCATCTGGACAAGAACGACGCCGACTATCAGCGCGGCCAGACCGCGATCAAGCCGGAGACAATGGATCAAATCGGCAAGGCGCTGACGGCGGCACCGGATGATTTCAATATCCACCGCACGGTTTCGCGCCTGTTGGACACCAAGAAGACAATGTTCGAGACCGGCGAGGGCTTTGACTGGGCCACGGGCGAGGCTTTGGCCTTTGGTTCGCTTGCCGTCGAAGGCTACCCGGTGCGCCTGTCGGGTCAGGATTGTACGCGCGGCACCTTTAGCCACCGCCACTCTGCCCTGATCAATCAGGACACCGAAGAACGGTACTACCCGCTAAACAACATCCGCGAGGGCCAGGCGCAGTACGAAGTCATCGACTCGATGTTGTCGGAATACGCTGTGCTGGGCTTTGAATATGGCTATTCGCTGGCCGAACCCAATGCGCTGGTGATGTGGGAGGCGCAGTTTGGCGATTTTGCCAATGGTGCGCAGATCATGTTCGACCAGTTCATCAGTTCTGGCGAAAGCAAATGGTTGCGGATGTCGGGCCTCGTCTGCCTGCTGCCGCATGGCTACGAAGGTCAAGGGCCCGAACATTCCAGCGCGCGCCTGGAACGGTTCCTGACGATGTGCGGCGGTGACAACTGGATCGTCGCCAATTGCACCACGCCTGCGAATTATTTCCACATCCTGCGCCGTCAGGTGCATCGCGACTTCCGCAAGCCGCTGATCCTGATGACGCCAAAGTCGCTGTTGCGCCACAAGATGGCCGTCAGCCGGGCCGAGGAATTCCAGACTGGCAGCTCGTTCCACCGGGTGCTGTGGGATGATGCCCAGCAGGGCAATTCTGACCTGACGCTCAAGCCCGACGACAAGATCAAGCGTGTCGTGATGTGTTCCGGCAAGGTCTACTTTGACCTGTTGGAAAAGCGCGATGAAATGGGGCTGGATGACACCTATATCATGCGGTTCGAGCAGTTCTATCCCTTCCCCGCGCAATCGGCGGTGAACGAATTGCAGCGTTTCAAGAATGCCGAAATGGTCTGGTGCCAGGAAGAGCCCAAGAACCAGGGGGCGTGGTCGTTCATGGAACCCAATATCGAATGGGTCCTGACCCGGATCAAAGCCAAACATTCACGGCCTGCCTATGCCGGTCGCGCCGCCGCTGCCAGCCCCGCCACGGGGCTTGCCAGCCAGCACAAAGCCCAACAAGCAGCACTCGTCGCAGACGCGCTGAACATCAAAGGAAACTAAGTCATGAGCACCGAAGTCCGCGTCCCCACCCTTGGCGAAAGCGTCACCGAAGCTACCGTCGCCACGTGGTTCAAACAGCCCGGCGATGCCGTAGCGGTTGATGAAATGCTCTGCGAGCTGGAAACCGACAAGGTCACGGTCGAGGTACCGAGCCCCGTCGCTGGCACCCTGTCTGAAATTGTCGCCGCCGAAGGCGACACCGTTGGCGTTGATGCGCTGTTGGCCCAGATCGCCGAGGGCGACGCGGCCCCGGCACCCGCCGCCAAACCCGATGAGGGCGCGACAGCAACCGAAGAGGCCCCTGCCCCGGCTGCCGGAAAGGACGTCGAAGACGCCCCCAGCGCGAAAAAGCTGATGGCCGAAAACAACCTGACGGATGTGCAGGGCACCGGCAAGGATGGCCGCGTGATGAAAGAGGATGTGTTGAACGCCCTTGCCACCCCGGCCCCGGCACCTGCCGCCGCCCCGCGCGCACCCGTCGCTGCCGATCAGGCCGCGCGCGAAGAACGGGTCAAGATGACCCGCCTGCGCCAGACCATCGCCAAACGCCTGAAGGACAGCCAGAACACCGCCGCGATGCTGACCACCTATAATGAAGTCGACATGACCGAGGTCATGGCATTGCGCAATGAATACAAGGACTTGTTCCTGAAGAAACACGGCGTGAAACTGGGCTTCATGTCCTTCTTTACCAAGGCCTGCGTACACGCCCTGCGCGAAGTGCCAGAGGTCAACGCCGAAATCGACGGCACCGACATCGTCTACAAGTCTTACGTCAACATGGGGATCGCGGCTGGCACGCCCACCGGCCTTGTGGTGCCGGTCATCAACGATGCCGACCAGATGTCATTCGCCGCCATCGAAAAGGCGATTGCCGAAAAAGGTGCGAAGGCGCGTGACGGCAAGCTGTCGATGGCTGAAATGCAGGGCGGCACCTTCACCATCTCCAACGGTGGTGTCTACGGCTCGCTGATGTCGTCGCCCATCCTGAACCCGCCACAGTCGGGCATCCTTGGCATGCACAAAATTCAGGACCGTCCCATGGCGATCAACGGGCAGGTGGTGATCCGCCCGATGATGTATCTGGCGCTGTCCTACGACCACCGGATCGTCGACGGCAAAGGCGCTGTGACGTTCCTTGTGCGGGTGAAAGAAGCGCTTGAGGATCCACGGCGGTTGTTGATGGATCTGTGACACCGACAATGGTCATTGATAGGTGCACACGCCTTGGGGGGAAGCAAAGCGCCCTCCAAGAGGAAGGTCAGCCCATGTCTGGATGTGTGAAGCGATGACCATCTTTCCCGAAGTAACTCGACGGCAGATGCGAATTGCGCGGGTGCGGTGCATTTTGCTGTTTCTGCTGTTCACCTTCTCCCTGATATACAGCGTGTTTGTATTGATCCCGACCCGAACCGACCTTTGGATTCATGGTCTGGCTGCGTTCACTTTCAACAGCTTCGTGGTTTGCATTTCGATCTTTACCTATCAAATTGAAACCAGCGTTTCGCGCTTCAAGTCTGAAAGAGTCAGAAAGCTCTCACCTGAGACTATGTTGCCGCTTCTGCTTTTCGTTCCGCTCTTTTCGGTCGCGACAAGCACACTGCAGCAGGTAGCGCGCTACGAGTCAGTGCCACTCATGTACGCCTCCGCTCTTGCAAATATTCCGTTTATGGCGTTCATGATCCACGGATGCTGGCACGGAATACGTGATCCCTACATGCCGGCCGCCTTCAAGATCAGGCTCCGCAACGGCGCGGAAAGTCAGCGCTCATGACCCCCGAACTCACCGTCCTCACCTTCGCCATCCTGCTGCAAGCGCTCCAGTTCTGCTGGCTCTCTGTCGCGGCCAATCTTGAGCTTGGGCCGGGCAAGACCGCCTCGCCGCGTGACCCCGAACGGCTTGGCGGGAAGCGGCTGGAAGAGCTGGCGAGCGCCAAAACCGGCCGCCTTTTCCGTGCGATGAACAACCACTTCGAGGCGCTGATCCTTTTCACCGCCACCGTCGCCGTGATCAGCCTTGCCGACAAGAACACCGGCTTTTCCGCGATCTGCGCCTGGGTCTATCTTGGCGCGCGCATCCTTTACGTCCCCGCCTACTATTTCGGCCTCGTCCCCTGGCGGTCGCTGATCTGGTTTGTCGGGTTTACCGCCACGATGCTGATGTTACTGTCAGTATTCATCTGATTGCGCGTGCACCGCACGGTTCACGCGTCTTAAGACCCCAGGCAGCACGGAATGTTGCCGCGATGTGCACGGGTTGTGCATCGTCAAAATGCCAAGGAGAGGCCCATGGCCAACTACGACGTCATCATCATCGGTTCCGGCCCCGGCGGCTATGTCTCGGCCATTCGCTGCGCCCAACTGGGCCTGAAGGTCGCTTGTGTCGAAGGGCGCGAAACGCTTGGCGGGACCTGCCTGAACGTCGGCTGCATCCCCTCCAAGGCGCTGCTGCATGCCACCGAAATGCTGCACGAAGCGCAGCATAATTTCGCGGAAATGGGCCTGAAGGGCAAAGCGCAATCCGTCGACTGGAAACAGATGCTAGCCTATAAGGACAAGACCATCAGCCAGAACACCGGCGGCATCGAATTTCTCTTTAAAAAGAACAAGATCGACTGGCTCAAGGGCTGGGGTTCAATTCCCGAGGCGGGCAAGGTCAAAGTCGGGGAAGAGGTGCACGAAGCCAAGCATATCGTGATCGCATCCGGATCTGAATCATCCTCTCTGCCCGGCGTTGAGGTTGACGAAAAGACGGTCGTGACGTCGACCGGCGCGCTGGAACTGCCAAAGGTGCCCAAAAGCCTTGTGGTCATCGGCGCGGGCGTGATTGGGCTGGAACTCGGCTCTGTTTACGCGCGGCTTGGGTCAGAGGTGACCGTGGTGGAATTCATGGATGCGATCACCCCCGGTCAGGACGGCGAGGTTGCCAAGGTCTTCCAGAGAATGTTGAAAAAACAGGGCCTTAACTTTGTCATGGGGGCCGCCGTCCAAGGTGTCACCGTCAAGTCGAACAAGGCCACCGTGACCTACAAACTGCGCAAGGATGACAGCGAGGCGACCTTGACCGCGGACACCGTGCTGGTCGCCACAGGCCGCAAACCTTACACCGACGGGCTGGGCCTTGACGCGCTGGGGGTCGAGATGTCGGACCGCGGCCAGATCAAGACGGACGCCAATTATGCCACCAATATCAAGGGCATCTATGCCATCGGCGACGCCATCGCGGGCCCGATGCTCGCCCATAAGGCCGAGGACGAGGGCATGGCCGTCGCCGAAGGCATTGCAGGTCAAAAGCCACATGTGAACTACGGCGTAATCCCCGGTGTGATCTACACCCACCCCGAGGTAGCAAGTGTGGGTGAGACCGAAGAAACCCTGAAAGAACAGGGCCGTGCCTATAAGGTCGGCAAATTTTCCTTTATGGGCAATGCCCGCGCAAAGGCTAATTTTGCCGGCGATGGCTTTGTCAAAATCCTTGCCGACAAGGCCACCGACCGCATTCTTGGTGCCCATATCATTGGCCCAATGGCAGGTGACCTGATCCACGAGGTTTGCGTCGCAATGGAATTTGGCGCCGCGGCAGAAGACCTCGCCCGCACCTGCCACGCGCATCCGACCTATTCAGAAGCCGTGCGCGAGGCGGCACTGGCCTGTGGCGACGGCCCGATCCATATGTAGGTCTTTCTTTTGAATGAAAATATGCTGGGGGGAGGCGCGCAAGCGTCCGTGGGGGCTAGCCCCCCCTACCCCTTGAGCAACCGCAGGCCCTTGGTCGCATCGGTGCGCACGGCCAGCCGCAAACCCGGCTCGTCCCCCGCACGCAGGGCCGAGATGATCAGCCGGTGGGTCACTGGCGGCTCTGCCCGGTTCAACCGCCCATAAAGCGCCCGCATGGTGGGCCCCAGTTGCAGCCAGACGGTTTCGGTCATCGCCAGCATCGCCGGGGCCTGCGCGCGCAGGTAAAGCGTGCGGTGAAACTCCAAATTCATCCGGATATAGCCCGTCGCATCATGCCGCGCGATCATCTGGCTGACGCCGTTGTTGATCGCCTCCAGCCGCTCGATCAGGGCAAAGTGGGCGCGCGGCAAGGCGCGGCTGGCCAGTTCCGGTTCCAGCAAGGCGCGCAGCGTTGCCAGCTCTTCGATGCGTTCATTCGTCAGCTCTGGGGTCGAGACACGGCCAGAAGACGACAAGAACAGCGCGCCTTCTGCTGCCAGCCGGCGGATCGCCTCGCGCGCGGGCGTCATCGAGACCCGGTATTCCTTGCCGATCCCGCGCAAGGTCAGCGCCTGACCGGGCGCAATCTCGCCATGCATGATCCGCGTGCGCAGGGCGCGGTAGACGCGGTCGTGGACGACACCGGCGGTGTCAGGTGTGCGAGGTTGGATCATGTCGCTTTGTGATCACAAATCGAAATTCGGTCAAGGGCAGGCTCAATCGAACTGCACCCGGTGCAAATCCGTCCCATGTGCCCGCAACCAACCGCGGTGCGCGGCATAGTCCGGCATCAGCTCGGCCACCACAGTCCAGAAGGCGGCAGAGTGGTTCATTTCGACCAGATGCGCGACTTCGTGCGCAGCGACATAGTCCAGCACCGCAGGTGGTGCCATGATCAGCCGCCAAGAATACATCAACACGCCCTTGGACGAACATGACCCCCAGCGTGACCGCGTATCCCGCAGGCTGAGCTTTTCATAGCGCCGTCCCACCAGTGCTGCATAGTGATCCGACCGGTCCGCCAGCACATCCCGCGCGTGATGCTTCAGCACCGCCTGCACCTTGGAGCCAATGGCGCGTGTGGTTTGAGGCAGGATCAGGCTGTCGTCCGCCAGATGCGGGCGCTTGACCGCGCCTAACCGGATGGTCAGCGGGGCACCGCGAAACGGGATGCTGGCCCCTTCGACCACGGGCTGCGGCCCTGCCACCTGTGACAGGTGTTTGCGCAACCAATCCTCGCGCGAAGACAGAAACGCCAGCGCCTCGCCGTCAGAGGCGCGCGGCGGCAGCGTCAGGCTGACCTTACCGTCCAATCGCGACACGCGCAGCGACATTTGCCGCGCCCGCGCCGATTGCCGGATTGCAACTGCAATCGGGGGGTTGCCAAGGGTCAGTTCCCGGCCCATATCCGTCCTTTACGCCGCTTGTCTGCCAAAGACTTTGACACCGTCATTGGGTTATGGCAGTTGGCCCGGATAGCCCGCAAGGGCCGCTCAGAATTTTTGAAGGGGAAATCCCATGCCGAACGAAGAATGGGGCACAAAACGCCTTTGCCCGACGACTGGCAAACGCTTTTATGACCTTGGCAAAGACCCGATCGTCAGCCCTTACACAGGCGAGGTTGTGGCGGTCGATACCTCCAAGACCCGCACGATGCAGGCCGATGCCGAAGACGCGCAGACCAAGAAGCTGAAAGAGACATCGGAAGAAGAGGATCTGATCCTCGACGATGATGACGATTCTGATGAAGACGTCGATCTTGGCGATGATGTGCTGGATGATGACGACGACGACGATGATACCGTCAGTCTGGACGAACTGGCCGACGTTGCCAGCGATGACGACAGCTAATTGTCAAACGGGGCGTGATTTTTGGACTTGATCCCGCCCCGTCAGCCGCATAAGTAGCGGCCACGGTCAGGGGCCTTAGCTCAGTTGGGAGAGCGCTTGCATGGCATGCAAGAGGTCAGGGGTTCGACTCCCCTAGGCTCCACCAAATCCCCCTTTTTGACATGATCGCTTTTGTCCTGCGTTGGTTGGCATTGCCTGCAGCGTGCGAGGTGGTGCGCGGCAAGATCGAAAAGCGCCCGATATGGATGGCGCATCTAGTTTTTGCACACCGGTTTTATCCTATACATCCCTGCCAAACTTTGTTGAAACATCAGTGGCTTTGATGATCCCGGACCGGAACCGCTGACGTGACGAATACTTTATACAACGCACTTTTTGCCCCGCATGCGCAGAACGACGCGCTGTTTCTGGAACTCGATGACGGCACCAGCTGGACCTATGCGCAATTTGTGGCACGGGCGGCCCAGATGGCGCATGTGCTGGCGGATGTGGGTGTGACCCCCGGCGACCGCGTTGTTGTGCAGGCCCCGAAAAGCGCCGACGCGCTGGCCCTTTATGCCGGCGCTGTGCAGGCGGGCGCGGTCTATCTGCCTTTGAACACCGCCTATACCCAAAGCGAAGTTGGCTATTTCGTCGGGGATGCCGACCCGGCCCTGATCGTCTGCGACCCGGCGAGCCTGCCGCAGATGACTGCGCTGACCGGGACCAGCGGCATCCCGGTGCTGACGCTTGCTGCGGACCAGACTGGCACGCTGAGCCGAGCAGCGGACACATTTGCAACCACGTTCGAAACCGCCGCACGCAGCGCAGATGATCTGGCGGCCTTACTTTATACCTCGGGCACGACGGGGCGGTCCAAAGGCGCGATGATGAGCCATCGCAATTTGCTGTCGAATGCCCGGACGCTGACCGATCTTTGGCAGATCACGGCACGCGACAGGTTGATCCACGCGCTGCCGATCTTTCACACCCACGGGCTTTTTGTGGCGATGAATACCAGCTTTCTGGCGGGGGCGTCGGTGCGCCTGATGGCGGGGTTTGATCTGGACGATATTCTGGATGCCCTGCCGCGCGGCACGCTGTTGATGGGGGTGCCCACGTTCTACACCCGGCTGCTTGCGGATCTACGGCTGACCCCGGATCTGGCAGAAAACATGCGGCTTTTCATCTCGGGCTCTGCCCCGCTGTTGGCTGAGACGCACAGTGACTTTGTCGCGCGTACAGGCCACCGCATTCTGGAACGCTACGGCATGACAGAGACGAATATGATCACCTCTAACCCCTACAAGGGGCCCCGCGTTGCAGGGACGGTGGGCTATCCTTTGCCGGGGGTTGAGGTGCGGCTGATGGCGGACGGCGCGCCTGTCGCGCCTGGTGAAATCGGCATGATCGAAGTGCGCGGCGACAACGTGTTCCAAGGGTATTGGAACATGCCCGACAAGACCGCCGAAGAGATGACTGAGGACGGTTTTTTCATCACCGGCGATCTGGGGGTTGCCACATCCGACGGGCGGATCAGCATCGTTGGGCGGCAAAAAGACCTGATCATCTCGGGCGGTTTCAACATCTATCCCAAAGAGGTTGAGGATGTGATCAACGCCGTGGATGGCGTGCTGGAAAGTGCTGTGATCGGCGTGCCGGACGCGGATTTTGGCGAAATCGTTGTGGCCGTTGTTGTGCTTGACGATAGCGCGCTGACGCCGAACGACCTGTCCGCCGCAGTGGCACCGCATCTGGCCCGTTTCAAGCATCCGCGCCGGTTTGAGGTCGTGCAGGCGCTGCCACGCAATACGATGGGCAAGGTGCAAAAGAATGCGCTGCGCGACCGCTTTGACGGCTAACCTAGGCGTCCCAGTCCATCACCACTTTGTACGCGGCGATTTGTTTGGGAATATCGCCCGGGATCGCGATGGCGTTGGCTTGGGGTAGGTACGGGGTCGTTGGTTAAGCTGCCCGGTCTGTTAGCGACCACACCCAGCATGTTGCGGCAAAGTGGGGCCTGTCCGGCGCGGTCTGGACGACGGGGTCGCGATGCAGGAAAGCGGCGCGGTACCATCGACTGTCACCGTCAAATGTGCGGGCCGTTTCATGACACCCAGATTGGGCATTCGCCGCTTGAAATCGCGACGCGGCGCGGCGATTATCTGACTTGTGTTGTTTCGCGAACCTTGGCGTGCAGCCAAAGACACCTATCGTCCGTCGCGGCATCACAAAACATGATGTTGGAGCTACTGGATAGATCTGGATAAGGGATTTGACGGGACACCGGGCCGGAAATGACCACGACACCCAACAATCGGAGGCACAATGCCTGACTATCTACTTGATCTGCTGTCCTGGGTTGTGGCCTTCATCGTGCTTGGCGTCGTCTGGCGCTGGCTGCAAACCCGGCAGTCCCGTCGCAAAGATGACGACGACGCATGACCTTGCAAGGTGCCGACCACCGTGACGGCGATCAGATCAGCCCCGCCCTGCGGTTCCCGCAAACCTAGCTTGCGTCTTGAAACCGGGCATCTTGCGCGATCAGCAAGCCAAGTAATCGACTGCGCAATCGCAGCGAAAACAGAAATGCATCGCCCCCCAGATCGTGGTGCCCGATTACCAACGCACCCGGCCCCAGCCAGCGCGGCAGCCGCAATCGTCTTTGACCCCACTGGACAAAGTAGTGATCGCTTTTGAAATAGAGCGCGTCATCGCTCGCCTCGATTTTCAGGGCCATGCCAATGCCATAGCCGATGTATTCTTCCAGCCCTGTTGGCCCTGCGAACCGTTTGGAGCTGTGCACAACCTGCGGAAACCCACGGCCACGCCCGTATTGCCGAACCCAGAACTGCCCGTCGCTGGCGTGATCCTCTGTCACCACGACAACCGCAGGCTGCCCCACGGCAGCGGCATCAAACGGCAAAGGCGCACCGACCAGACGCAAGGCCTGCGCCAAAAGTCGCCCCGCCCAATTCATCTGCATGTCGATGACCTGCCCCTGATAGGTGACGCTGTTGCCGCCCGATAAACGCTTGCCAAAGCGGCGGCGGATGGCCTGCGGCAGTCGCGCCCATTGTGCGGCCCCCAGCAGGTTGCGGAACCGGTGGTCGCGGGCCGCATTGGCGCGGATCGGCTGATACATCTCCATTTTGTTGTCCTCCAATCGTGTCACAAATTTCTGCACAGACAGAAATAAATCGTCAAAAAAAGGGGGCTATTCCTTTGCCCTACCCGTCAGGTTCATCAGGGCAAACACCTTGTCACCCATTTTCATCATCATGTTCAGTTTCGACTTTGGCACGCCCAGCATCTGGCCGTACCATTTGTCTGCAGTTTGCAAGAGGTCCTGCAAATCTTGCATCCGTTTCAGGGCCTCGGGGCTGACGTCCTTTTCCTGTTCGGCCTGTGCGAGGCAGGACGCAATTGCGGTCATTGCGGGATCAATCTCGCGCTCTTTGCGGCCCTGCGCGATGCGCATCGCCATTTCCCAAACGTCGGCTTCGGCCTCAAAATGCTCGCGCCGGTCACCGGCGATGGGCACGCGGCGGATCAGCTTCCAGCCCACCAGCTCTTTGAGAGAGTTCGACACGTTGGACCGTGCAATCCCCAGTGCGTCAGAGATTTGTTCGGCATTCAGGGGCTTGGCGCTAAGGAACAGCAGCGCATGGATCTGCGCCACCGACCGGTTCACGCCCCACTGGCTGCCCATGTCACCCCAATAGAGGATGAATTGTCGCTGCGCCGAGGATTCGCTTATGTCTCTAATTTCTGTCATGACAGAAATATCTGACAAAACCGGATCAGAGTCAAGCGTGACCGCAGGCATTGCCCAAGCGCGTACCCCAAAAAAACGGGGCCGCCCTTCGGACCGCCCCGCTGATGTCAGCTAAGTGTGACCCAGCCTGCGTTGCCCTGACTTGACCGCACGCAGGCATCCACGAACCGCATCCCGTCAAGACCGGCATCAATGCCGGGCAGTAGCGTGTCGCTGGTCTTTTTCTCGCCCCGCACAACGGCGGCGGCTTCGGTGTAAAGCGTGGCGAAGGCTTCCAGATATCCCTCTGGGTGGCCACCGGGGATGCGCGAGACGGCGGCGGCGGCGTAATTGGCGCCTGCCCCGCCGCGTGTCAGCGTTTGCACCGGGTCACCATGCCGTGTGAAGCGCAGGTAGTTCGGGTTTTCCTGCCCCCATTCCAGCCCGCCCTTGTCGCCAAAGATGCGGAGCCGCAGGCCGTTTTCATTGCCCACAGACACTTGACTGGCCCAGAGCATTCCCTTGGCCCCATCCGCATAGCGCAACATGATGTGTGCGTTGTCATCAAGCCTGCGGCCGGGGACAAAACTGGACAAATCAGCGGCAAGGTGCGACGGGGTCTGCCCGGTCACAAATTGCGCCAGATTATAGGCATGGGTGCCAATGTCGCCGATCGCCCCGCCCGCGCCAGACTGCGCAGGGTCGGTGCGCCATGCGGCTTGTTTCTGGCCAGTTTCTTCAACAGCCTCGGTCAGCCAATCCTGCACGTATTCGGCCTGAACAACCCGGATCTTGCCCAGATCACCCGCAGCAATCATCGCGCGGGCCTGCCGGATCATCGGATAGCCGGTGTAGTTGTGCGTCAGGATAAAAGGTGCCTTGGCCGATTTGACCACGGCCGCCAATTCCTCTGCCTCGTCCAGACTGGCGGTTAGCGGTTTGTCGCAGATGACTGCGATCCCGGCGTCCAGAAACGCCTTGGTCACGGGCGCGTGCAGGTGGTTCGGGGTCACGATGCTGACCGCATCAATACCGTCTGCGCGCGCGGCCTCTGCTGTCGCCATTTCAGCATAGCTGCCATAGCTGCGATCAGCTGCCACGCCCAGTTCTTCGGCAGATGCGTGGGCGCGTGCAGGGTCGGACGAGAACGCCCCGGCCACGATCTGCCAATGCCCGTCCAAACGCGCGGCGATACGGTGCACGGCCCCGATAAAGGCCCCTTGTCCGCCGCCGACCATTCCAAGTTTCAACATGGCTATATCCCCAGCAACCGCTTGTTCTTTGCCGTATCCGGCTTTGCCCCTGCAAAATCATCAAACGCCTTGTCGGTCAATTCAATGATGTGATCTGCGATAAAGGGCGCGCCTTCTGCGGCACCTTGCTGCGGTGATTTCAGGCAGCATTCCCATTCAAGAACCGCCCAACTGTCATAGCCGTACTGTGCAAGACGCGAGAAAATGCCTTTGAAATCAACTTGCCCGTCGCCAAGGCTTCGGAACCGCGCGGCGCGGTCCGTCCAGCCTGCGTAACCAGAATAGACACCCTGCGAGGCGGTAGGGTTAAATTCTGCATCCTTGACGTGAAACGCTTTGATCCGGTCGTGATACAGGTCGATGAAGCCAAGGTAATCCATCTGCTGCAACAGGAAATGGCTGGGGTCATAGTTGATCGTGGCCCGCGCGTGTCCGTCAAGCGCATCGACGAAACGTTCAAAGGTGGCACCGTCGAACACGTCCTCTCCGGGGTGAATTTCATAGGCCAGATCAACGCCGTGATCTTCGTAGGCGTCCAAAATCGGCTTCCAGCGGCGGGCCAGTTCGGCAAAGGCATCCTCGATCAGGCCCTGCGGGCGCTGCGGCCAAGGGTAGAGGTAGGGAAACGCCAGCGAGCCGGTGAACCCGACAGAGACATCCAGCCCCAGATTGCGCGAGGCTTTGGCCGCTTTCATCACTTCGCCCACGGCCCATTCCTGCCGGGCCGCAGGGTTGCCATGCACCGCCTCGGGGGCAAAGGCATCAAACGCCTCGTCATAGGCTGGATGCACCGCGACCAACTGGCCCTGAAGGTGGGTCGAAAGCTCTGTGATCTCGACACCGGCATCGGCGCAGATGCCCTTGACCTCATCGCAATAGGCTTCGCTTTCGGCGGCCTTGGTCAGGTCAAACAGGCTGGGGATGAACGTGGGGATCTGCACGCCCTTATAGCCCAGCCCGGCGGCCCATTTTGTGATGTTCTCCAAAGAGTCGAAGGGCGCGTCATCGCCTGCAAACTGGGCCAGAAAGATGCCCGGCCCTTTCATGCTTTTTCCCATGATCTAGCTCCTCTCGTAGGGTTGCGGGTGATAGGCAAACCGGCTGAACGTCGCCTCTTTGCCTTGCCCGGTTATGTCAAATGCGACCATACCGACAAAGGCCCCGGTAAAGGACGCATGTTCGCCCCGCCCGCCTTCGTCGCTGATCAGATAGGCGGGCAGCGCCGGACCCAGCGGCTGTTCTTTACCACCGTCCTGTGACCAGAAAAACTGTTGCAGCGGCCCGGTCACTTGCACGGATATCTGCACAGGACCGTCGCCGACCGGTTGCGGTGCGTCCAGCGAGAATGTCAGCGCCCCATCGGGGAAATCCCCCATGCAGGACATCAGGGTCAGCACGCGGCCCATACCCGGTTCATCAGTCACAAGGGCTGCGTGGAATTTGTAACGGTTGTAATAGGTGACGAGGCCCGCGGCCTGTTGATAGGTCGTCGGGTCAAAGGCCACGGTGGTCGCGGCCTTATAGGCCAGATGCTCTTGCCGGCGGGCGACCAGCGCCTGTTCGAACCAGCTGCCGAGGCTCTCGCGGCCGGTCAGGACCAGCGCGCCATCCTGAATGCGGAAAATCCGGTCATGGTCAGGCGTGCGCAGCCATTGGAATTCATCCGGCAGCGCCGCGAATGTCTCATGCACGACCGGGCCTGTGTCCGCTGCCTCGGTGGTCATCGCCACGGTCGGCGGCGGCAGTAAGCCGCCGTCTTCCAGGTAAAGCCAATCGTCGCGCCAGACGCAGCGGGCAATCCCCGTCTCGCGCCCGCAGGGGCAATAGCGCCCCTGGCCGTTTTCATCCCCGATCGGGCGACCCATCAGATAGGTATGCCAGGCGGTGCCATCTTCGGCTTCGACAAATTGCCCGTGCCCGGTGCGTTGCACCGGATGATCCGGCGCGCCCATCGTGCTGATCACATAGCTGTCTGGGTGATCCTCATAGGGCCCCCAGATGTCGCGCGACCGGGCCAGCGTGACCGCGTGGTCATAACCGGTGCCGCCCTCTGCCGTGGTCAAATAAAACCAGCCGTTGCGCTTGAAGATATGTGGCGCCTCGGTCAGGCCACGCGGTGTGCCGGAATAGATGCTGCGCACCGGGCCGGTCAGACCGCCGTCTTCGGACCATTCCTGCAACAGAATACCGTCAAAGCTGTCGTGCACCGGGTTCCCGCCCGTGCCAGAGCCGCGATGGTTCCATTGCACGTTCATGAAGTACTTGCGCCCGTCATCGTCGTGATAAAGCGAGGGATCAAAACCACTGGAATTGACATAGATCGGATCGGACCAATCTCCGTCAATCGTCTCGCAGGTGACGATGTAATTGGGCGCATCCTTGAACGCGCCATCCAGCCGTTTGACATCCGTATAGACCAGCCAGAACCGCCCGTCTGCGTGGCTGAGGCAGGGTGCCCAGATGCCGCAGCTGTCGGGATTGCCGCGCATGTCCAGTTGTGCGGCCCGATTCAGCGGACGGCTGACCAGCGTCCAGTTCACAAGGTCGGTCGAATGGTGGATCTGGACACCGGGATACCACTCGAACGTAGAGGTAGCGATGTAGTAGTCCGATCCGACCCGGCAGAACGACGGGTCAGGATTGAAGCCGGGCAGGATCGGATTTTTGATCATTTCAGCAGTGCCTGTGCTTCTGCGATGCCCAGCGGCGCGGGTTTTTCGCAGGTTGTTGTCATCGCCTCGAACTGGCCGGTTTCGCCTGATTTCAGGATCGAGGTCATCACGTCCGTGGCATGAACCGCCAATGAAACGTCGCAGCGATGCGGACGACCCTCGGCGATGGCAGCGACCATATCCGCCAGCCCCGCGCAGCGATAATTTGCCCGGCCATCATCGTTGTTCACGCCAAACGGGTGATCCCAGGCGGGCACCGGCTGCATGTCTTTGTTGTCGTCGGACTGATGCAGATCACCGCCAAAGAAGTTCGGATCAGGCACATAAAGCGTGCCGTCCGCGCCGTAGATTTCCATGTTCTGGTGATCGTGAGCGGTCACATCCCAGCTTGCCGACAGGGTGAACGTGGCCCCCTGTTCAAACTCGATCAGGGCATGGATGTTGGTGGGTGTTTTGACCGGAACAGTCTCGCCAAGGCGCGGCCCGTTGCCGATGGTGCGCACATCGCGCGCAGAGCTGGACAATGCGGCCACGCGTTTGACCGGCCCCAGAAGCTGGATCAGGTTGGTCACGTAGTAAGGGCCGATATCCAGCACCGGGCCAGCGCCCGGCAAAAAGAAAAAGTCAGGGTTGGGATGCCAGTGTTCCATCCCCTTGGACATCACATGCGCGGTGCCTGCCACGACCCTGCCGATCCCGCCTGCGTCAATGATTTGCCGTGCCTGCTGATGCGCGCCGCCCAAGAACGTATCGGGGGCGGACCCCACGCGCAGTCCGGTTTCGTCGCACAGCTTTTGCATCGCCTTGGCCTGATCCAGCGTCAGCACCAGCGGCTTTTCGGAATAGGCATGTTTACCCGCGCGCAAGATATTGCAGGTCACGTCAAAATGCGCATCCGGGATGGTGAGGTTGATGATCACCTCAATATCGTCGCTGGCCAACAGCGCATCAACGCTGCGCGCTTCGACCCCAAATTCCTTGGCACGGGCCTGCGCGTTGTCCATGTTCAGGTCCGCGACAGCAATGATGTCGACACCCTTGAACATAGGGCCAAGCCGCAGGTACGCGGCAGAGATATTGCCACAGCCGATAATACCAATGTTCATTTTCTCTATCCTTTACAGTGTCTTGGCATGCGCTAGCGAAGCGCGGGCAAAGCGGGCATCATCTGATGGGTTGTCGTGTTCCATCACGAAATGCGTGGTCCCGGCAGAGCGTAAGGCGGTCATGATCGTGGCCCAGTCAATGGTACCCTTGCCCAAATCGGCCCAGCCGTCCTCTGCGTCGTTGGTGCCGGCGGCGGCGCGGTCCTTGACGTGGGCAGCGGTGATCCGGGACCCATATTTGGCAATGGTGTCCAGCGGATTGGACCCTGCGACCACGGCCCAGGCCACGTCAAATTCGAACGCCAGATCAGTGCCATCAAGGATCGCGTCAATAGGCAGGGTGCCGTCGGCAAGCGGGGTGAATTCAAAGGCATGATTGTGCCAGCCAAAGGTCAGGCCCGCGTCGCGGAAAGGTGCGCCGATGGTTTGCAATTGCTGGCCGAAGTCAGCCCAGCCTGCCGCATCTGCGGGGCGTTCATCTTCGGGCAGGAAGGGGCAGTAGATGCCAGAGATGTCCAGCGCCTTTGCAATCGCGATCACGCCTTCGGGGTCGGCGGACAGCTGTGGCAGCCCAAAGTGGCCCGATGGCATCTTTAGCCCTGTTTCATCCAAGGCCGCCTTGGTCGCGGCGACGGCTGCGGGGTCGGCATAAAGCGCGCCATAGCCTTCCACCCCGGTATAACCGAGGTCGGCCACCATCTTGAGCGTTTGGTCCATCGGGCCAAAGTTGCGCGAGCAATAAAGCTGGTAGGAAAATCCAGTCATGTCATGTCCTTAGTAAGTGGCGCTGTGCAGGTCGCGCAGCGTGAAAGTGGGTGTCTGGGTGGGGTCAGCCGGTGTAAACACCAGCTGCGCGGTGTGGCCGGGGCCGATATGGACCCCGTTGGTGTCAAAGCGCCCGGGCGTATCCGCCTCGGCGTTGACAAAGAGTGCGAGCGCCTTGGCCGTGACGCTCAGGGTATAGGTGTCGCCGGACTGTTGAACGCTCTGGGTCAGACCGGCAGGAAGCAGATCATAGTGCTTGTAGGGCCGCGGAGCAAAGATATCGCCGCCCTTGGCCCCGTTCGACGCGGTCCAGCCAAAGGTTAGCATCTCTTGCGGACCAACGGTCAGCCCAGTCAGCACGGTGGCCGCCTCTGCCCCCACTGCCGCCTTGCTGCTTGCCAGCTCGCGGGCCTGACCTGCCATGTCGGTGGCATAGGCAGTCACAGAGATGTCGACCGCATCAGCGGTGTCATTCACCGCGCGCAGCGTGATGCTTTCACCATCGGGAACCGCGACCACGGTAACAGGCGCGTTGAAATTGGCCGAGATGTGGTGCAGCAACTTCCAGCCGCCGCCATAGTCAAGCGAGGCCCAGCTGGCCACCGGCCATGTGTCGTTCAGTTGCCAGACCAGCGTGCCCATGCAATGCGGCTTGAGCGACCGCCACTGGGTCACAGCGGTCTTGATCGCCAGCGCCTGCTGCACCTGACTGATATAGACAAAATTCTCAAAGCTGTTGGGAAAGCGGAAATAACGGAACATCGTCTCTGCGATGCGCGCGTTGCCGCCGGGGTTCTTCTGATGGCTCTCCATCACCGGGGCAGCAATGTTGAAATCGGCTGGCTCTGCAAAGCTGCGGATCTGATCCATTGACGGATAGCTTTGGAACCCGAATTCCGAACAGAACCGGGGTGCCACATCGCGGTAGTGGTCAAAGTCGCGGCCCTCGTGCCAGACCGACCAAAAGTGCATGTCGCCCGCGCTGTCATCGTGCCAGGCATCACCAAAGGACAACGGGCCGGGGCTGGGTGAGGATGGCCACCAATTCGCATCCGGCACCATGTCGATCAGCGTCTCTTCGATTGTGCGGTTCAGGCGGTCGTAGTTCACCAGATAGCGGTCGCGGTCCGCTTTGGAAGCCTCGTACCAGGTCAGCGCGCCGACCAGTTCATTGTCGCCGCACCATAAGGCCAGACAGGCGTGGTGGTGCATCCGGGCGACGTTATCGCGCACCTCTGCCTGCACCTCTGCCAGATACGCCCGGTCAGAGGGGTAAAGGTTGCAGGCGAACATGAAGTCCTGCCAGACCAGCAGGCCAAGTTCATCGCAGGCATCATAGAACGACGTCGGCTCGTACCGGCCGCCGCCCCAGACGCGGACCATGTTCATATGGGCATCTGCGGCCGATTGCAGCAGATCACGGGTCTTGGCCTCTGTGATCCGACCGGGCAGCGCATCGGCAGGTATCCAGTTGGCCCCTTTGCAGAACACGTCGCGCCCGTTCACGCGGATCTTGAACCCAAGGCCGGCATCATCCTTTTCGGTCACCAGCTCCATCCGGCGCAAACCGATCCGGCGCGCAGCCGTGGCGCCACCAGCCTGCACATGCAGATCATAAAGCGGCTGATCGCCCTGCCCTGCGGGCCACCACAAATCGGGGTTTGCAACGGAAAAGGTCACTTCCGCCTGCCCGTCGATCACAAAGGTCGTCAACTCTTGCCCGGCAAAGGCAAAGACCGCCTCTTTCGGGCCATTGGCGATCTGGGCTGTGACAATCACGTCCACACCCGCGCCGCTGTGATCCTGTGCCACCATGACCCGGTCGATCCGGGGTGCCTGCGACGCCTCGATCCGCAGTGCGCCGTAGATGCCAAAGGGGGCCAGCGCAATATTCCAATCCCAGCCAAAATCGCAGGCCGGTTTGCGCAGGAAATTGCCGTAAGGGATCGGGCAGTTCGACGACCACGGGATGTCGAAGGGATGCGCGTCATACTTGGCCTTGCCCGCGGCAACTGGCGCATGAAAGGTGACGCTGATCGCGTTGCTACCGACCCGCGCGGCATCGCTAAGCGGCACGCGATACTGGCGGAACGCGTTTTCTGCCGTCAACACGATCTTGCCGTTCACCACCACGGTGACAACGGTGTCCACTTCGGACAGGACCAAATCGACGTCCGTTTCCGTCAACTCGAACGTCCGGGTGGCAACCCAATCGCGTTCACAAATCCAGCGCAGATCATATTCGTTCTGCCCCACATAGGGGTCAGGGATCAGCCCGGCCTGATGCAGGGCGGTGATCCCATCGCCGGGAAGCGACAGGTCACAGCCATGCATGCCACTTGCATCCGCAAGCGACCAAAGACCGGACAAATCAAGCATTAGAGCCTCAGTTCAGACTTCTTGTCAAAGAGCGAGGCGCGCGACGGGTCGATCCCGATCTCGAGCGTCTCACCCACGGCAACGCGGGCCTGCCCGTCCATGCGGATGCGGAAGGTATGCGCGCCCAATTTGGCATAGACCAGCGTGTCAGATCCCATCGGTTCCACCAGATCAACGGTTACCTGAAACCGCAGCGGCGCACCTGCGACCAGCTCTCCGGTGATGACATGTTCGGGCCGGATACCAATCACGGCTGGGCGGTCGGCGGTTTGCGGATCAACCCATTCATAGCCGGTCATCGGCATCACCATATCGTCCACCTTGAAGGTGCCGCCGGTCAGGTCGCCGTCGAGGAAGTTCATCGAGGGTGAGCCAATAAAATCAGCCACATAGATGTTCTGCGGGCGGTTGTAGATTTCATCCGGGCTGCCCAACTGCATGATCAACCCGCCCTTCATGATCGCAATCCGGTCGGCCAGCGTCATCGCCTCGACCTGATCGTGGGTCACATAGATCATGGTGTTTTCAAGCTGCTGGTGCAGCCGCTTAAGTTCCACCCGCAAGTCTGCGCGCAGCTTGGCATCAAGGTTCGACAGGGGTTCGTCAAACAGGAAAACATCCACATCCCGCACCAGCGCACGGCCAATAGCGACACGCTGCCGCTGACCACCAGACAAGGCACCGGGCTTGCGATCCAAGAGCGGCTGGATTTGCAGGATTTCAGCGGCGCGCGCCACGCGTTCCTCAATCTCGGCCTTGGGGACCTTGGCGTTCTTGAGGCCAAAGCTCAGGTTCCCTTTCACCGTCATTTGCGGGTAAAGCGCATAGCTTTGGAACACCATGCCAATGCCGCGTTCGCTGGGCTCTGCCCATGTGACGTTCTTGCCCTTGATGTGAATCTGGCCGTCAGAGACCTCCAGCAGCCCCGCAATACAGTTCAGCAAGGTGGATTTGCCGCAGCCCGAAGACCCCAGTAGCACCAGAAACTCGCCTTCGTGGATATCAAGGTTGAGGTTCTTGAGCACTTTGACAGCGCCGAAGGCCAGATCGAGATTTTTGATTTCAACTGAGTGGGTCATGGTTCAACCTTTGACTGCGCCGGCTGCAATGCCACGCACGAAGAGCTTGCCGGAGGCAAAATAGATGATGAGTGGGACAAGGCCGGTCAGAAGGGTTGCCGCCATGTTGACGTTGTATTCCTTCACCCCTTGCACCGAGTTCACGATGTTATTGAGCTGTACGGTCATCGGGTAGGTTTCCGGTTTGGTGTAGATCACCCCAAACAGGAAGTCATTCCAGATGCCCGTCACCTGCAGGATCATTGCAACCACGAAGATCGGCAGTGACATTGGCAGCATGATCCGGAAATAGATACCCCAGAAGCCGGCACCATCGACCCGGGCGGCTTTGAACAGTTCCTCTGGCACAGAGGTAAAGTAGTTCCGGAAAAGCAGCGTCAGGATCGGCATCCCAAAGATCGTATGAACAATCACCAGCCCTGACAAAGACCCCATCAAACGAATAGCGGCGGCGTCTTCGTTGAACATCCGCAGGAACGTCGTCAATCCTTCGCCGCTTTCGCGCAGCAGGATCACGATAGGATAGATCATCACCTGATAGGGAATGAAGGCGCCAAAGATCAGGATGGTAAAGAAGACCTCGGACCCCTTGAAGCGCCACATCGACAGCGCGTAGCCGTTCACCGACGCAATCGCGATCGAGATGATGACCGACGGGATCAAGATCCAGACCGAGTTGCTGAAACCGCGCGACAGGCCTTCGCAATTCACGCCGGTGCAGGCTTCTGACCATGCTTTGATCCAGGGTTCAAATGTCACCTCGACCGGAGGGGCAAAAATATTGCCAAGGCGGATTTCGGGCATGCCCTTGAGCGATGTCACGATCATCACATAGAGCGGCAGAAGGTAGTACATGCAGACCACGAACAAGGTGCCGTAGATGACGATGTTGGTGGGTGTAAAGGCGCGCTTGGGCCGGGGACCGCGAGGATCGGAGGCAGCGTTCGTGGTCACATCAGCCATTTTTCTTTCCTCCGAATTCGAGATAGGCCCAAGGGATCAGCACGACCAGAACACTGAGCAGCATCATGGTGGACGCCGCAAAACCAAGACCAAGGTTCTGCGCCAGGAACATCTTTTCGATCACGTATTTGGCGGGGACTTCGGACGAAATGCCCGGCCCGCCGCTGGTTTGGGCGACCACAAGGTCATAGACCTTGATGATGCCCGCCGCGATAATCACAAGCGCGGTCACGAACACGGGCCGCATCATCGGGATGACGATAAAGAGATAGGTTTTCCAGGTCGGAATGCCTTCGACCCGGCTGGCTTTCCAGATGTCTTCGTCAATGCCGCGCATGCCAGCAAGTAACAGCACCATCACAAAGCCGGAGCCTTGCCAGATACCGGCGATGAGAATGCCGTAGATCACGATCTCGGCGTTGTTGAGCGGGTCAAAGGCGAAAGAAGTCCAGCCCCATTCGCGCACAACGTTCTGCAAGCCAAGCGATGGATTGAGAATCCACTGCCACACCAACCCGGTGACAACGAACGACAGCGCGAAGGGGTACAGGATGATCGTTCGGATTGTGTTTTCGAACCGGATCTTGCGATCAAGCAGGGCCGCAAGGATAAACCCGATAACAAGCGACAGGATCAGCGAACAGGCGCCGTAAATGGCCAGGTTCTCGATCGAAATCAGCCAGCGGTTTTCGCCCCAGAGCCTTTCGTAGTTATCGAGCCCCACCCATTTGTCGGGCGCAGGCAGCAGCCGCGACCGGGTGAAGGAGTGGTAGATCGTCCAGACCGTGCAACCGATAAAGATCACCAGCGCGGTGAAGACCATCGGAAGCGACGCAATCTTGGCCGACATGTTTCGGAAGAGACTTGACGGGCGTCTTGCCCCCGGCCCGTCTGTGTCAGTCACCGCCATGATGTCCCCCCCGTGGCTGTGGATTTTCTAGAGGCTATGCCAAAACACCCCGGTAAGGCGAGGTCTTTGGGAATAGCGATTGGGTGCTTGGGTCAGATGTCGGGTCCAGAGCGACGCGCCCCGGACCCGACAGGAGGATAACCTTAGTCGGCGTCCGCGATGATGTCCGCATAGCGCTGCTGTGCGTCCGCGGCCGTGATCGACGGATCATTCCAGAATTCGACCATCAGGTCAGACAACTGGGTCTGCGTATCCGCTGACAAGGTTTGGTTGCCATCGGGCAGGATGTTGCCAGATGCGAGGATTTCCAAACCCTTCTTCATGCAGTCGTTTGCCGCTGCCAGGTCCACATCGCCACGGATCGGCAACGAGCCTTTGGCGAGGTTGAAGCTCACCTGCACTTCGGGGCTGAGCAAAAGGGCTGCAAGCTCTTTTTGGGCCGCAGTGATCTCTGCATCGTCATTGACAGGGAAGTAGAACGCATCACCACCGGTCGAGATCACTTCGTTCACGCCCAGACCGGGCAGACAGGTGTAATCTTCACCAGCGACCTGACCGGCCACCTGGAATTCGCCTTGCGCCCAGTCACCCATGATTTGCCCACCGGCCTGACCGGTGATCACGAGGTTGGTCGCCTGGTTCCAGTCCTGCACGTTGGAATTTGCAGCGAATGCACGCGCATCAGCGGCAGCCTGGAAAACCTTGGTGTATTCCGGGCCCATGACGGCGTCTGCGTTCTTTTCGACGGTGACCTGAGTCCATGCGTCAACGCCAGCAATGGCAACGGCCATCACGCCGAATGCGCCGGAAGACTGCCAAGGCTGCTGACCCATTGCGAGGGGGATCTTGCCAGCCGCTTCAAGCGCGGGGGCGGAGGCCACGAATTCGTCCCAGTTGCTTGGAACATCAACGCCAGCATCGGCATAGGCCTGATGGCTGAGCCAAATCCACTGCCAAGAGTGGATGTTGACAGGTGCGCAATAGATGCGACCGTCCACGGTGCAGCTATCCAAAAGCGACGTGGGGTTCACGATGTCTTTCCAGCCTTCGGCTTCGGCAACATCGGTGAGATCAAGCAGCAGGCCTGCTTCGATCAGTTCTTCGGCCTGACGGCCATGGTTAAACTGGAATGCACCCATCGGGTCACCACCGGTGATCCGGCTGATCATCACGGGACGTGCAGTGCTACCACCGCCTGCAATCGCGCCATCAATCCATGTGTGATCGGTCTTTTCGTTGAACGCTTTGGCGAATTCGCCGACAGCAGCGGCTTCGCCACCGGATGTCCACCAATGCATGACCTCCAGCTCGACGGCTCCGACGCTTCCGGCTGCACAGATTGCTGTTGCGGACAGTAGTTTTGTTGTGAGTTTCACGATTTCAACCTCCCTGACTAAATCGTTGTAGAAAAGTCTATAACGTTTTAGAGTTATCTGACAACGAAAATAATTAGCGCTAACAAAACACGCGACAGGCGCTTGAAAATATGACGGAACCAGCGCCGCTGGGGGGACGACGCAAGCATGTCAAAGAATGATGAAACCATAAAAACTCGCCCCGGTGATTCGGCCTCAGCACGCGGCGCACGCAAGCAACCGACGCTGAAAACGATCGCTGCTTTGACCGGTCTTGCGGTGCCAACTGTCAGCCGTGCGCTAGGGGGCGCATCTGACATCAGTGCGACCACCCGCGCCCGAGTCCGCGCTGTCGCGGATGAAATCGGCTATGTCCCCAACCGGGCCGGTGTGCGCCTGCGCACCGGACGCACGAACGTTATCGCACTGGTGCTGTCGACCGAACACGAGGTGATGAACCACACCGCCAAACTGATTTCTTCGGTGGCAGCAGGCCTGCGCGAGACGCCGTTTCATCTGAACATCACGCCCTATTTCGGGGACGAAGACCCGATGAAACCGATCCGTTATATTGTCGAGACGCGCTCCGCGGATGCGGTCATCTTCAACCAAACGCGCGATGAAGACCCGCGTGTGGCCTATCTACGCAGCGTCAAGTTTCCCTTTGCCACCCATGGGCGCACCAAATGGTCCGATGAACACGCCTATTACGATTACGACAATGCAGCCTTTGGCGCCTTGGGTGTGCAAGAGCTGGCCAAACGTGGCCGCAAGAACATCCTGTTGGTCGCCCCGCCCACCGACCAGCGTTATGGGAAGGACATGGTCGATGGGTCCCGGACCGCCGGAAGGGAATATGGTGTCAAAGTTGATATCTTGTCCGGGGCTAGCAGCGACAATGCCATGCAGCAAACCGAAGCAGCCATTGATGCGCATATTGCCTCTGGCGCGCCAGTAGACGGGCTGATCTGCGGCTCAAACAGTGCCAGCATCGCGGCCATGTCCGCGGTCGAGCGGGCAGGCATGGTGCTGGGCGACAGCGTTGATCTTTTCAGTAAAGAAGCGATCCCGATCCTCAAGCGGATACGACCGTCTATCCTGACGGTCCATGAAGACGTGGCTGAAACCGGGCGTTTCCTGGCAAAGGCGGCCATGTCGGCGGTTCTGTCCCCCAATGAACCGGCCTTGCAGTTTCTGGAAGTTCCCTCGCACAGCTCTTTGACGGACTACTGATCGGCTTGCGGCATACCGCGGTGCACAACCCACTTGCCTGCGCGCAAATCCCCGGCTAACGTCCGCCCAGCAACGGGAGAACCGGTTTATCCGGTGCCGAAGGCGCAACCGCCCCGGAAACGCTCAGGCCAAAGGACCGTTGCAACGACAAGACTCTGGAGAGTGGCCCTGACAGGCCCGCCGAAGGGATAACGATCTCAGGCCAAAGGACAGAGGGGGCATCACGGCGCGCAATCAGCGCGCCCATGTGGTGCCCGGTGATCCCAACAGATCAGCGTGGCCCGAAAGGGGAACGGGATGAGTGATCTGAAACGCACGCCGCTGTTTGATCTGCATGTGGGCCTTGGGGCCAAGATGGTGCCCTTTGCGGGCTATGAGATGCCCGTGCAGTATGGGCTTGGCGTGATGAAGGAACATCTGCACTGCCGCGCAAAGGCTGGGCTGTTTGATGTCAGCCACATGGGGCAGGTCAAACTGGTCGGCGCGGATGCCGCCGCAGCCTTTGAAACGCTGGTGCCGGTTGACGTGGTGGGCCTTGCCGAAGGGCGGCAGCGCTACGGCTTTTTCACCAATGACGCGGGCGGAATCATGGATGATCTGATGCTCGCCAATCGCGGGGATCATATCTTTGTGGTCGTCAACGCCGCCTGCAAAGACGCGGACATCGCGCATTTGCGGGCGCATCTGAACGGCGTCGAGGTCATCGAAGTGACCGACCGCGCGCTTTTGGCATTGCAGGGCCCTGCGGCAGAGGCGGTGCTATCGAGCCTGAACCCTGCCGTGGCCGACATGGCATTTATGGATGTGGCAACCATTGATCTGAACGGTGCCGCATGCTGGATCTCACGCTCTGGCTATACCGGTGAGGATGGCTATGAAATTTCGGTGCCGGCAGCGCAGGCAGCGGCGCTGGCGAAAGAGCTTCTGGCACATGATGATGTTGAAGCAATTGGGTTAGGCGCGCGCGACAGTCTGCGGCTAGAAGGCGGCTTATGCCTTTATGGACACGACATTGATGACCAGACATCCCCGGTGGAGGCGGCCCTGACCTGGGCGATCCAAAAGGTGCGCCGCACAGGTGGCGACCGCGCGGGCGGCTTTCCAGGTGCCGATGTCATTCTGGCCCAGATCGCGGATGGTACCACACGCAAACGGGTCGGCCTGCGCCCCGAAGGCCGGGCGCCGATGCGCGAAGGTGTGCTTTTGTTTGATGAGGCGGACGCCGTCACCCCCATCGGCAAAATCACGTCCGGCGGTTTTGGCCCGACGGTCGAGGGACCGGTCGCGATGGGCTATGTCAGCACGGGCCATGCCGCCCAAGGCACGGTTGTCTATGGAGAGTTGCGCGGCAAACGCCTGCCGCTCACCGTCACCGCCCTGCCCTTCACCCCCGCAAATTTCAAACGTTAAGACCAAGAGGGAACCATCATGAAATTCACCGAAGAACACGAATGGCTGCGCGTCGAAGATGACGTTGTGGTCGTGGGCATCACCGAACATGCCGCCACGCAACTGGGCGACATCGTCTTTGTCGAACTGCCAGAGGTCGGGACCGAAGTCGTCGTCGATGACGAGGCGGTGGTGATTGAAAGTGTGAAAGCCGCGTCCGACATCCTTGCCCCGCTGGACGGCGAAATTGTCGAAGTAAACGAGGCACTTGCCGACAATCCCGCACTGGTGAACGAGGACCCGCTGGGCGACGGCTGGTTCTTTAAGATCAAGTCGGACGATTTGTCCAAGATGGACGAATACCTGGATGAAGCTGCCTACAAAGCGCTGGTGGAGTAACGCACATGACCTTCAAGCCGACAGATTATCTGCCCTATGATTTTGCCAACCGCCGCCATATTGGCCCCTCGCCCGCTGAAATGGACGAGATGCTGCAGGTCGTCGGCGCGGATGATCTGGCGACCTTGATTGACGACACCCTGCCCCCCGGCATCCGCCAGAAAGACCCGCTGGATTTCGGCAAGCCCAAGTCCGAACGCGAGCTGTTGCACCACATGCGGGTGACGGCATCGAAGAACAAGGTGCTGACCAGCCTGATCGGCCAAGGCTATCACGGCACGATTACCCCCCCCGCGATCCAGCGCAACATCCTTGAAAACCCCGCGTGGTATACCGCCTATACCCCTTACCAACCCGAGATTTCGCAGGGCCGACTTGAGGCACTGTTGAACTTTCAGACGATGGTCAGCGACCTAACCGGGCTTGAGATTGCCAATGCATCGCTGCTGGATGAGGCAACGGCCTGCGCCGAAGCGATGACCATGGCGCAGCGGGTGGCCAAGTCCAAAGCCAATGCGTTCTTTGTTGATGAAAACTGCCATCCCCAGAACATCGCAGTGATCCAGACCCGTGCCGCCCCCTTGGGGATCGAGGTGATCGTCGGCAGCCCCGATGACATGGACGCATCGTCGGTTTTTGGCGCGATCTTCCAATACCCCGGCACTTATGGGCACTTGCGCGATTTCACCGACCAAATCGCAGCCCTGCATGATGCCAAGGCGATCGGCATTATCTCTGCCGATCCGCTGTCACTGACCCTGCTGAAAGAACCGGGTGCGATGGGGGCTGACATCGCCGTGGGCACCACCCAGCGTTTTGGTGTGCCGGTTGGCTATGGCGGCCCACATGCCGCCTATATGGCGACCAAACAGCAATACGCACGCAACATGCCGGGCCGGATCGTGGGTGTCAGTGTCGACAGCCACGGCAACCGCGCCTACCGGTTGTCGCTGCAAACGCGCGAGCAGCACATTCGCCGCGAAAAGGCGACATCGAACGTTTGCACGGCCCAAGCCCTGCTGGCTGTGATGGCCGGGTTTTATGCAGTGTTCCACGGGCCAGAGGGCCTTAAGGCCATTGCCCAGCGCATCCACCGCAAAACCGTCCGGCTGGCGCGCGGGCTGGAAGAGGCCGGGTTCAAGGTTGAGCCTGACGCCTTCTTTGACACCATCACCGTCGACGTGGGCCTGTTGCAGCGCGGCGTGATGCAGGCGGCGGTGAACGAAGGCGTGAACCTGCGCCGCGTGGGCAAGACAAAGGTCGGGATCACGCTCGATGAATATTGCCGCCCCGCCACGATCAAAAAAGTCTGGCGCGCCTTTGGCATTACGGAACGCGACACAGACCTGACCGCGGAATACCGGATGCCCGATGCGCTGGTGCGGCAGTCGGCCTATTTGACTCACCCGGTCTTTCACATGAACCGGGCCGAGACCGAGATGATGCGCTATATGCGCCGTCTCGCAGATCGTGATCTGGCGCTGGATCGTGCAATGATCCCGCTTGGGTCCTGCACGATGAAGCTCAATTCAGCGGCAGAGATGATGCCGGTCAGCTGGCGCGACTTTTCGCTGCTGCATCCCTATTGCCCGAAAGATCAGGCAGCGGGCTATCAAGAGATGATCGACGATCTGTCGGCCAAGCTGTGTGACATCACCGGTTATGCGGCAATTTCGATGCAGCCCAATTCCGGCGCGCAGGGCGAATACGCAGGCCTGCTGACGATTGCGGCCTACCACCGCGCCAATGGTCAGGGGCATCGCAACGTCTGCCTGATCCCGATGTCTGCGCATGGCACCAACCCGGCCAGCGCGCAGATGGTCGGCTGGAAAGTCGTGGCGGTCAAATCGGCCACGAACGGCGATATTGATCTGGACGATTTCCGCGCCAAGGCGGAACAGCACGCCGACAACCTAGCAGGATGCATGATTACCTATCCCAGCACTCACGGCGTGTTTGAGGAAACCGTGACCGAGGTTTGTCAAATCACCCATGACCACGGCGGGCAGGTCTATATCGACGGGGCCAACATGAACGCGATGGTGGGCCTGTCGCGCCCAGGCGATCTGGGCGGTGACGTCAGCCACCTGAACCTGCACAAGACGTTTTGCATCCCGCATGGCGGTGGTGGCCCCGGCATGGGGCCGATTGGGGTCAAGGACCACCTTGTCCCGCATCTGCCGGGCGATCCCAACGGTGGTGAGGGCGCGGTCTCTGCCGCCGCCTTCGGATCGCCCTCGCTTTTGCCGATCTCCTGGGCCTATTGCCTGATGATGGGCGGCGAGGGTCTGACCCAAGCGACGCGCGTGGCGATCCTGAACGCCAATTACATCGCAGCGCGGCTCGCAGGGGCTTATGACGTGCTTTACAAGGGGCCAACGGGCCGGGTGGCGCATGAATGTATTATCGACACGCGCCCCTTTGCCGAACATGGGGTCACGGTCGATGACATCGCCAAACGGCTGATCGACTGCGGCTTTCACGCGCCCACGATGTCATGGCCCGTCGCTGGTACGCTGATGATCGAACCCACGGAATCCGAAACCAAAGCTGAGCTTGACCGATTCTGCGATGCGATGCTGGCGATCCGGGCAGAGATTGACGCGGTGGCAAGCGGCTCTGTCGACTATGCGGCCAGCCCACTGCACAACGCACCGCACACGATGGAAGACCTCGTGCGCGACTGGGACCGGCCCTATAGCCGCGAACAGGGCTGTTTCCCGCCGGGCGCGTTCCGCGTGGACAAATACTGGCCGCCGGTCAACCGGGTCGACAACGTGTTTGGCGATCGCAATCTGGTCTGCATCTGCCCCCCGATGGAGGATTACGCAGAGGCCGCTGAGTAGGCGCCGGACTTTTTGAAAAAGTCCGGCCAAAATCTTTGAAGATTTTGGTGCCCCGCGATAAAGGTCGGTCAAAACGGGAAATGCCATGACACAGAGCACTACAATCGTCCTGTCCAGCGACCACGGCGCGGTGGATTTGCGGCAGGCCATCGCCGCACATCTGACCGCACAGGGCCACACCGTCCGCGACATTGGCCCGGTCACAACCGAAAGCACCGACTACCCCGCGCATGGGCAGGCGGCTGCGGACATCGTCGCGGCAGGAGAGGCTGATCTAGGCATCATCCTGTGTGGCACCGGTCAGGGCATCATGATGGCTGCCAACAAGGTGCCGGGCATTCGCTGCGGCGTCTGCATGGATACCTTTTCAGCCAAGATGATCCGCGCCCACAACGATGCCAATATGCTGGCCTTGGGCGCGCGGGTCATTGGCGAAAGCCTCGCGGTCGAGATCGTGGATGCCTTCATGTCCACCCCGTTTGAGGGCGGACGTCATGCCAAGCGCGTGGATATGATCAAGGCGCTGGAATCCTAACGCCCTGATCTTTTTTTGACATTCAGCCGGGATTTCCTGCCGAAATGTATGCGGTTTTGACTGTGGTATAGAACTCCGCCGCCGCCTTCCCCTGCTCGCGCGGCCCGTAAGAGCTGTCACCGCGGCCGCCGAATGGGACATGGTAATCCGTGCCAGCGGTGGGCAGGTTCACCGTCACCACACCGGTGCGGGCATTGCGCCGGAAATGCGTGGCGCGTGCCAGTGACGTGGTGACAATGCCAGATGTCAGGCCAAAGTTGGTGTCATTGACCACGCCCAGCGCTTCGTCATAGCTGTCAACCTTGATCACGGCGGCCAGAGGCGCGAACATCTCTTCTCGGTTGATCCGCATCGCATTTGTGGTGCCCAGAAACACGCCGGGGGTCATGTAGTAGCCTTCGGTCGGCATCTCGACCCGGGTTCCGCCGCAGACCAGTTCAGCACCTTCGGATTTGCCCAGATCAACGTAGCCCAGATTGCCCTGCAACTGATCCTCGGACACCACCGGTCCGATTTGTGTGCCCGCTTCCAATGCATGCCCGACCTTGAGCGCCTTTGTCGCGGCGATCAGTTTCTCGACAAAGGCGTCATGCACCGCGGCGTGGACGATCAACCGCGAGGATGCCGTGCATTTCTGCCCCGACCCGCCAAAGGCTCCGCCTGCGGCCAGTGCAGCGGCCAGATCCAGATCGGCATCGTCCATCACCGCCAAGGCGTTCTTGGACCCCATTTCCATCTGCACCTTGGTCAGGTTCTGAATGGCCGCCGTGGCGATCCCTTTGCCCACCGGCACCGACCCGGTAAAGGAAATTGCGTTGACCTTGGGGCTTTCGACCAGCCGCTGACCCACGTCGCGGCCCGCACCCATCACCAGATTGAAAAGACCCGGCGGAATGTCCTGTTTGGCGATGATCTCGGTCAGGGCCACGGCAGAGGCCGGCGTGACATTCGCCGGTTTCCAGATCACCGCATTGCCGTAGCAAAGTGCCGGCGCGATCTTCCATGATGCGGTCGCCGTTGGAAAATTCCACGGGCTGATGATTGCGACCACGCCCACCGGTTCGCGCCGCACGTCCACCTCGATCCCGTCACGCACGCTATCTGCGTTTTCACCGATCTGGCGCAGTGTTTCGGCAGCGTAATATGTGAAAAACTGCCCGGCGCGATAAACCTCGCCCTTGCCCTCGGCCAGCGGCTTGCCCTCTTCGCGGCTGAGCAAGGTGCCCAACTCTTCGGCGCGGGCCATCATTTCGGACCCGATGGACATCAGCACGTTGTACTTGCGCTCGATCCCGTAAGCGGCCCAATCCGCCTGTGCGGCCCGCGCTGCATCCAGCGCCTGTTCCAATTGGTCTGCACTGGCCTGCGCATAATGGCCGATCACATCCGACAGGTCAGACGGATTGCGGTTTTCCACCTCTGACGTGCCCGATACCCAGTCACCGCCGATATAGTTTTGATAGCTTTTGGTCATGAATGTTCCCCTTTGGCGCAAATTGCACCATCAGGGTCGCCGCCGTCCAACCCAATTGCCCCTTTCGGCGCGCAAAGGCGACATTCAGAACTGCGCTATGATGTTCAGGAACGCGCCTTGATCATCCCTTGTCAGGTCCGTCAGATCATCCGAGAAGCTGCCAAAATTATAGCCCACCCCAACCTTGAGGTTTGCGTTCAGCGATTTGTAAACCGCACCCAGCGCGCTTGACTCTGACGTGCCCGCATCCACAAGGTTCAACTGCCGCACCTCAATCAGCGCGTCCCAATCCTTGACCACATGCCAGCGGGCAGAGGCCGCGGCGAGCCAGGCATCATTGGCCGCATCCAGATTGCCATCCGCATCCAGCGTCTGGCTGCTGCGATAGCCGACCTTGCCGCCCAGCGTCCATTGCGGGTTCAAGTCATAGGTCGCGTCTAGGCTGACCACATGGCTACGCTGGCGGATGCCGCTGTCGTCGCTGGCATCCCGCAGCCCGTAGAGGTCATAAAGATACCGGTAGCGCGCGAGCACATTCAGCTTGTCATCCTGGGTCGGTCGGAAGGCATAGCCCAGCACCACATCAGCATAATTGCCGTCCACGAGCGTGCTTTGATCGGTCTGGGATCGGGCCAGATCGGCGGAAAAGACCAACCGGCGTTCTTCGTCAATCTTGTAGGCCGCATTGGCCGATACCAGCAGGGTATCGGCGTTCACTTGCAAGCCGTTCTGCAACCCGTCCTCGACCCGGTATTCCACCCGGCCAGAGGCGGACAATTGGTCATCTTCATAGACCACGCCAAGGGTCAGCGCCTGCCGCTCAAAGTCATAAAGATCGCCATCGTCCACGCGTCCGAATTCCAGCGCTGTGGTGATCGACAGCGCGTCATTGGGTGCGTAGGTCAACCCATAGGCGCTGGTCAGGGACCGGTGCCGTCCAAACAGGTCATAGGTATTTTCGCCGAACATATCGACGGTGCTGCTGACGCTTTGGGTGCCACCGGCCACAAACCGGCCCCGGTCGCGGCCATTCAGCACCAGACCATTCAGATCGCGGCCCGGTTCCAACTCGTAGCCCAAATACCGCGTGTTCCCGTTGCCATCATCGCGGCTGGCGGTGATGCGGCCACCGACACCCAGATCGCCGTCAGATACCTCGCCCGCGACGGCCCAGCCGTTGGCAAAGGCATAGGTCCCGCCCACGCCATATCGGTTGTTCTCTGGCAGATCGACCACATCCACGGTCGCCTGCCCAAAGACGTAGACCGATGCGTCATCGCTGGGGCGGTAGGTCACTTTGGCGGCCACGTCCGTGCGGCTGCCGGGATTGGTGCCACCGGTGTTGTCCTGCACTTCCACGCCGACGGCATATTCCCATTGGTCAGAGGCTTCATAGGCCAGCTGCCAGGTGCCATCGACGGTGCGCACTCCGGCCTCATTTTCGTAGTGATCAAAGCCCACCAACAGCGTCAGCCGGTCCAGCAGCTTCACATCCGCCGACAGACCATAGAGCGTTTCATCGCTGGTCACGCCCAGATCAAGCGACGAAAAGCCCGCCGTGCGTTCCTCGTAATAGGCGTTGACCACGCCCTCGCTGCCCAGTCCCAATTCCGCCAGATCGGCTTGCGCTTCGATCTTGACCGCCTGCCCCGCGTCGCCGCTGGCGGCGATGTCATTCACGATCAACCCGCCATCGGCAGAGAATGTACTGTCGAACCCGGTGCCTTCGGATTCCGCATATTCAATTTTGACAAAACTATTGTCCGACAGCGCCAATAGCAGGTCAGCGCCGACCACCCGGTGATCGGTCACGCCGGTTTCATCCAGCATTCCGCTAACCCCGAACCGCAGATTGTCGGTCACCCAGCCCTCGGCCCGGCCACCGTAGGCAAAGCCGTCAACATCGCCTGCCGTGGGCGTGTGTTCATAGGCCGCGACCAACACCACATCGGCGTCGCGCGCCGACCCGATGGAAAACAACCCGTCAGAGGCCGAGGCCTCAATCGGGCGGGTCAGGGTCACGATGCCCTGAATGTAGTTGATTGCGTAATCTTCGCCCGCGATCAGGGTTTGCGTGTCGATCACACGGCCGGTGTCTGGGTCGCGCAATTGGATCGACAGGGATTCAGAGGCTTGGGCAATATCCTGTTTTTCAAGGAAAAAGACCGTGCCGCCTGTGCCAAGGAAGATATCGCGCTGCGGCAGCATGTCGGGCTGGGCGGCATAAAGTGTCAGCGCCGCGCGCGCCTCGCCCGCTGGGGTCACGCTGGACGTCGCCAGCCCCGCCGACAGCCCGTAGAGCGACCGGTCATTCTGCACAAAGCGGTTGTCACCAAGGTCGCTGTCAAAGTCGCCCCATTGCAGGTAGTTCGCCTCGCGCTCGATCCGCAGGAACAGCTTGCCGGACGTGGGTGTGCGGTCTTCGATTGTGCTGTCATCGCCATAAGTGGGGTAGAGATCTGCGGGGTCCACGCGCAACAGCAGCTGCCGGGGGTCACGTTCATCCAACCGGCGAAAGATCTGGTCCAGATCGCCTTCGCCTGTGTCCAGCGACCCGGTGATCCGGGTGCCGCCTGCGGTCTTGCCGTCAAAGAACCCCGCGACACGCCCTGTCTGATAGGTCTCGCGCCCGGTGGTGCTGTCGCCCTCGCGGATGCCAAAGGTCAGATCAGCGGTGGCGACATAGAACCACTCGGCATTGGGGATGGTGATGTCGCGCGTCAGGTCCACGCGCCGGCCAGCACCATTCACGCTGACATCCACGCCATAGTCGCCGGGTGGCAGAATGCGCTGGATCACAAAGCCGCCGCTGCCGTCTGTCGGCACCACCTCGCCCAATGCCACAACCCGCGCACCGGGGGCCACGTCGGCGCCGGATACGGTGACCGCCCCGCCGCTGACCGGGATACCCCGGCGGCGCGCGCTGTCGCTGCCGTCCTCGACGCCCTCGGCCAGACCGCGCGTGTCCGTGCGCATCACCGACAAGGGTGCGGTTTCATCAAACCGGCCCTGCGCGTCATAGACCCGGTGCACCACCACCAGATCGTCACCTTCTGGCAGGGTCAGGGCGACTTGTCCGTTTGGATCAACCGGCACCGTGGCGACCGTGCGCGCGCCGCCAAGGGCCGCGCGGTCAATCACGCGGATTTCACCGCGCTGCACGAAGGCGGGATAGTTCAGCGCCGATTGCAGAGTGATTTGGTCGCCTGCGCGTCCCGGATCACCGACCAGCTCCACGTCCAACCGCGGGTCGGCACCCAGCCCGTCAAAGACCACCTGTACATCAGCATTTGCCAGCGCCACATCGGTGCGCCGCACGGTATCGACCACCACCGGATCACCGATGATCGCATCACCGTTCAGCGAGATGGCAAAGCCGTCTTGCGCCGCGGCAGGGAAAGCTGTGGCAAGGGCCAATGCACTGGTTAGCAGGGCTGTGTTTCGCATGTTCATCATCCGCATCCTATTGCACCGCCCGAATGGCCCGTACGATCCGCAAGCCTGCGCCGCGCCAGCGATCGCGGATCAAGGCCTCTGCCGCGTCCAGTCGCGCGCGCGCCAGTTCACGACCTTCGCCGTTCACATAGTAGTTCAGGTTCAGCACCACCGGGCTGTCGCCCACCTGCTGCGCCAAGTTGTCGATCCCCGATGCCAGCGCGGCAGAGGGGGCCGCCCCGCTGCCAAAGGCCGCCGCCATCAGGTCAATGTCGACCACATTGCCCAGTGCTGCGCCAAAGTTCAGTTTCGCCACTGTGCCCGGTGTC
Organism: Yoonia sp. R2331; assembly: GCF_041103235.1. Classification (NCBI taxonomy): domain Bacteria; kingdom Pseudomonadati; phylum Pseudomonadota; class Alphaproteobacteria; order Rhodobacterales; family Paracoccaceae; genus Cognatiyoonia; species Cognatiyoonia denitrificans. The sequence continues at coordinate 505,617 of NZ_JBGCUN010000001.1, read as the reverse complement.
ACCCGGATCGTGCGCGGGTTTTCGGTGGTGACGGCATAGCCCGTGGGCAAGGTCCGCTCATCCAGTTTCAACGTGAAATTGGACCCAATCGACGCAGGCAGTTCCGCACATGGCACACTAAAGCGGCCATAGGCATCTGTGGTGATCAACGTGCCGTTCACCGTTGACAGGCGCACATTCGGCAAGCCCGGTTCTGCACCCGGTGTCAGCACCTCGGGTGCCAGCTTGCCGCCGCCTTTGCCGCCGTAGTAGGTCTGATCGGTGATCTGTGAGCGGTCAGGTTCAACCACACCATCCTGATAACCGTTGAAGTTCTCATCATCAAACACCTTGCCGATGATGTCGGCGCATTCGAATACCGGCTCTGGCGGGCGGGTCAGGGTGGCGGTGGCGATGTTGGACACCACCTCGCCATCCGGGCCCAGCATATAGGCGCGGTTCACCATCTCGACCGCGTCCCCCACCACGCGCGCGTCAAAGGTCACGCTGCTGGTGCCCAAAGGTGCCAGCGTCAGCGGCGACCAGCGCAGCTGATTTCCGACAGTTTCAGGATCATCTATTGCCACCCCGTCAAAGGCCGATGTGCCGGGCGTGTAGATCACACCGGCAGGCATGATATCGACCGCAGTCAGCTGCGCCTCTTCCTGTGCAAGGCGGTTCTGGAAGGTCAGCGTATAGGTTACCGTGCCACCGCGCAGCACCGTTTCCGGGGCCACCGATTTGGTGGCAAAGATGTCGGGGGCTGCGACCCTTGGTATCTCGACAGATGCGGTCACCGCCTCGGAAATGGTCGAGGACACCACCGAAACGACATTGGCTTGTCCGGGGAAGCCCTGGCTGGTGTCATAGTCCACATCAAACTGCAACGTGCCTGTGGCACCGGGCGCGAGAGAGACACCGCTGGTCAGCAGATTGATGTCATTGCGACCGTCAAAGCCGGGGTTCGGCCCGCCTGTTCCGATCCAGCCGCTGGCTGTCGGCGTGGTGGTGCCGATCAGCTCTGCCGGGGTGGTGAACGCCACCAGATCATCGGTTACCTGCACCTCTGTCTGGGTGATGTTGCCGGTGTTGGTCACTGTCACGTCAAAGGTCACGCGATAAAGGTTCGCGCCAATCAGCTCTGGTGTTGTGGCCTCTTTCGTGGCCTCGATGCTGGCAATCTGGTTGATCGCGATGACCGTCGGGTCATCGGTGGTATTGCCGTCATCATCAATCCCGTTGTCAGAGGTATCGGTGACCGGATCGCCACTTGGGTCCGTCGTTTCGGCCAAAGCGGTGTTCTCGACCCCGCCGCTGTCGATGTCGGCCTGAGTCAGCGTATACAGCACGGTGAACGTGTTGATCGCACCGGGGATCAGCGAGGTTTCGTCCGTGCCACTGTCAAAGGTTATACTGTCCGGGGTCAGCGCATCGCCGTCCAAATTGGTCAGCGTGTCGGTGATCACCAGATTGGTCAGCGTGACCGTGCCTGTGTTTTCGGCCGTAATGGTGAATTCCACAACGTCACCGGCCACGACGGCCGCATCGGGGTCCGCAAATGGCACCGCAAGCTTGGTCACTTCAAGCGCGGGTGCAGGCGTGATGCTCAGCACCGTTGGGTCGTCAGAGGTGTTGCCATCGGTGTTGTCGCCATCGTCCGAGACATCGTCGACCGGGTCGCCATTGGGCGCAGTGGCCGTCACCGTTGCGGTGTTCGAAATGCCGCCTGCGTCCACGTCATCCTGTGTCAGCGTATAACGCAACTCGAACGTTAGCACCTGTCCCGGCGCGATCGACCCCGGCAAGCTGGTTGGGTTGACGATGGTCGGTGCTGCCGTCGACAGCACCGTGCCATTTGCGTCCGTCAGCGTGTCAGAGACATCAATACCAAAGAGCGTCGTGTTGCCCTGATTGGTTGCCACCAGCGCAAAGACCACCTCATCACCTGCCACAGCACCTGTGGTGGTGATCGTCTTCACCAGGCTCAGTGCGGGTCCGGGGACAATTGCAAACTCGGTCGGGTCATCGTCGGTGTTGCCGTCCGTGTCATCGCCATCGTCAGAGGTCTCATTAACCGGTGTGCCAAAGGGATCAGTGGCTGCAACCAGCACGGTGTTATCAAACCCGCCTGCATCAATATCGGCCTGCGTGATCCGCTTCGTCCCGGTATAGGTCCAGACCTCGGTCACATCGAGCCGCCCGTCGCCATCTGTGTCACCAGTCAGACTGCCAAAGGGTGTGGTCAGCGTGGTCGGCGTGGCAGCAAAATTGCGGCGTGTCATTGTGTCGGTGATGCTGTCGATGTCCAGCGTCACATCGCCTGTGTTGACCAGTTGAAGGGTATAGGTGACGTCTGTCCCAAGGAAGGTGTTGGGCGCCGACGATGTCTTTGTCACCTCAAGCCCCGGCATCGCAGGCACTGCCGGTGTGGTGATCGTGTCGTCGCGATCCACCGGTGTGCCGCTGGGGTCCATCGCCGTGGCCGTGGCGGTGTTCTGGATCTCGCCTGCGTCCTTGTCGTCTTGGGTGACAGTGTAAGACAGCGTGCAGGTCGCATCGGTGGCGCCCACATCAAGTCGCGCGATGTCGCAGGTATAGGCGGGGCTGACAATATCATCGGTGATGGTCAGATCAGTCAGCGTCACGTTGCCGGTGTTTTCCACCGTGAAGGTATAGGTGACACCGGTGCCAACCGCGCCAAAGGGGTCCGGCGTGGCGGATTTGGTCAACGTGTAATCAGGCGCAGCCGTCGGGCCACCCACCGTCAACGAGGTGTCGTCGCGCACCGGGTCACCCTGTGGATCAATACCGGTGACAAAGGCATCGTTGGGTATGTTGCCGTTGTCGATATCGTCCTGCGTGACCGCATAGGTGCCGGTACAGGTGGCATCCACATCGCCGGGCAACAAATCACCCAAGGTGCAATCCAGCGGCAACAGATCATCGCGCGCGCGCACGCCACTGATCGTCTGGTTGCCGTCATTGGTCACCGTCAGCGTATAGGTGATCATCTGGCCCACGGTGCTGAAATCGGTCAGATCAGCGGTCTTGGCGATGCTCAGCGATGGGTCAATATCGGCATCTGTCGTCTCGACGCTGGGCGGTGAGATCACCGGCGTGCCGGGCAGCGGCCCGAAAGAGGTTTCCGCCGTGGCGCTGTTGGTGACACTGCCACTGTCCAGATCGTCCTGATCTATCAGCAGCTGCCCTTCGCAGGTTGCCGTCTCGGCCGGATCAACCGCATTGGCGGGGGTAAAATCGGGGTCGCCGCCGCCGGGGTTTGGTACCCAGCAGGTGACCGGCGCGGTCAACAGGGGATCGTTGATCACAATGTCACGTGTAAAGGCCGCATCACCGGTGTTGGTCACTTCAAATTCATAGACCAGCACATCGTTGACCTCGTCAAACTCCAGCCCCGGCTGGACAGAGGTGTCCGGGTTCTCGATCCGCACCAGCGTTTTGGTCACGGTCAGGCCGGGAGCTGCCCCGGTGGGCACGGTGACGGAATCGGGGGGCGAAGTGGTGCCATCCACCGTCGCCGTTGCGGTGTTGGTGGCAGATCCCACATCAACATCCGGCTGCACCACGGTGTAACTCGCGGTGCAGGTCAGCTCATCCCCCGGTGCCATACCGGGGTTGGGGTTGGCCGGACAGCTTGTGCCGCCGGGGATCAGGTTGTCGTTCACGACCAACGGCCCGGTCAGGTTGACGTTGCCGGTGTTGCGCACGGTGTATTCAAAAGAGATCACAGCGCCCGACACAAAGTTCGCCGGGTTATCAACATCGTTGTCGCCGGTTGAGATCGACACAGCCGTTTTGTCTACGGTCACAGCGGGGGCCTGCTGTGCGGGGACGCTTTCGGTCGCGACGGGGCTGGTCGTGGTGCCATCACTTGCGGTGGCGGTGTTATCGACCTGCCCCGCGTTTAGATCATCCTGATCCACGGTGTAAGACCCGGTACATGTCAGCGATGCATCGGGTGCCAAGGGAACGGCGCCACAAGTGATGGTCCCACCGGCATTGGTGATCAGCGGGTCAGTGATGCTGATCGGATCGGTGATCGTGACATTGCCGTCATTGGTGACGGTGAATGTATAGGTCAGCGTATCACCCACGGCATCAAAGGTCGGACCACCCGCAGTGAGTTCCTTGACCAGCGACAGGGCTGGTGCCGCCGGGATCGTCAGCACGGTGCGGTCGCTGTTGTCACCGGGCGTGCCCGCATCAGTCAGGTCATCAACATCCGTGCCGTTGGGATCGGTCCCAGCCACACGCGCGCGGTTGTCGATGCCACCTGCGTCAATGTCATCCTGCGTCAACTGATAGGTCGCGCGAAAGGTCGCGGTTTCACCCGGGATCAGCGTCCCTTCACCTGAACCCGCATCCGCTGCAAAGAACGTCGGGTCTGTGGTCAGCGTCAGCGGCGTGCCATCGGCGCGGCGCAGGGTGTCCTGCGGGACGCCGACGCCGGTCAGCGTGACATTGCCGGTGTTGGTCGCCGTAATCTCGAACCGGACGATCCCGTTCAGCGTGGTCGGCCCCGCCGTGATCACTTTTTCGCCTTCAATGTCGGGCATCGGCGCAATTGGCAGCGTGGTCGGGGTGGACCCACCGCCGGGCGTCGGGTGGGATACATCATCAACTGGCGTGCCAAACGGGTCTTCGGCGCTGGCAGTAGCGGTGTTCGACAGACCGCCCGCATCAATATCGTCCTGCGTCAGCACATGGGTCAGCTGATAGGTCCAGACCTCGGTCAAACCCAGAAGGCCATCACCGCCGGTATCCCCGCCAGTAAACGAAGGCACGGAAGGTGTGATCGGTGTGCCGTCCGCACGGCTGAGCGTGTCAGACAGGCTCACATTATCCAGCGTCACATTGCCGGTGTTGCTGACAGAGATGTCAAAGACCACCGTCTGCCCTGCGACCAACGTGGCCGGTGGCGTGACGGTCTTGACCGTCTCCAGCGACGGATCGGGGTCTTCAAGGTCGACCGTTTCGGTTGCCGTTTCGGTTGGTGGTGGTGTCACACCCGCCGGTGGGGTCGCATCGGCGCTGACGATATTGGTCAGGTCATTGCCCGCATCTATGTCGGCCTGTGTGACCACATAGGTCGCGGTCAGTTGCGCGGTGTCAGTCGGGTCAAGCGATGCAATCACCCCACCCGATGAAATCGTCAGGTTCGCGGTACCACTGGCAGAGGTATGCGCATCCGTCAGCGTGATCGCGGTCAGCGTCACATTGCCCGTATTCGCGACGGTGTAAGTATAGGTGATCGTGTCGCCCTCTGCGACATTTGTGGTGTCAGAGGCCACCTTGGAGATTGTGAAATCAGGGTTGCGGCTGCCGCTTACCGTGACCGTCGCGTCGTCATCAATCGTGCCGCCATTGACCGGGTCGGCCACCTCTGCGGTGGCGATGTTGGTCACTTCGCCCGCGTTCACATCGTCTTGGTCCACGGTATAGGTGCCGGTGCAGACAAAGAAACTGTCGGGCAACAAGACCGGGTCAAAATCTGGCGCAGGCCCGGTGTCTGGCAGTGAATTGCCGCAAGACAGGCTGGGGATCAGATCGTCCGTCACTGTTGTGGCGGCGGTCAGCGTCACGTTGCCCGTGTTGGCGATGACATAGCGGTAATCCAGCGTGTCACCGTCATTGGCGAAAGTGGTGTCCAGCGCCTCTTTGGTGATGGTGATCGCCGGTTCGCGAGCGGGGCCGCTGCCGGTGATGTCGTCGCTGTCATCAACCGGGCCGTAGTTGTCGGTGGTGGATGTGGCCGTCGCCTCGTTGTCCAGCGTACCGCGGTCGATATCGTCCTGCGTGACCGTATAGGTAAACACGCATGATGTATCCTGTTGCCCCGGTGCCAAGGGCCCGATGTCGCATTGCTCACCGGGGAACAGAATGTCGGTGACGGTCGTGCTGGTCAGCGTGATGTTGCCGCTGTTGGTTACGGTGATCTGATATGGCACCTGCTGACCAACCGCTGAAAAGGCGGTCATCGGCTCGCCTTGTGCCAGCTCTTTGAGTATCGTGACCTCTGGATCGGGGGTCACCAGCGGATGCATGTTGTCATCCATACCGGTCACTGCCACGCCCTGCGGCGTGTTGCCTGCCACATCTGCGATATTGTCAAGCGTGGTGCCCGCATCCAGATCAGCCTGCTGCACGGTATAGCTGCCGGTACAGACCGCTTGCTGACCGGGTTGCAAGGTCGTGGGACTGGCCGCACCATTATAGAGACAGCTGAGGCCCGGGATCAGCGGATCGCTGATCGCCAGACCAGAGATTGTCTGGTTGCCGTCATTGTCCACTGTGATCTGATAGGTCAGCATATCGCCCACGGCGGCCGGGTTATTGCCCGCTGTCACGGATTTATCGACCGTCAGCAGGTTGTCCGCCACGCCTTCGACGGTGACTTGCACGGGGGGTGACGAAATCTCGGCGCTGCCAGAGGGGATGGTGGTCACGATGCCTGCGGCATTGTTGGTGACAAAGCCAGTCGTCAGACCGGCCTGCACCCGGTCCAGATCATCCTGATCAATGATATAGGTTACAGTTTCGGTACAGGTGAATGTCTCGCCGGGGTCCAGATCGTCTGACGGGCCAGCCGGGGCCACGTCCACCGCCGGGTCAAAACAAGCGATGTCCATACCGGGGAAATTGTCGTCACGAATCACGATCTCACGCGCAATCGACGGGGCCAGCGCGCCGCCGGGGCTCGTGTTGGTCACGTCAAAGGTATAGGTGATCGTGTCGCCGATCTCGTCAAATGAAGTGACATCCGGGGTCTTGGTGATGGTGATGGTCGGCGGCTCACCCTCTGGCACTGTTTCGGAGGTTGGCGGGCTGTCCACTGTGGGGCTGGATGCAAAGGCAGTGTTGGTCACGCTGCCAAAGGCCACGTCATCACTGCTGATCGGATAAGTCGCGGTACAGCTGACGGGCGCATCGGTCGGATCAAGATCGCCTGCGAAACAGGTAAAGGTGCCGATCAGGTTATCGGTAATCTCAATCGGGCCAACAATTGTCTGATTGCCCGTGTTGGTGATCTGATAGGTGTATTCCAGCGTCGAGGACGTGTTGAAGCCACCGTTGCCCAGAATATTTGTCAGTTCTTTTTCAACTTCCATCGCGGGCGTCTGCACCGCGTTCACAGTGACCGAGGCAGGCGTGGGCGTGGTCACAGGCGCACCGCCAAAGGTGGTCGCTGCGGTGGCCGAGTTTGTAAAGCTGCCCGCGTCGATGTCCGACTGCTGGGCCGTCCAGATCGCAGTACAGGTCACTGCGCCGCCGGGGGCCACAGCACCGCTGCCGCAGGACAGGGCCGGGTCAATGTCGGGGTCGTTGACCGTAAATGGCGCAGTCAGGGTCACGTTGCCGGTGTTGCGCACTGTGAATGTATAGCTGACCGTGTCACCCACCGCCGCATAGGTCGATGGCGTGCCGGGGGTCACCACCTTGTCGATTTCGATGCTCGCGCCCTGCGTGGCGTTGACCGTCACCGTGTCCGTGGGGGATGCCACATCGGCAGATCCGTCTGGGTGGGTGGCGGATGGCACCACCGGCTGGGTCACCTCTGCAAAGGCCACATTGGTCACATCGCCCGTATCCAGATCATCCTGCGTGACCGTATAGCTGGCGGTGCAATTCAGGCTGTCGCCGGGGGCAAGACCTGCACCAATTGGATCACAAACCACCGGCGTGCGGTCATCATCCACCGTGATCGGTTCTGTGATGGTGATCGCACCGGGATTGCCTGCAGCCACATTGGTGACCACGTAATTGTAGGTGATCGTATCACCCACCGCGCTGAAACCACCGGTGGGCGAGGATTTGACGATGCTTAGCTCTGGGGTCTGGTCGGGGCCGGGAATGGTATTTTCGTCGCTCGCATCGACCGGCGTGCCTTCCGTCGTGACACCGGTCACATTGACCGTGTTCACCACCGCGCCAAAGTCCACCTCGTCCTGGGTGATCGTCAGATCGGCACTCAGCGCAGGCGCACCACCGGCACAGGTTGTCGCGGTCGCACCGGGGGCCAGATCATCCAGCGCACAGTTCAACGTGATGCGCGGGTCGGGGTCGTCAATCGTCAGGCCGGTCAGGGTGACATTGCCGGTGTTGGTGACTGAAAAGTTGTAGGTCAGCGTATCACCCAGCGCAAAGGCGCTTGGGTTGCCTGCGATGGTCTTTGAAACGCTGACGCCGGGCATCTCTGCGGGGCCAGGTACAATCACGGTGGCGCTGTCAGTCTCTGCCGGGCCACTTGGCGGGTTGCCGGTCACATCACCGGTGTTCGAAAATTCGCCCGCGTCCACATCGCTTTGCTGCACGGTATAGGTGCCGGTACAGGCATAGCTGGCGCCGGGCGCCAAATCCTGCGGCGCACAGGCCGGGGCAAAGGTGACATCCGCATCGGTGATCGTCACACCGGTCAGCGTCACATTGCCGGTGTTGCGCGCGGTCAGGGTAAAGGTGACCACATCGTTTTCCAGCGCAAAGCCGCCGTCGGCCACTTTCGTGACCTCGACCGAAGGATCTGCCGCAGGACCGGTCACAGTATTCATGTCGTTTTCGTTCAGCCCGTTCGCGGCAGATGCCGCAAAGGCTGTGTTCACATAAGATCCCGCATCAATATCGTCCTGCGTGATCGTATAACTGCCCACGCAGCTGCTGTCGGTGTCGCCGGGTGCAATGGCAGGCAAGCTACAGCTCAGCCCCAGTTGTGCATCGGTCACCACCACATCGGTCAGGGTGATCTTGCCGTCGTTGAGTACGTCAATCACATAATCAATCCGGTCACCCACGGCTGCAAACGTGGTGGCAGAGGCGCGCTTGTCCACGTCCAGACTGGGTAGCACAGTTCCATCGGCATTGACCGTTTCGCCATCGGTGTCGGTCAGTGGTGCACCGCCGGGGGTGCGGCCCAGCGCGGTGGCCGTATTGGTCACAAAGCCGCGGTCCAGATCAGCCTGCATGATCGTATAGCTATAGGTGCCTGCGCAGCTTTCGGTGCCAAAGGGCGCAATTGGCCCCACCGCACACACCGCCCCGCCCAACAGCGGGTCGCTGATGTCCACAGTTGAAATGGTCTGGGCAGAGGTGTTGGTCACGCTGAAGGTGTAGTCAATCGTATCGCCCAGATCGCCGAAATCCGCCGTGGCCGTGGCCTTGTCCAACGTCAGGCCGGGGGTCACGGCAGAGGGCACGGTTTCAGTGACTGCAGGGCTGGTCACATCGGTGCCCGACACGCTGAGCGTGGCGGTCGCCATGTTCACGACCTCCCCGGCATCAATGTCGGGCTGGGTGACGTCATAGGTGCCAGTACAGGTCAGGCTATTGCCAATAGTCAGGGCGGCAGGCAGCGGGTTGGGATCGGAACAATCAACCCCGCCTGCCGGGATCTTGTCGTCGCTTACAATTGTGGTGGGGTCCACGCCGGTCAGGTCGATATCCAGCGTGCCGTCATTGGTGACCGTATAGGTATAGGTGATCGTCTCACCCAGCGTGGAAAAGCTCGCCAGATCAGCCGCCTTCGCAATGTCCAGCGACGGCGTGCCGGTGGGCGACAGGCTGACGCTGTCGGCGTTCGATACCACCGGGTCGCCGCCAAACGCTGTCGCTGCCGTGGCGGTGTTGTTCACGAAACCCGCCGACACATCCGCCGTGGTGATGGTGTAGGTCGCGGTGCAGGTCACATCGTCGCCCGGGGCCAGCGCACCTGCAGGGCAGGAAATCACCGTCGGGCTGAACTTGTTGTCGTCTACGGTGAACGGGCCCGGCAATTCAACGTTGCCGGTGTTGGTGACCAGATAGCTGTAGCTGATCGTCTCGTTGGTCAGGAACGACCCGTCAAAGCTGCCGGATTTTGCCATGCTCAGCGCGGGCATCTGATCGGCATCCACGGTCAGATCGTCCGTGACCGGGGTGATCGCTGTGCCGTCAGGCGTTTCAGCCTCTGCCGTGGCGGTGTTCGTCACTTCGCCCGCGTCCAGATCATCTTGTGTGATCGTGTAGGGGTCGGACGTACAGGTGATGTTGCCCCCTGCCGGGATGGTGGCCGCCGGACAGGTTAAGGTGATTTTGTCATCGGACAAATCCACCGCATCCAGCCGCACATTGCCGGTGTTGGTCAGCAGATAGCTGTAAACCAGTTGATCTGTCGTCGCGGTAAAGGGATCAGCGCCGCTGGCCAGCGACTTTTCAACCGTCAACGCGGGCAGAAAGACAGCCGGGATTGTGGCGTCGTCATCGTCCATCGCGGTCGCACCGCTCACAGTGATCGTCGCACTTGCGGTGTTCAGCACCTCGCCTGCGTCAATGTCAGACTGCATGACTGTATAACTGGCCGAACACGTGACCGTGTTGCCCGGTGCTACCGCGCCTGCGGGGCAAGACACGCTTGGATCAAGCGTATCAGTCACCGTGGGCGGGCCCGGCCATGTCACATTGCCGGTGTTGCGAATGGCGATGTCGTAATTCAACACATCACCCACCGCATCGTAGTTCGCCGTGCCTGCGGTCTTGGTCAGTTCCATCGCGGGTGCTGATGCGGGACCCGTGACCGTCGCTGAACCGGTATCGCTCAGAGACTGATTGTTGGGATCGCGCGCACGCGCCGTTGCGGTGTTGACCAGCGATGTCCCGGCGGCAGCGTTGTCCACATCTGTCTGCGTCACAACATAGGTGCCGGTACAGGTGATCGTGTTGTCGGTGTTGTCAGCCGACAATGGTGCAACTTCGGTGGCATCACAGGTCAGCGCCGGGATCAGCGGGTCGGTGACCTGCACATTGCTCAGCGTCGCATTGCCGGTGTTGGATACGGTAACAGTATAGGAGATCACCTGCCCTGCGGTGGTGAAGCTGGTTGGCGACGCGACCTTGTCCACGTCCATCGCGGGCGCAAGTGCGGGACCGGTCAAGACAACCTGCGCCTGGAGCTGGCCCAACTGACCAAATTCCGGTGTACCATTGGCCACCGCCACATTGGTCAATGTGCCGTTGTCGATGTCCTCTTGCGTGACCGTGTAGGTCGCTGAACACAGTGCAGTCGCGGGTGCTGGCTGGCCGCTTTCGGTTCGCGGCAGGAAGGTAGGCGTACAGGTAACACTGCCGATCTTATCATCATCAACAGTGATGTTCGAGATATTGACCGACCCGATGTTGGCGACCTCATAGTCATAGGTGATGACCTGCCCGACCGTCAGATAGGTCGTATCACCGCCGCGCCGTACCTTGGTCAGCTCGTACCCCGGTGCAATGGTGCGGATGTCATTGTTGGGCAGGTTCTCACCACGCCGGAAATCCCAATAGTTGTCGTTGGGTGTACGGTCGCGCACCTGTGTGGTGGTCTGGCCGGTCGCCAGAATGTTGGCCAAAAGCGCCGGATTATTGGAACTGAACCAGCCCGTGTTGGTGGTGTTATTGCCAAACCCGTCCTGAAAGCCAAAACTTTGCGTGCCATTGGTATTGGTGATCTCGGTCGTCAGCCCCGACCAGTTGCCGACATCAAAGCCGTTCATCACCAGTTCAATATTGTTGCGGTCAAAGCCGCCGACCTGCGTATCACCGTCATAGGCCGTAAAGCGCACGTCGATCTGCGCAATCGATCCGCCAAAATAATCCGTACAGCTGCGAAACCCGCAATCCAGCCCAATCGGGTCGTTGATCGTAAAGGGATTACCCCGGAACTGGCTGGGGGTGCCGTTGTTCTGGAATCCACGGAACGCGCCCGCTGGGTTCGAAAATTGGTAATAGATGTTGCCGTTGGACCCGGTTAGCACGATCGCGACGCCGCCGGCTTCGGGGTATTCGGGCGGCAGCGCCACACCGCTTCCTGGCACGGTGCTGGTGAATGGTGTCGCTGTGGCAGGGGTGGCGTTGGCAATAAGCCCCAGAGCCACTGCAGCGGTCATGCCCCAAAGACCTTTTCCTGCCCTGCGCAACACATTCGCCATGCGGTCACCTGCCTGTTTTCGACGCGCCGTTTGCGGCGCCTGTGATTAATAAATTGTTAACGCTTTCATCTGACAGGAAAACCATTTTCCGCGCCAGATGAAACGGGGAAAAGCACGGGTTTACGCTGCTTTTCCGCCGATCGGACAGGTCGGACTGTGACCTTGCTGCATCGCGCTTGCGATGGATTAGTGATCAGACCGGTCGATGGAAGCGTCGGGTGCCTGCATCATGGGCCAGAATGGCCGCCTCGCTTGGGGTCAGCACGCGGCGCGCATAGGCCCCGTAGGACGCCGCATCGCGGGCAAGATCGGGCAGACGGTCAAACATGCGGTCCTGCGTATCGGGCTGCATGGTGGCAAGTGCTGCACTTGCGGGATGAAAGCTTTCTGTCGCCACGCCGTTGGCAAAAACGATCTCGTGCTGCGGCAACATGATGTGGATGTAATCCACCTGCCGAATGGCCCGGTCGCGAATGACAGAGGTGTCATTGATCAGATCACGGGCCGCGACCAAAACCTCATCCGCGCGGAACAGCGCCTGTGCCCGCGCGCCGCGCAGCACCACTCGGTGATCGGGCGATACCAGCAGGCCCGCGTCAGGCACATCTTCGTCCAGCGCGCCGCGCCGTAGCCGAATGGGGGCCAGCTCTGGCATCACCATCAGCCGCGCGCCTGTCACCCGTCGCAGCCCGATCCACAGGATCTCGGCCGCGCCATTGTCCTGCGTCTGCACGAAATCACCCTCAACCAGACTGGCCACATCGCGCGGGCCAAACGGAGTTTGGATCATGGTGCCAGGTGTGAAACAGACCACGCCGCCGGAATCGGCATGGGCCTGATCGCGCACCCTTGCGCTGACGCTTTGACGCACCACCCAGAGCTCTGCCCCGCGCGGCGGGATGATCCCGTGAAACAACAAAAGCGGCTTGCGCCCAGCCCCGGTGGGGATCAGCGAGATATCCCACGACCTTCGGCCATCGGTGACCACAAAACCGTTGTCAAAAAGCGGATCGTTCAGGATCAGCGGATCGTCCTGCTGTGTCACCCGGTCCTGCGCCATCAACCGCCGCACGGTCAGGGCCGCGCGCTTGCGCATGTCTGCCATCCCCTCGGCCTCGCCTAGGGGCAAAATGCCCCGTGGGCCATCCACACGCACCGCCTCCCCAGTCCAGGACCAGACAGCGCCCGCGCGCAAATCGGCGACAGGCGCGGCGTGGTTGCCGTCCAGCTCTGTCTGCGACCATGAAATAACAAACGTGCCTTTGAAGCCCGTTTTCATACCTGTAACTCTGCCTATCTCGCGCCGCGTCATTGGGTGCGCGGCGATCTGAGAGCAACGTTACCCCACCGCGGAATCGCGGATCAAGTGCCTGTCACGCATAAAGTTTCAAAAGTTGAAGCCAAGCCGCAGTGACCCCAGCACCTGCCCGCCGTCTTGTCCGTCAAATTCCTCGGACAGATAGGTCGCCCCGTAAAACACGGTGAAGTTCGGCGCAGGTTGCCACAGCACACCCAACCGCGCGCGCTGACGCTGATCAAGTGCTGTCACACCACGGGACGCAGGCAGATAGGCGCTGTCGCCAATCGCCGCAATATCAGCCCCCGCCAGCACCGCCCAACCGGTTTGCCCAGCATCTGTGCCGCGATAGGGCTGGCCGGTCACATCATCGCGCAGCCAAAGATCGTCCTGGCCGACGTTGCCAATCAGCACATCCGCGCCAATGCGCGCGATCTGCTCTGTCCCGCTGCGCAGCTCTGCAAAGGGCCGTAAGCTGACGGTCTCGGACACACGATAGGTATAGGTGGCAGAGGCGCGCGCGCCAAAAATCGTCTCGTTCGGCAGCTGGTTCGCCGTCAAGGGCGCGCGCAAATCAAAGGCATCGTGGAACTTTTCCTGAAACACCGACAACCCGGTTTGCGGCCCGATGAATGCCACATCCGCCCCCAGCGCATAATGCCAGGGCCCGTCGCCAAAATGCGTTTGCGCACTCAGCGTGATCGCACCCACGTAAGGCCGATCCACGCCGCCCGCACCCGGCGAGATGATCTCGGTCATGGCGCGATATTCGATGATGTTGCCAAAGGCGCGGTTGGCTGGGTCATACGGCCCGTTCGCGCGCAAATGGCTATAAACATACGACCCGCTGCGCCAACGATCCCGCCCATCGCCAAAGTAATCATTGGTGAACAGCCGACCGGTGCCAATCGTTTCGCGCGGTTCGGCCTGTGCAGGCTGAAGGGTCATCAAGATTGCAGCAGCGGCAGCAGCAAGTCGGCGCATCATCAGTCCTTTGTCAAAATCTGGAACAGACCTATGTCACTTCTCAGATGTGTTCCACAGATGTTGCGCCAAGCAGGCCATTTTGTGACCCCGCCAAGACCTTTGCCGGGCGTCGCCAAACAGCCAAATTTGATGCAAATACTTGGATTACTTGCAAATAGCGCCGATCCCGTGTCCACTTGGACGGTGCAACCGCCGGAGAAGCTATGCCTAAGACCCGCCAACCCGCCGTGCCAGATGCTGCAGCTTTGATCGACCACAACGCCGCGCGTGACATCCTTGCAGGGCGCTGCGGTGATCCTTTTGGGCAATTCGGCCTGCAACAGCGCGACGGGCATTGGCTGCTGACCGCCTTTGTGCCCGGGGCCGCCCAGGTGTCTGCCCTGATCGGTGCAAAAACGGTCAAACCGCTTGACCCGCTGCCCGACTATCCGGGTCTTTTTGTGCAGGTGTTTGCCAAGCCGCCAAAGTACCGATTGCAGGCCGAAAGCGACGGTCACAGCTGGACCTTTGACGACCCTTACAGCTTTGGGCCTGTCCTGGGTCAGGACGATCTTTATTATCTGGGCGAAGGCAGTCATCAACGCCTGTGGACTGCCCTTGGTGCGCATGTGCTGAAACACGAAGGCACTGCTGGCACACATTTTGCCGTCTGGGCGCCGAATGCGCAGCGCGTTTCGGTTGTTGGCAACTTCAACATCTGGGATGGCCGCCGCCACCCGATGCGCCGCGCCAGCGACAGTGGCATCTGGGAAATCTTCCTGCCCGGCATCGCTGCCGGAGAGGCTTACAAATATGAAATCGTCGGCCCCGATGGGGCCACCCTGCCCCTGCGCGCCGATCCCGTGGGCTTTGGTGCCGAACATCCACCCCGCACGGCCTCTGTCGTGCGCGATATCTCGGGAGCCGCATGGTCGGACAAAAGCTGGATGAAAACCCGCGCCAAGGCGCAAAACATCGACGCCCCGATCAGCGTTTACGAGGTCAACCTTAACAGTTGGAAACGCGCCGAAGGCAACCGCCCGCTGTCCTACACCGAACTTGCCGCTGATCTGGTCGAGTACGTCGCGTGGTTGGGTTTCACGCATATTGAGCTGATGCCGATCTCTGAATATCCCTTTGACGGGTCGTGGGGTTATCAGCCGGTGGGCATGTATGCCCCCACAATCCGGCACGGCACACCTGATGAATTCCGCGCCTTTGTGGATGCCGCACATGCCAAGGGCATAGGCGTCTTGCTGGATTGGGTGCCGGGGCACTTCCCCACCGATGCCCACGGGCTGGGGCAATTTGACGGCACGCATCTTTATGAGCACGCCGACCCCAAGGAAGGGTTCCATCAGGACTGGAACACCCTGATCCCCAACTTTGGACGGCACGAGGTGGCGAACTATTACACCTCTAACGCCTTGTATTGGCTGGACGAATACCACCTCGACGGGCTGCGCGTGGATGCCGTGGCGTCGATGCTTTACCGCGACTATTCCCGCAATGACGGGGAATGGATTCCCAACAAGGACGGCGGGCGCGAGAATTACGAGGCGATCGCGCTGCTGCAGAACATGAACACCCTGACCTATGGGCAATGCGATGGCATCATGACCGTGGCCGAGGAATCAACCGCCTTTCCAGGGGTCAGCCGCCCCGTCGACCACGGGGGTCTGGGGTTCGGGTTTAAATGGAACATGGGCTGGATGAACGACAGCCTGCATTTCATGCAATTGGACCCGGTGCATCGCAAGCACCACCACCATGAAATGACGTTCAGCCTGCATTACGCATTTTCTGAAAACTACATACTGCCCATTAGCCATGACGAGGTGGTGCACGGCAAAGGATCAATGCTCAACAAGATGCCCGGCAGCCAATGGGAACGCTTTGCGAACCTGCGCGCTTACTATGGTTTCATGTGGACCCATCCGGGCAAAAAGCTGCTCTTTATGGGTCAGGAATTCGCGCAAACAGCCGAATGGAACCACAACCAAAGCCTCGATTGGCACGAATGTGACCACGGCCCGCACAAGGGGATGCAGATGTGGGTGCGTGATCTGAACCGCGCCTACCGCGACCTGCCCGCGCTGCACGTGAACGACACGCGACCCAGCGGTTTTCAATGGCTCGAAGCGAACGATGCCGCCAATTCGGTCTTTGCATTCCTGCGCGTCGGCAATCCTGGCGATGCACCCGTGGTCGTGGTGATGAACCTCACACCGGTTGAGCGTTCCGACTACCGCGTTGGCCTGCCGGGTGCGGGTGACTGGACCGAAGTTCTGAATTCAGACGCCGAAAGCTATGGCGGCGGTGGGCGCGGTAATCTGGGAGGAGTGACCGCACAAGACACACCGTGGATGGGGCAAGACCACTCTGCCACGCTGACGCTGCCACCACTTTCGACGCTGATACTGACGCAAAAGACCAAGGGAGGATGACGATGAAGCCGACACCAAATCAACGCCTGTCAAACAGGGCCATGGCCTTTGTGCTTGCCGGGGGTCGTGGGAGCCGCCTGAAAGAGCTGACAGATACCCGCGCCAAACCTGCCGTCTACTTTGGCGGCAAGACCCGGATCATCGACTTTGCCCTGTCCAACGCGCTGAATTCCGGCATCCGCAAGATGGCGATTGCCACGCAGTACAAGGCCCATTCGCTGATCCGCCACTGCCAGCGCGGCTGGGGCTTTCTGCGCGCGGAACGCAACGAATACCTTGATATCCTGCCCGCTTCGCAGCGCATATCAGAGGAAAAATGGTATCTCGGCACCGCTGATGCCGTGGCCCAGAACATTGATATTATCGACAGCTATGACGTTGATTTCATTGTCGTCCTTGCGGGCGATCACATCTACAAGATGGACTATGAAATAATGTTGCAGCAGCACCTTGATAGCGGTGCGGATGTGACCATCGGCTGCTTGACCGTCCCCCGGATGGAAGCGACGGCCTTTGGCGTCATGCACTGCGACACCAAGGACCGGATCACCGCCTTTCTTGAAAAGCCCGCTGATCCGCCCTGCATCCCCGGTGACGCTGATCATGCGCTTGCCTCGATGGGCATTTATGTCTTCCGCTGGGAATTCCTGCGCGAATTACTGCTGGCGGACATGGCCGACAAAAAGTCCAGCCATGACTTTGGCAACGACATCATTCCGCACATCGTCAAGAACGGCAAAGCCATGGCACACCGGTTCGAGGATAGCTGTGTCACCAGCGGGTTGGAAACTGAACCCTATTGGCGTGATGTGGGCACGATTGATGCCTTCTGGCGGGCCAACATCGACCTGACCAGCTTTACCCCGCCGCTTGATCTGTATGACACAAGCTGGCCGATCTGGACCTATGCCGAAAGCGTGCCACCGGCCAAATTCATCCACAACGAAGAGGGGCGGCGCGGTAATGCAGTCTCCTCGATGGTGTCCGGCAACTGCATCATCTCCGGCTCTGAAATCAAAGAATCGCTGCTGTTCACGGGGGTTCGCACGCATTCGTTCAGCTCGCTTGATCGCGTGGTGGCCCTGCCCCATGTGGAGGTGAACCGCAAAGCCCAGCTTAAGGATGTGGTGCTGGATCGCGGCGTTGTGGTGCCCGAGGGCCTTGTCGTTGGCGAAGACCCCGAAGAAGACGCCAAGTGGTTCCGCCGCACCGACAGTGGCGTGGTGCTGATCACTGCGCCGATGCTGGCGCGCCGCGCGGCAGAGCTTGGCTGACATGGGCGGTCGGGTTCTGTCGGTCGCCTCAGAGGTGGTGCCGTTTATCAAAACCGGCGGGTTGGCGGACGTGGCAGGCGCCCTGCCCGCCGCCTTGGCCGATCACGGCTGGGACATGCGCACGCTGATGCCGGGCTATCGCGGGCTGATCAAAAAAACCAAGGCCAGACATGTGCTGTGGTCGAGCGATGACCTGTTCGGTGGTCCGGCGACAGTTAAGACCGGGGCGCTGGATGGGCAGTCGGTGATGCTGCTGGACGCGCCGCATCTCTATGACCGCGCAGGCGGCCCTTACGGCGACCCCGACGACTTCAAGGACAATGCCCTGCGCTTTGCCGCGCTGTCCTGGGCCGCCGCCCAGATCGCGCAGCACGGGCTGACCGATGGCTGGACGCCCGATGTGCTAAACGCGCACGACTGGCAAGCAGGCTTTGCCCCGGCCTATCTGCGCTTTGCGGGGTCATCGGTGAAGACCGTCATGACCGTTCACAACATCGCGTTTCAGGGCAATGCATCTGCCGCGATGCTCGGGCAATTGATGTTGCCATTTGATCAATTCAACACGGAATGCCTGGAATACTGGGGGCATTTGTCCTCGCTCAAGGCCGGGCTGGTCACCGCGGACGCCATCACCACCGTCAGCCCCACTTACGCGGCAGAGTTGATGCGCCCGGAATTCGGCATGGGGCTGGATGGGGTCATCGCCAACCGGGCGGCTGATCTGCACGGCATCCTGAACGGTGTTGATGACACCGTCTGGAACCCGCAAACCGACCCAGAGGCGAAACCATATACCGCCAAGTCGCTGACCGGCAAAGCCGCCAATCGCAAGGCACTGATGGCCGAATTCGGCCTCAAGGGGATCAAGGGGCCGCTGGCCATCATCGTCAGCCGCCTGACTGAACAGAAAGGTATCGACCTGCTGGCGGGCACGATCCCCGCCTTTATCGCGGGTGGTGGTGGGCTAGCGGTGCTCGGCTCCGGCGCTGCCTATCTGGAAGAACAGCTCAAGGATTTGGCCATGGCGCATCCGGGCAAGGTTGGTCTGCGCATTGGCTATGATGAGGCGCTGAGCCACCGGATGTTTGCAGGCGGCGATGCGGTGCTGGTGCCCAGCCGCTTTGAACCCTGTGGGCTGACACAGTTGTACGGGCTGCGCTATGGCACAATCCCGGTGGTCGCGGCCACCGGCGGGCTGGCGGACACGGTGATTGATGCCAATCCGATGGCCGTCGCGGACAAGGTTGCCACCGGCATTCAGTTCCACCCCGTCGACCAGATCGCGTTCGCCCATGCGCTGCAGCGCCTGCTGGCGCTTCATGCCGAAAAGTCACTCTGGCGTGTCATGCAGAAACGCGGGATGACGCAGGCGCTCGGCTGGGCTACATCCTCGGGCAAATACGCGAAACTGTATGAAAGCCTGATTGCGTGAATGCCCACCTGACGACCGACCTGCCGACCCAGCTCAAGGACCACCCGCTGTCTTCGGGCAAGCCGCACCCCTTGGGCGCGACGTTTGATGGGCAAGGCGTAAACTTTGCGGTGTTTTCCGAAAACGCCGAACGGATAGAGCTGTGCCTTTTCAGCGACGATGGCCGCAAGGAACGCGCGCGCATCCCGCTGACCGAACGTGACGGCGATGTCTGGCACATCTACGTCACCGGCCTGCACCCCGGCGCAAAATACGGCTTTCGCGTGCATGGCGCCTATGCGCCGGACAAAGGCCACCGCTTCAACCCCAACAAGCTGCTGCTTGACCCCTATGCCAAGCGCATCTTCGGCAAGTATCGCTGGTCGGACGCGATGATGGGCTACAAGGTCGGCAGCGCCCGCGAAGACCTGAGCTTTGATTCCCGCGACAGCGCGTTCTGCGTGCCGCGCTCCATGGTGGTGGACCCGTCATTCAACTGGGGCAACGACGCACCGCCTGCGATTTCACGTTCCGAAACAGTGCTTTACGAAGCTCACGCCAAAGGGCTGACCGCGCGGATGCCGGGCGTGCCGCATGATGTGCGCGGCAAGTTTCTGGGGATGTGCAGCGAACCGGTGCTGGACCACCTGACCAAGCTTGGGATCACCACCGTGCAACTGATGCCTGCCCAGGCCTTCATGGATGAACAATTCCTGACCGAAAAGGGCATGCGCAACTTCTGGGGCTACAATACCATCGGCTTTTTCGCACCAGAGCCGCGCTATATGACCGATCAGGGCATCTGGGAATTTCAGACCATGGTGCGCCGCCTGCATAGCGCCGGGATCGAGGTGGTCTTGGACGTGGTCTATAACCACACCGCCGAGGGCAATCAGATGGGCCCGACCGTCTGCCACCGCGGATTTGACAACCTGTCCTACTATCGCCTGACCGAAGACAAGCGGTTCTATCTCAATGACACCGGCACGGGTAACGTGCTGAACATGCAGCACCCGATGGTGCTGCGCATGATGATGGACAGCCTGCGTTACTGGGTCGAGGTCATGCATGTGGACGGCTTCCGCTTTGATCTGGCGACCTCGCTTGCGCGGGAAGATGACGGCTTTGACCGGCAGGGCGGTTTTCTGGATGCGATCCGGCAAGACCCGGTGCTGAGCCGGGTAAAGCTGATTGCAGAGCCATGGGATCTTGGCCCCGGCGGCTACCAACTGGGCGCGTTCCCGCATCCGTTTCTAGAATTCAACGACAAATTCCGCGATGGCGTGCGCAAGTATTGGCGCGGCGACAGCGGCATGGTGCCCGACTTTTCCAAGCGCATCCTTGGCAGCGCCGAACAATTCGACCATTCCGGCCGCGCCGCCACCACCTCGATCAACTTCGTCTCTGTGCACGACGGCTTTTGCCTTGAAGACGTGGTCAGCTACAACGTCAAGCACAACGCCGCCAATGGCGAAGACAACCGCGACGGCAAGGACGACAATTATTCCGACAATATGGGCGTCGAAGGGCCAACCGAAGACCCCGCGATCCGCGCCGCCCGCGACCAGCGCAAGCGCAACTTTCTGGCGACAATCTTTTTGTCACAGGGCACGCCGCTATTGCTGGCCGGCGATGAGATCGGCAATACCCAGAACGGCAACAACAACACCTTTGGTCAGGACAATGAATTGGGCTGGGTGAACTGGGACAAGCCCGATATGGCGCTGCTTGACTTCGTTCAGCGCCTCGCCGCCCTGCGGCGCAAACATACCGTGCTGCGCCAGATTCGTTTCCTGCATTCGCGCCAGCGCGTCCGCGATGGCATCCCCGATCTGTTCTGGCGTCTGCCTGACGGTAACACGCCCCGCGCCGAAGACTGGCAAGACCCCACCTGGAAAGCACTTTGCGTTGAGGTCCGCACATCTTCGGGCACACCTGAATATGCCGCATCGGACGATGTGCTGTTTCTGACCTTCAACAGTGGGCCAGAGACCGAAGTCCACCTGCCGCCCGCCTTTCGCGGAAAACCGTGGGAACTGGTGCTCAACACAGCTCGGCCAGACGATGGCGCAGTGTGCATCCCCGGCCAGTCCACCGTGATCGACGCGCACAGCGTCTGCGTCTTTGCCTGTTCTGCCACCTGAAAGGAGCCTGCCCATGCAAGTGACCGAAGTTGCGACACAACCGATCGAAGGCCAAAAGCCCGGAACCTCTGGCCTGCGCAAAAAGACGCGGGTGTTCATGGGGCGGCACTACCTTGAGAATTTCGTGCAAAGCATCTTTGACGGCATCGGTGGTGCTGCGGGCAAGACCTTTGTGCTGGGCGGTGACGGGCGGTTCTTTAACAAACGTGCCGCTCAGGTGATCCTGCGCATGGCCGCCGCCAATGGGGCCGCACATGTGTTCGTCGGGCGCGACGCGCTGCTGTCGACGCCAGCGGCCAGCCACCTGATCCGGCTTAACAAGACCGACGGCGGCATCATCATGTCCGCCAGCCACAACCCCGGCGGCGAAGACGAGGATTTTGGCGTCAAATTCAACATGTCCAACGGCGGCCCCGCCCCTGAAGCGGTGACAGAGGCGATGTTCGCCCGCACCAAGGACATCACCTCTTACAAGATGCTCGAGGCGCAAGACGTTGACATTTCGACTGTCGGGGAAACCAGCTTGGGCGCGATGAAGGTCACCGTTGCCGACCCGGTGGCCGACTACGCCGACCTGATGGAGACGCTGTTTGATTTTGACGCGATCCGCGCCATGATCGCGGGTGGTTTCCGCATCAGCTTTGACGCCATGTGTGCGATCACGGGGCCTTATGCCACTGAAATCATTGAAAACCGTCTGGGTGCCGCACCGGGTACCGTGGTGCATGGCACGCCCTTGCCTGACTTTGGTGGCATGCACCCCGACCCCAACCCAACTTGGGCGCACGAGTTGATGGCGACGATGAACGGTGCGGATGCGCCCGACTTCGGCGCTGCCTCTGATGGCGATGGCGACCGCAATATGATCGTCGGCCCGCGCGTCTATGTCAGCCCCTCAGACAGCCTTGCCGTGCTGGCGGCCAACGCGCATCTGGCCAAGGGGTACACTGCGGGGCTTGCCGGTGTCGCGCGCTCTATGCCGACGTCTGCCGCCGCCGACCGCGTGGCAGAGGCGATGGGCCTGCCCTGCTATGAAACGCCAACGGGGTGGAAGTTCTTTGGCAATCTGATGGACGATGGCCGCGTGACACTCTGTGGCGAAGAAAGCTTTGGCACCGGGTCCAGCCACGTCCGCGAAAAGGACGGGCTTTGGGCCGTGCTGATGTGGCTCAACATCCTTGCTGTGCGCAAGCAAAGCGTGGGCGAGGTGTTGCAGGATCATTGGGCGCGCTTTGGCCGCAATTTCTATTCCCGTCACGACTTTGAAGGCATCGAAACGGACAAGGCCGACGCAATGATTACTGCCTTGCGGGACAGGCTGGCATCGCTGCCCGGTTACACCGTCGCCGGCCTGACGGTCGCGGATGCCGATGATTACGCCTACAACGATCCCGTCGATGGCTCGGTCTCGGCCAATCAGGGCGTGCGGGTGATCTTTGAAGGCGGCGCGCGCTTTGTGATCCGCCTGTCCGGCACGGGCACCTCAGGGGCCACGATGCGGCTTTATCTTGAGGCGCTTGAAACCGACCCCGCAAAGTTCGATCAGGATCCGCAAGAGGCGCTGGCGTCGATCATCACGGCTGCGCACAACATCGCCCAAATCACTGCCCATACCGGACGGATTGACCCTGACGTTATGACCTAGGCGGCGCGAGCGAGCCGCGTTCGATGATCTGGGTTTCGAACAGCGCGCTTTCGGCGGGCTTGCCCGCAAGCCGCGCCAACAGAATCGCGGCTGCTGCGCGGCCCATCTCGAACTGCGGCACGCGCACCGTGGTCAAGGCCGGGTGGCAGACCAGCGACAACCCGATGTCATCAAAACCGGTGACCGAGACATCATCCGGCACCGCCACCCCCATCTGCCGGGCGCGCACCACGGCCCCTGCGGCCAGCACATCGCTGCCACCGATGATCGCGGTGGGCCGTGCCGCCCAAACGGTGTCAAAGGCATCGCCTGCGGGGTCCAGCAGATAGGGTGCCTCGGCCAGCGCCACCAGTTCTGCCCCGTCGCGCGCTGCAACGGCCCCACGCACACCCGCGATACGCTCTGACACGCGGTCATTGCCTGCGCTCACGCCCGCAATCATCGCGATCTTGCGGTGGCCCATATCCAGCACCTTGTCGGTCATGGCCTGTGCCGCGCGCCGGTTGTCGAACCCCGCAAACAACCCTTCGTCCGCGGCCCCCGTTGTCCATGCCTTGACATGTGGCACGTTGCGCAGCGCCAGAAACCGGCTTGTTTCTTCTGGCCGCTCGGTGCCGATCAACATCAGCCCCGACGCGCCCTGCGTCATCAGCGCCCTGATCTGGCGCAGCTCTGCTTGTGGGTCATAGCCTGTTGTGGCCACCAGCAGGGTCACGCCTGCCTCTGACAGCGCTTCCTGAAAGGCCTGCATCCCGCTGGCAAACATTGCATTTGCCATCGTCGGGATCACCGCGCCTACCGTCTTGAACCGGCTTGATGCCATTGCGCGCGCGCCGAAGTGCGGCGTGTAACCCAGCGCCTCGATGGCGGCATTGATCCGTTCGCGCGTGCTTTTGGCGACCTTGTCGGGGTCGTTGATCGCGCGGCTGATCGTGGCAGTGCTGACCCCGGCAGCACGGGCCACATCACCAATCGACGGTGTCTGAATGCCTGTCATGCGCTCCCCCTCACAGGCTGCTGATAACACACCCGGTGTCCCCGCAATAGCCGCGGATGCAATGATGAAAATGGGGCTTGCGAAACGTCGCTTTCAAACGCAGTATGCAAGCGCTTTCTACGGCGGACACTTTTGTGAATCACCGTGATCGTCAGTGCTGCGATTTTCGCCGCTGACTTGTGTGCGTAGGCGGGGATCAGGTTTTGGGAGGAGCCCCCCGTCTGCGGACCACACCCTAGGGTCAGGACCCTAGGACAGCACGGCCAACCCATCCGCGCCGAAAAAGTGCAGATCATCCGCCGACAACTGTAACCCAACCTGATCACCCGGTGCCAGATCGCTGTTGCCAGTCACCCGCACGGTGACCTGACCCAGATCACCGCAGGCCAGAATGACAAAGGTATCCGCGCCCAGATATTCCAGCACATCCACCGTGCCATCAATCTGACCACTGCCGGGGGCACCCAGCGTGATATGCTCGGGCCGAATGCCCAGATGCGTGGCAGGCGCGCTGCGCCCGTAAGCGCCACCGCGATGGCCTGACAGCGCATAGGCGTCACCGGATGTCTGGCAGGGCATCACATTCATGCGCGGGCTGCCGATAAACTGCGCCACAAACAGGTTTGCAGGCCGCTCGTACAGCTCGCGCGGGCTACCCACTTGCGCAATCTTGCCCGCATCAAGCACCACAATCCGGTCCGCCAGCGTCATCGCCTCGACCTGATCGTGGGTGACATAAATCATCGTGGTCTTGAGCGACTGATGCAACTTGGCAATCTCGTATCGCATCTCGACCCGCAAAGAGGCGTCAAGGTTCGAAAGCGGTTCGTCAAACAGGAACGCCGTGGGGTCGCGCACGATTGACCGGCCGATTGCCACGCGCTGGCGCTGCCCCCCCGACAGGTCCTTGGGCCGCCGGTCCATGTAGTCGTCCAGCTTCAGCACACGCGCGGCCTCGTTCACCTTGGCGTCAATGTCTTCCTTCGGCAGCCCCGCCGATTTCAGCGGAAAGCCCACATTGTCGCGCACCGACATATGCGGATAAAGCGCGTAAGACTGGAACACCATCGCCAGCCCCCGCTTGCTGGGCGGCTCTGCGGTCGCATCGCGGTCGCCCACCATGATCTGCCCGCGAGAGGTTTCCTCCAGCCCCGCTATCATCCGCAACAAGGTCGATTTTCCGCAGCCCGATGGGCCCACGAAGATGATGAACTCGCCCTCTTCCATTGCCAGATCAACACCTTTGATGACCTGCACATTGCCAAACCATTTTTCGACGGATCGTAGCTCTATCGAAGACATCAGGCCGCCCCTTGTTGCTGGGTTGTTTCACGTTCACGCCCGGCCCAGGTCAGCCAGATCGCCGCCGTCCAAGTGAAATCGGCACCGCCACAGGGGGTCATATCCACCGGGTCGAAATATTCATAGAAACCGTGCTTGCGGATCAGCGCCGCCGTCTCGGCCCGCAGCCGTTCGGACAGATCCGCATGACCGCTTTCAGTCAGGCCAAGCGCAATCAGCGCATTGACCACCGGCCATGTCGGCCCGCGCCAATAACGGCGCGGATCGAAAATCTTGTTTTCCGGATCGGCCGAGGGGATGCCGTAATTGACCGCATCCCAGGCCCGCATCAGTTCTGCATCCAACCGCGGGTTCCCGGCACCCGCGACATAGGCCAGAAACGCACCCGACCCCAGCACACCTGCAAATGCATCCGTGCGCAGGTTGCGCGCGTCATAGGCACCCAGCGCATCGTTCCAGATCAGCGGCAAGGCAGAGCGTAGCTCGGTCGCCCAAGCCTCCAGCGTGCTGACATCCTCGCCCAGCGCTCGGCCGATCGCTGCCAAATCCTCATGCGCGCGCAGCAGAACAAAGGTGATGCCGGGATCAGCCATCAGAAACGGCCCTTCGGCCACGATCCGGGCCTGATCCCACCCCGTCTCGCGCCCGAACTGCAGCATCGCGATATAGCGGTCGTAGTCTTCCTTGCCGGGCCGCATCTCGGGGTCGACATGGCCTGTGTCGCGACGCGTGTAGTCGCCGACACGCGACCCATCGACACCTGCCATGCCGATATCCCAATCGGGGCAATTGTCGCGCCCGCTTTCCCACGGGTGGGTGATCGCGACCGGTCCGGTGGTGCAGCGGAAATCATGCCACCAGCGGTGCCATGCGACCAGCTTGGGGAAAAGCGCCTTGATCCGCGCTGTGCCCGCCGCCTCATCCGCCGCCCATATCTGGCGCGCAATGATGGCCGCAACCGGCGGCTGGCTGATGCCCGAAGATGCGGGCGTGCGGCCCGTGCCCCAGACATCCGGTCCAGGGAAATAACCCGGATCGGACTGGTGGAAAATGATATGCGGCACCATCCCATCGTCCCACTGGCTCGCCATCAGCGTGTCCAGCTCGTCCCAGGCCCGGCCAATATCAAAGGTCGAAAACCCCCAGGCCGCAAAGGCGCTGTCCCAGTTCCACTGATAGGGATAAAGCCCATGGGTCGGCACGGTATAACCACCCCTGTCATTGCGTCGCAGGATTGCGCGCGCCTCGTCATCAAGGTTCATCCTTTGACACTCCCCGCCGTCAGGCCCTTGGTCATGAATTTTTCCAGCCCCAGAAACAGCGCCATAATCGGCACGGTGGCAATCACCGAGCCCGCCATCAGATGCTGGCGCGGAATTTCCGAGGAATTAAGCGACGCGATCCCCCGCGTCAGTGTGAATTTCGATGGGTCATCCAGCAGCATGAAGGCCAGCAGGAACTCGTTCCAGGCGATCATGAAAACATAAAGCGAAACAGAGGCCAGCGCCGGCAGCGACAGCGGCAAGGTGATCTTCCAGATCACCTTTAGCCGGCTCAGCCCATCCATCAGCCCCGCCTCTTCGATCTCGGCGGGCAGCCCACGGAAATAGCCCTGCAACATGTATAGCGCCACGGGGATCGTGGTGACCGGATAGATCATGATGATCCCGCCCAGCGAATTGCGCAGGCCGGTCATGGAAAAGGCGATGTAGATCGGCAACGCCAGCACGATCATCGGCACCATATAGATCAGCAGGATCGACCGTGAAAACGCCGCCTGCCCCCGGAACCGCAACCGCGCCACCGCATAGGCACCGGGGATCGCAAAGGCCAGCGTGATGAACACCGTCAGCACAGAGATCACGAAGGAATTGAACAGATAGGTGCCGAAATTGAACTGCCGGAACAGCTCATCATAAGACCGCAACAGCCCCCAGCCCTTGCTCAGGTCGATTGAGAAATCGAGCGGGTTCTGGATCAGCTCTGCCTGGTTCTTCAGGCTGGTCATCACCATCACATAAAACGGGATCAGCACAATCGCGGTGAAGAAGATATAGCCAAAGCCGGTCAGGAACCGGATCACTGCTGCCTCAAACTCATGCCGGGTCAGCGCGCCGGGGGTGATGTCGGTCAGAATCACCGCCGTCGACACCGCAAAGCTGCCCGCCAGAATGACCGCCCCAATCACTTGCGCCACACCGCCAACACCCGCGCCGGTCAACATCGGCCCGATGCCTGCCAGCACCAGCGCCACAATCGCCGCGCCAATCAGTGCCTGCATCACCGCGCCGCGGCCCCAGGCCACGATCAGCGCACCACCCAAGCCACCCCACAACAACGAAAGCAGGATACCGGGGCGGAACGCATCGCCGGTGGCAAAGGACATCGCCACACCCACGGTCGTGGACAGGACCACCATCCACAACGCCCCCAGCACAGGGCCTGTCACATAGCCAAACCTCAGACCTTGCATTGCAGGTCCTCCTTCTTCTGGCCAAAATAATCCCGGGGGGAGTCCGCTTGCGGACGGGGGGCAGCGCCCCCCTGCCCCGCCCGCCGCAGGCGCGGACGCATCTGTGATGCGCCCCTCATAGCCCCTCCTCCCGGCTGATGAAGCGGAAGAAGAAGACCGAAAACAGCAGCAGACAGGCAAAGATCACCACGGCCACCGCCGCACCGGCGCCAATATTGCTGACCGCAAAGGCCTGCTCATAGACGTTCACCGTCAGCGTCCGGGTGCCCGCATTGCCCCCAGTCAGCAGGAAAATGTCGTCGAACTTGTTGAACGTCCAAATGAAGCGCAACAGGAATAGCACGCTTAAGATACCCAACAACTGCGGCACGCTCAGATACCAGAACTGCTGGAATGGGCTGGCCCCGTCCATGTCCGCGGCCTCATACATGTCGCTGTCTATCGACTGCATCCGGGCCAGGATGAACAGGAACGACAGCGGGAAATAGCGCCAGATTTCAAAGACTGTCACCATGATCAGCGCCAGCGGGCGCTCGCCAAAGAAATTGATCGCTTCCGTTGTTACACCCATCTGCACCAACAGCGCATTGGCACTGCCCGAAAACGGGTCGAACAGCAGAATCCAGGCGAAGGCCACCGCGATCACCGGGGCCACGTAAGGAAACAGATAAAGCCCCCGCAGAATGCCCTGCCCTTTGAAGGATTTGTTCAGCAGCAGCGCCGCAAACAGCCCAAACAGCAGCGCGCCGATGGTGCCAAAGACGGTGTAGAACAGGGTCACACCCAACACGCCCCAGAACTCATCCCCGTCAAAGACGCGGGCAAAGTTTTCCCATGTGAAGGTGGCATTGGTCAGCACATTGGCCCCACGCCCGATGGTCACAGCGTCGCTGTCCTGCGGGCGTTCGCCACCATCCAGATAAGCTTGCTCGATCTCGACAGGGATCATCAGGGTCTCGCGCAGCCCCGGCTCCCAATCGCCCAGATCGCAGAACAGATCGCGCCCCTCCAGCGTGCAACGCGGGTCCAGATCAGTGACCCTCAGCCCGGCGGGCAACACATCGCTGAAACTGACACCGGTGATCGGCTGGTCCTGACTGGAATTGCGCAGCCGGTAGCGGATATTGGCCTGATCGCCTACCGCCTCATCATCGCCACGGATGTCTTCGCGCAGCACCACTTCTGGCGGGCGCAGATCGGCCAGTGACACAGGCTTGACCGAGATCCAGAAAATCGCAAGCAGCGGCAGGATCACGACCAAGGCCACGGCGATCAACGTGGGCGACAGCAAGCCCCATGCCAGCCGCGCCTCGCGCCTGCCAAGTGGTCCGGTCCCTTTGGGTGGTGTCAGATCGGTCATGATGTCCGCCACATGGATTAAGATGCACCCCGCCCCGGACGCCACTGCGGGGGCCTGACTGTCGTATCATGGTCCCGGACAGGGTCCGGGACGGGGTCTTTGATTTATTGAACCGCCGCGATGGCTGCGTTCAACTCGGCCACTGTCGCTGCTGCGTCGCGTTCACCATCGATGAACTCGCGCACCAAACGGTTGATGACCTGGCTGTTGATGATCTTCGACGCCGTGGCCAATTGGCCTTCTTCGACGCCCCAGCGCTGTGCGACATCCAGACCGCCCACGATCTCGTCGATCATCGCCGCGTCATAAAGTTCACCCAATGGTGCCTTGCGGTCAACGCCCACATCCAGCGTGGCCCAAAGGTCTGCAAATGCTGTGGGGTTGTCGGCTGTGCCGCGCCGCACCGGGAACTTGCCCTCAGGCGCGATCGCAAGTGTCTGGCCATAGCCTTCGTCCAGCGAATACTGCACGAATTCCATCGCCGCATCGGTGGCTGCGTCAGAGGTGATGCCAAAGTAACGAACGTCACCCCATGCCGCACCATCGGGGTTCGACGGGCCGCTGAAGTTGGTCACGATACCCGTGGCCGCCGCCAGATCCCGGCTGGTGGGGTCATCGTTGATCGTGGGCGGGGCGCTGTCGCGCAGACCGGCCAATTCATCCAGGATGAATGGCGACCAGATAATCATCGCCGCATTGCCGCTGAAATACAGGCTGCGCGACTGATCCCAATACAGATCACCCGGCGGTGAAGCTTCGGCAATGGCCTTGTAGAACTCCAGCACCTCGATCGTTGCAGCCTCGTCCAGATCGGCCACGCCGTCCGCATCAACCGGGCTTACGCCGTTGGCGAGGAACACATGCTCCAGCACCTGAGACATGAAGTTCTCGTCGATCTTGGTGGCCGCGACAAAGCCATACATCTCAGGCGGGTTATGCAGAGCGTCAACAGCGGCCAGCACGTTGGCAAAGGATGTCGGTGCCTCAAGGCCCGCTTCGTCAAACTTGTCCTTGCGGTAGACGATCATCTGCGTCCAGCCGTCCACCGGCACAGATGCGAAACCGTCGCCCGTGTCCGCCATCGTCAGCGCGCCGGGGGCAAAGGTATCCGCGCCCAACATCTCGACCACGTCGGTGGCCGCGTCGATGTCCAGAATACCCGCTTCGGCCCAAGGGGCAGCATATTGCAGCGTATGATAGATCACATCCGGCAGATCGCCCGCGGCAAATGCAGCCGTTGCACGGGTGCCCAGGTCGTTCTCGCTGACCGGGATCACCTCCACGGTGTGGCCCGATGCGGCTGCAAAATCTGCCGCCATCTGTTCCTGCCGCGCCAGCCGTTCGGGCTGTTCCTCGGTGGTCCAGAACCGCAGCTCTTCGGCGCTGGCCGCCAGGGCTGACAGCACCAGTGCGCAGGCGGTTGTTGATAGGATTTTAGGCGTCGTTCTCATGGTATTCCTCCCAGTGGTCTTTTAGGTCCTGTGGTGTTTTGCGATCCGCGCAGCAAGCGCTGCACTGGTGCAGACGGGGGCCCGTGCGGACCCGCGATCCAAGTAGCGAGCTGTGGTCAGCTCGCGCAGTTTTTCGGGCGCTTCACCCTGAATACGGCGGATCAGAAACCCGCTCAGGCGTTGGCCGCAATCGGTGAAATCGACCGCATAGGTGGACAGTGCCGGTGCCATATGCGCGCCTTCGGGGATGCCATCATAGGCAATCACCGACAGCTCTGTGCCCACAGTCAGGCCGCGATCAGCAGCGGCGTTGTAGACCCCAAGGGCCGCCATATCGACGGCACAGACAATAGCTGTGGGCGGTGCCTTGGTGTCCAGCAATTCAGCCGCCGCCGCTGCGCCATCAGCGCGGGTCACGGCCCCTTCGCGCAGCAGGTCGGCGTCAATCGCCATGCCATTGCGGGCCATCGCATCCACAAAACCGCCGCGGCGCAGCGCGCTGTAGTTATAGGGCAGCCCGCCGCCAATATAGCCGATCCGCCGGTGGCCCAGTGCAAAAAGACGGTCGACCGCATCACCAATTGCACCTTCGCCGTCCACATCCAGCCACGCACAGCCGTGATCGTCGCCGGTGCGGCCAAACAGGACAAACGGCACCTCCATCGCGCGCAGCATCCGGATGCGCGGGTCGTCCCGCAGGGTCCGTTGCAGCACAAATCCATCGGCCTTGCGGTCCTGCAACATGGTCTGAAACGCCAACAGCGTGTCGCTGTCAGACGTCGAGGATGCAACCGTAAGTGTATAGCCCTCAGCACTGGCACCCAGCGACAGCCCCGCCAGAAACTCTGCCAAAAACGGCCGGTGCGCGTCATGTTCGCTGAGCTGGATCACCAGCCCCAGCGATTTGGTGCGCCCGGTCCGAATGGCCTGTGCGTGTGACAGCGGGCGATAACCCATCTTTTCGGCCATGCGTGTCACCCGCAGCCGCGTCGCATCTGCAATATCGGGATAGCCATTCAGCGCCCGGCTGACCGTCGATTTGGTCAGCCCAAGGGCCTGCGACATATCAGCGATAGTCACCCGTCGCTGCGCTTGTCTTTGGCCGATTCGCTCTTCGATCATTGGCACTTTTTGCCCCCCTGCCATCAAACCTGTTTGCCGAAACCGGTTTCGGCAAGGGGTTTTCTGCCACGCAGTCAGCAAGGCCAGATTTGGCCGGGCACCGCGCGAGACTGCGCGGCACCCGCAAGTGTCAGTAGAGGTCGACGCGGAAAGGCGAGGTTTCCCAGTAAATCTGGGCCAGTTGCAGGATCCGCGCCTTGGGGTCAGTGGCCGCAGGCCCCTTGCCCAGACGGGTCAGAACCTCATCCATCGCGGATTGGCTTCCGGGGCCAAAGGCACCGTCCACATCCAGCGTTCCGCCCAGCGCCTTGATCAGCCGTTGCGCGCCGCCATTGATCACCTGCTGTGGCATCGCATCC
This sequence comes from Yoonia sp. R2331, assembly GCF_041103235.1. Classification (NCBI taxonomy): domain Bacteria; kingdom Pseudomonadati; phylum Pseudomonadota; class Alphaproteobacteria; order Rhodobacterales; family Paracoccaceae; genus Cognatiyoonia; species Cognatiyoonia denitrificans. The sequence continues at coordinate 473,433 of NZ_JBGCUN010000001.1, read as the reverse complement.
AACTGTTGTTCGGCATATTGCGCGTTGCGGTTGTTTGCCAGCGCCGTGCCCTTGGCTGCCATCACAGCGGCGTCAAACTGGTCATAGCCCGGCACACTTTCGGTCATCAGCGTATAGGCCGCCGTGGCCCCGGACACCGGATCACCACGCTCCAACCCATCAGAAAAGATCGCGACCGCCTGCGCTGTGTCGCGCCCGCCGGGGGCAGAGCCGTCGTTATACATCGTCGCCAGCGTATAGGCGGTGCTGGGGTGGCCCGCGTCATGGGCATCCTTGATCAACTGATAGGCGCGGCCCGTATCGGGCGTCAGCCCGGCCTGCCCTTGCTGATAGGCAATCCCAAGGTTCAGCATCCCGTAGATATCACCGCGTGCGACGCTTTCGTTCATATACCGCAAGGCCCGCTCTGGGTCATAGTAGCTGCTGGATTCATCCAGATAGATGCCCGTCAGCGCGTTCATCGCAAAGGTATGGCCAACTTCCATCGCGCGGATCAGCAGGTCATAGCCCTCGACCTCGGCCTCGGTTGTGCCACCGTTCTTAAGCAGCTCATACCCCAGCGTGTGCATGGCATAAGGATCACCCTGCGCCACACCGCGCGCGAAAAGCTGGCGTACCGCATCACTGTCAGGCCGTCCTTCGGACGTGCCGCCGCCCACACCACGTTCGGCATAGCGTGCCTGAAGCCCCAGCGCGTGCCAGGCCCGCGTGTGTCCCAGATCGCGGGCCCGCTCAAAGCTGGCGATGGCACCGTCGATATTGCGCAGCGCAAGCTGCGCGCGGCCCTTTTGATAGTGGAACCGCCCGGTATCGGGATTGGCCGCAATCGCAGCCTCGCAAGCGGCCAGCGCGATTTCCGGCCGAATTTCGTTAGGGTATCGGGTCAGCCCCATGCCATCAGGGTCCAGATGATCGCCTGCTTCCATGTCGCAGTCGTTGGGCACAAGGTTCAGTGCCACGCGGGTTTCGACCCCGTTGACCTCGATCAACAGCGAATCCGCCAATTGGCCGCCATCCACGGTCATCGCAGGCACCTGCACGCTTTCGTTGACCAGCGTCAGACGATCCACATCCAACCCGGTCAACGTCCGCCCGGTCACATCGGTGTTCAGCCCGCTCCGGTCGCGCTGCATCAGCACGCCGGTTTCAGGCCGCGCCAGAAAGCGCACCGTGTCGGTCACACCAATGTTCAGCGCCTCGGACAGGGCAGGGCCGATGTCGACCTCGGGCACGAAATCTGCCGTGATCACATTGCTGAAAGGGGCCGCACTCACTTGCGTTTCCTCGGCCACGACCTCCAGGTCGCTCACTCGGGCCACGCCGCGCGTCTCGCCCGTGCCGGTGCTGCTCACTTCGATTGGCCGCGACAATTGCGCGCCCAGACCAAAGCTTGCCGGTTCAATCAGGGTCGAACTGTCCCATGGCACCTGGCGGCCATTGGTACGCTCAAACGTCTTGCGGCGCACAACTTCGAAGACATCCTTGATCAGCGCCTCCGGCGTGGCCGAGGCTTCTTCGATCAGTGACGCCGTAAACGGGCTGTTGCCGCCTTCCCCGTCAAAGGCCAGCGACCCCGGCGAGGTCGAATAGATCAGCATCGAATTCAGCGGCGCGGACTGGCTGGCAAATCCGGTGCGCGTCTCGCGCAGCGTATTGCCCACCTGGGTCAGCAATTCCTTGCCCGCAAACGGGTTGTCGCGGCAACTGTCCAGAATGACGACCTGAAGTCTCGCCCGTGCGCCGATGATGCCGACCAGTGACCCCAGTGACACCGCCTCAAACGGCACATCATAGACAGAATCAAGGTCCGCGTCCGTTGGCACCAGATAGTTCTCTGCCCCGATCTGAAACCCATGACCGGCAAAGAAAACAACCACTTCGGTGTCGCGGTCCACGTCAAACAGCACCCGGCGCAGCATGTCCTCGAAGCCGCGCTTGGTGATGTCTTCGTGGTGTCGCACCAGATAGCCTTGCGCGCGCAGGAAGGTGGCAACCACTTCCGCATCGGCGTGGGCATTCGGCAGGTCAGGAATGTCGGCATAATCCGAATTGCCAATGACAATCGCGTAGCGCTTGGCGGCGCGGGTATCGGGGTTGATGCCCCGGAACGGAAGAATATCCGCCGACCCGTTGATCAACCGCTCGACGATCAGGCTGTTCTGGGCCAGCGCAGGGCCGGTCGCCAAAACGCTGACCGACAAAAGCGCGCCTGCCAAAACCGAAAGTGGTCTGGTCATCTTAGCACTGCCAGCAAGGTGGCGGTGGCGGCGGTGGTGGCGGCGCAGGAGAGGGCGATGGCGATGGTGAAGGAGAGGGCGAAGAATTGTTATTATTGTTGTTGCGCTCATCCCGACGCCGCGCCGCGCGTTCTGCGGCCTGCTGGCGCGCGCGTTCAATCGCTGCGGCCTGCGACTGCGTCGTGGTCGTCGTCGTTGCTGGCGTGGTCGTGGTGGTTGTCGTTGTGACCGGTACCGTGACCGGCAGTGGGACCACCAGACAACCAGAGGTCAGCGTGACCAATCCGATCACGGCACCGGCGCGCAAGCCGCGCACAATGCCTTGGGGGGGGATTCTGGACATCTTTAATACTCCTTGTCGTCGTAAATCGGTGTCAGGCACCAGTTTTAGTTGGCGTCGATCGGCAATCCGCCTGCACCCTTGATCCGTTCGATCAGGTCCAGCGTCTTGCGCGGATCGGCGCGAAAAGCGTCTTGTATCAGTGGAAAGTCTGCCCATTCCTGCCCTTGGGGCAAGTCAGGATTTCCTTCCTGCGTGATGGAACGGGTCGTGCCGGTGCCCGGCGCAATGGCTTGCAACTGAGCACAAAAATGCGCGCTCAGGAATGCGTTCTCCAACCCCAGATCGGGGCAGTTTTCCGCCTCATCTGCGGCGGCTGTGGTGGCACAGGCCGCAACAAAAGCTGTGATCAGGTGCATCCGGCGTCGCATCGTTGTGTTTCCTTTCCTGTGAACGCTTTCGCGTCCGGTACTGATAAAGTGCAGCAAACCCGCTTGGGCTGTTCTCTGCGTGATGTCACCACCCTAGACCAGCCGGGCGAACCTTGGCGCCTGTCGTATCGAAAACGACAGCCCTGCCGGGCGGCCCATCTCGCGCGATAACCTTACGCAAGTTAACACGTTTCACCAAACGCAACCGTCGCGAAGATCAGGATTGTGAACATGACCACCCTCAACGAAATCCTCTTTGTCCTTACATTGGGCGCACAACTGATGCAGATGCTCTGCGCCCGCCACAGCGCCGCGCATCCCCATGCACACGCCCAACAGGCCACAACGTATGAAAAACGTGACTGCCCAAAGACGGCATTTGCCTGCTAGCATCCCCCCCATGACGTATCGCGCCCTTCATACCGCCGCCCTAATTGCGGCATTGGCCCCGGCAGCCTTGGCTGAGGATCGCGCCCTAATCATCGGGATCGAGGGCTATCCTAACCTTGATCTGCGGCTCGCCCCGCAATCAGCCACCGACGATGCCATCGCAATGGCGCAACTGGCCGTTGAACGCTGGGGCTATCGCCAGACGCAAGTTTCCCTGCTGCTTGACAGCGCCGCCACCTCAGAAGCGATCCTTGATGCGCTGATCGACGAATTGGTCGGCCTGACAACCCCCGGTGATCGCGCGCTGCTTTACTTTGCGGGGCTTGGCAGCCGCAACACCCAAGACACCCGCGTGATCCTGGCCTATGACAGCGAAAGCTTGCTGGGCCGCATCCCAGAGGACGCGCTGTCTGACATCCTTGACCTGATCGCCGACCGTGATGTGACGGTCATCATGGACACCGGCTTTCGCGGCGACATCAACACGCCCGGACAGCGCGGTATTGGTGCGCCGGGGTTTGAGGCCGCGCCATTCGCTGCCAACGGCGACCTGCGCGCGGTCTTCACCGCCGCTGCGGTCAGCCAGACCGCTTGGGAAACCGCCTTGGGCGGGGTGATGACCAACGCGCTGATCACCGGGGCCAAAGGTGCTGCTGACGCGGATGCCGATGGCACGACCACCCACGGTGAGTTGCTGGCTTTCTTGCGCGCACAAAGCACCGCATGGTGCGCGCCCCACCCCGATTGCGGCCCGATGGGCCTGACACCCGGCTTTGCTGGCCCCCTGAACCGGAGCGCCACCGGGGCCACCGTCGCGGCATCGGCACCTGCCCCGCAAACCAGCACACCGTTCGCGGCCACCAATGCCGCTGACCTGCGCCTTGCCATCGACGGCGGCACAGCCCTGACCATCGGGCAATCGGTCACCTTTCGCGCCACCGCCCAAGCGGCTGGCACCCTGCTGATCCTTGACGTGGACCCCAACGGCCAGTTGGCGCGCATCTTCCCCTCTGCATTGGCTCCGGGCAGCGGCACAGAGATTACACCGGGCGTGGAACTCGCGATCCCCAGCGGCCAGTCCACCAGCGGCGCGCCCCTGCGGGTGCGGGTCACCGGGCCTGCGGGTGACGGTTACCTTTTGGGCGTTCTGATCGAAGGTGCGGCCTTCGATGCCACCACCCTGCTGCCACAGGGGGCCGCCAGCGCCGCCCTGCCGCAACTTGCACAAAACCTGTCAAACCTTGGTCGCCGCTGGTCGGCCATGACCCTCAATTATACCATTTCGAACTGACGCGATCATAAAGGAGCCTTTGGATGAGACACCTTTCCCTTCTGACCCTGCTGGGTCTCAGCATTGCCACACCGGCACTGGCCTGCGACAACTACGACGCTGCCGTCGCCGCCGTCCAAAGTAATGACGCGGCCGCTGCAACCGCCCTATTTGACGGGCTGGTGGCCGACAACGATTGCACTGACGATTTTCGCGAATGGGTCGGCGACTTTCTGGCCCGCGATGCCTTTGCCGTGACGCTGACCGATGCTGATGACGCCACCAAACGCGCCGCCCTGCAAACCGCGCTGGGCTATGAACGCCACTGGCGCAGCTTCGCCGGGTTGGGCCATCTCGACTGGGCCGCCGCCGATTATGCAAACGCCGCGGCCAACTTCCAACTTGCGCTGAACGAACTGGCCGAGGGCGACCAAAGCCATGACGCCGCCACCGATGAAATTGCAGAAATCTACCAACTCGCGACCGCCGCACTGGCCTTGTCCGATGACGTTGTGGACTTGCCGGTCACCCGCGCAGGCAACCCCAGCGTGATGCTAACCGGCAAGGTGCGCGGCTTTGAGGTCGAGGAAATCCCGCTGCCGATCACCTTTGAATATAACTCGGTGCAATTTGACGCCGCCGGACTGGACTACGCCAACGCGCTGGTCAACCACCTGCTGATGGTGAACCCGGTCAGCGTAAACCTTGGCGGCCACACCGACCCCGTCGGCGGCGAAGACTTCAACCTTGCCCTGTCTGAAGCCCGCGCCGAGGCACTGGCGACCTACATCAAGGCCGCCGGCTTTACCGGTGACATCATCACAACCCCCTACGGCGAAAGCCGCCTGCCAGAGCCCCCTGCGGGGATCGAGGCCGGATCAGAGGAGCACCACCGCATCGCGCGGCGCGTGTCCTTTGCAAGCCAATGAAGGCGCTTGTCACAGCCGCAGCACTTTGCTGCGCCGCCCTGCCCGCCTGGGCCGAAAAGACCTATGGCCTTGTGATTGGCATCGACGACTATGCCAACGTGCCGGACCTGCAAGGGGCGGTGAATGACGCGCGCGACATCGCGGACGCGCTGGCGGGCATCGGGGCCGAAGTCACGTTGCTTCTGGACCAGGACGCCACCCGCGCCGCGATCTTCGCTGCTTGGGAAGCGACCGCCGCCAAGGTCCAACCCGGCGACCGGCTGGTGGTCAGCTATGCCGGCCACGGGTCTTATGAACCTGAATATATCATCGGGTCCGAAGCGGATGGCCGGGACGAGAACTTCCTACTTTCGGGCTTTTCGTTTCAGGGGGCCGGGGCCGCCGAACGCATCCGCGATGATGAAATCGCGGCGCTGATTGCCCTGACCCCGCAGGCAGAGGTCGTGTTTCTGGCCGACAGCTGCCATTCCGGCACCGTGTCGCGCAACGTGACCCCGGTCTTGGGCTACCGCTATGTGATCGGCGGCAAGCTGTCCGATGATCCACTTCCGCCACCCCCGCCCCGCACGTCGCCCAGCGAAGGCAAGGATGACGTGGCGCTGTTTCTGGCCGCCGTCGATGACGCCAACAAGGTGCCGGAATTCCTGATCGACGGCGCACCGCGCGGCGCGCTGTCCTATTCCTTTGCCCGTGGCCTACGGGGGGCTGCGGACACAGACGAAAACGGTGCAGTGACCAAGGACGAACTGGCCTCTTATGTGCGCCGCTCGGTCCGTGAAGTCAGCCAAGGCCTGCAAGCGCCTCAGATCAGCCCGCGTGGCGACGAGGAACGCGTCCTGTTCGCACTCGATGGTGCCCCTACCCCGGTGATGATCGAGGTCTCTCCGTTTGAAAAAACCCTCGCCGGTTTGCCGCCACTGGCCGTCGCCCAAAACGGCGGCAATTTCGGGGCCACGGTGCTGGCCGGGATCGACGGGGTGCAACTGGTCGAAGACCCGCTGGCTGCCGGGGCCTTTGCCGATTTCTCGGCGGGTGTCCTGCGCTCGACCGTGGGCGATGTGCTGGCCAGTTTTGACGAATCCTCGGCTGCCGCAGGTCTTGAACAAGCGGTTAACAAAATGCGGGTGACACAGGCCATCGCAGATGCCGGTCCCGCCGGAAGGCTCGAGGTGCGCTTTGCCGAAGGCGACCGGAGCTATACCAGCCGCGACCGCGTGACTGTGCAGATCAGGGGCCGCAGCACGCCCTATATCACGCTTGTTGCTGTCGCCTCTGACGGGTCGGTGTCTTTGCTTTATCCCTATCAGGGCGACGGCATCAATGACCCCCAGGCTGTGATCCCCGCGGACCCTTTGAACCTTGTTTTACAGGTGACACCGCCCTTTGGGGCGGATCATATCATCGCCATTGAAACCAACGGTGACGGCGCTGATCTGCGTGCGGTCCTGTCCCATCTCGACAGCCAATCCAGCCGCACCCCAAAACTATGGGAGGTGCTGCGCACCGCCGTGTTGAAGATGGACACACAACCCCGGATCGCGCTTTTCCCGTTCTACACCCGGCCATGATGGTTAACCGCTGTTAGGATCTGTGGCTGTATAGGGTGTGCATGTGATGTGCATCGTTTGTGCATCCTGTCCGATGGGCCAACGGTCTGTTCACACTTGACCTCTTAGACGAAGCGCCCCACCTTTTTGGCAGGGGGACGGCGCATGACGGACACAGGCGAAAACGACAAGGCGCAGACCGCGCTGATCCATGCCTTTGAAACCGTCGAAGCCTCACTCCGGACCGAAAACTGGTTCTTTGAAACCGTCCGGGCCGAGTTGCAAAAAGCTGCGCCATTGTCGGATTTTCCGACAATCATGGGGGCGAATGGCCACGACTATCTGCTGCACTTCACCCAGTTCATGTTCTTCCTGCGCGCCCTTGATTGCACGGACGCCGAACAGATCAGCGTCTTCATCGACAGCCATAATGACAAGATCAACGGACAGCTTGCCGATCCGAATTTTTCCAAGTCTCCCAATGAGTTCCGCAAAGCGATCTTCAAGCCCGAGCGCAAGGCCAAGATCCTCGACAGCATCCGCGCCCTGGGCGCGCCGGTGTTTGCGATCTATGAATTCGGGCATCTTTTGATTGACGATATGTCGCCCAAAACCACCGAAAAGCTGATCGAGGATTTGCGCTTTGGCAAACTGCTTGACCGGCGCGAGGATGACCGTCTTGAAGCGGACGCCAAGCGGGTCTTGATCGCCTCAACCGGGTTTTTGGAAGACACCTACAAGATGTCCCTTTTGATGCAGCGCCGCATGATCGCCGCCAGTATCACCGACGCAGAGGTCGAGGCCGCGCGCAAGACCTAAGGCGCTGATCCCGATAGCCCAAGCCCACGTATCAAACGCACATTGCACCCCCTTTGTCCTGCCTGTTTTTTGTGCACTTGTGTCGGACGTCGCCCCTAAACGCCGGTAAACATTGCTATTTGGATCAGACGCAGTAGCCTAAGAACATGGGACAACACTACAGCGAAATGATCACCGGCGATGGCACGCGACCGCCCTACGCCGCCTACGATGACTGGTTTGCCAAGCAAAACAACGAACGGCTCGCCAAGAAAGCGAGCGAGGCAGAGGCGTTTTTTCGGCGCACCGGGATCACCTTTAACGTCTACGGTCAGGCCGACGCCGAAGAACGGCTGATCCCGTTTGATCTGGTGCCGCGGATCATTTCGGGACGGGAATGGACCAAGCTGTCGCGCGGCATCGACCAACGGGTACGCGCGATCAATGCCTTCCTGCACGACATCTATAACCGGCAGGAAATTCTGCGGGCCGGGATCGTGCCGACCTCTCTTGTCGCCCAGAATGATGCTTTTCTGCCTGAAATGATGGATTTCAGCCCGCCGGGCGAGGTCTATACACATATCGTCGGCACCGATATTGTCCGCACTGGCGAAGATGATTTCTTTGTGCTCGAAGACAATGCGCGCACCCCCAGCGGGGTCAGCTATATGCTGGAAAACCGCGAAACGATGCTGCAGATGTTCCCCGAGCTTTTCAGCAAGATCAAAGTGCAGCGGGTCAGCGATTATCCCAAGAACCTGCGCCGTTCGCTTGAGGCATCAGCGCCTGCATCCTGCACCGGACGGCCCTGTGTTGTGGTGTTAACACCCGGCATTCATAATTCGGCCTATTACGAACACAGCTTTCTGGCCGACCAGATGGGCGTGGAACTGGTCGAAGGCCATGACCTGCGCGTGGTTGACGGCCATATCGCGATGCGCACCACACGTGGCTACAAGGTGATCGACGTGATCTATCGCCGTGTAGACGACGAATTCCTTGATCCGCTGACATTCAATCCCGCATCAATGCTTGGTGTGCCGGGGATCATGGATGTCTATCGCGCAGGCAACATCGCGATTGCCAATGCCCCCGGAACCGGGGTTGCAGATGACAAAGCAATCTATAGCTACATGCCTGATATCGTTGAGTTCTATACGGGCGAACGGGCGATCCTGAAGAACGTGGAAACACACCGCTGTTCCGAACATGACACGCTGAAATACGTCCTCGACAACCTTGCCGATCTGGTCGTGAAAGAGGTGCACGGATCCGGTGGTTACGGGATGCTTGTCGGGCCTGCGGCCAATAAGAAAGAGCTGGCGGATTTTGCTGAGAAACTGAGGGCAAACCCTGCGAACTACATCGCACAACCCACGCTTTCGCTTTCTACCGTTCCGATTTTCACAGAGGCTGGGCTTGCCCCGCGCCATGTTGATTTGCGGCCCTTTGCCCTTGTTTCACCCTCTGGTGTGGACATCACTCCGGGCGGGCTGACCCGCGTGGCACTGACCGAAGGCAGCCTTGTTGTGAACTCCAGTCAGGGCGGCGGCACAAAAGACACCTGGGTATTGGAAGACTGATATGCTTGGAAAAACCGCAGGTGGTCTTTATTGGATGTTCCGCTTTCTAGAGCGGGCTGAAAACACCGCACGCCTGATCGAGGCGGGGTTTCGGATTGCGCTTACTCGCTCCACGGATGCAGAGGCCGAATGGAAATCGGTGATCGTCACGTCAGCGACGCAAACTTCCTATGATGCAAAGCACGACGGTTATGACAGCGCGCGCGTGACCGACTTTTTGCTGCGCAATCCGGACAATCCCAGTTCGGTCCTGTCGGTGATGAAGATGGCCCGGGATAACGCCCGATTGGTGCGCACCGCCCTGACAAACGAGGTCTGGTCGAGCGTGAATGAGACATGGATGCTGCTGGGCGACGTCCTGCGCGACCCCGTGCCGGAAACCGATCTGCCCAATGTGCTGGCCACGATTCGCCAGCAATCTGCGCTGGTGCGCGGGGCACTGCACGGCACGATGCTGCGCAATGATGTCTATGATTTTTGCCGTCTAGGCACGTTTGTCGAACGGATAGACAGCACCGCGCGGATCATTGATGTGAAGTACTACGCGCTTTTGCCTGCACCTTCTTTCGTGGGCAGTCGGATGGACAATGTGCAATGGGAAACCATTCTGCGCTCTGTCTCGGCGCATCGGTCGTTCCGTTGGGCGGTCGAAGATGATTTCAATGCGCCCAACATTGCGGCCTTTCTGATCTTAGACCGGCGCATGCCCCGATCACTTTACTTTTGCGCCGGGCAACTGATGGATAACCTTGAATATCTTGCCGATAGCTATGGTCAGGAATCGGACAGCCTGCAACTGGCACGCGCGCTGCGGGCACGGTTGAAGGATCGCGACATCGGGTCCATTTTTGAAGAAGGTCTGCACGAATTCCTGAGCGACATTCTGGCAGAGACGGCGCGACTGGGCACACAGATCGAACAAGATTTCAGGTTCATTCAATAATGCAGCTGCACATTAATCACTCCACGCGCTACAGCTATGACCAGCCGGTCACCTATGCCTTGCAAAAGGTGCGCCTGCGCCCTGTTGACGACCCGATGCAGACGGTTGGTGATTGGGATGTCACCGTGACCGGTGGCAAAAAGGAAACCAGCTATCGCGATCATTATGGCAACCACGTCGATCTCGTCAGCACCACACCCGGCGAGACCGCGCTGACGATCACCGCCAGCGGCACCGTGACGACGCATGACACCGCCGGTATCCTTGGAAAGCGCTATGGCCGCGCCCCGCTTTGGCATTTCAAGCAGGCCACAGCACTGACCACGCCCGGTGATGCAATCGCAGGCTTGGCCAATGACCACCTGCCAGAAAAGACTGACTTGCTGGACGCGCTGCACGGCTTGTCAGCGGCCATCCTGACGGCGACGCCATACAAGACCGGCCAGACGTCGGCCGACACCACTGGAGAGGCTGCAATCGCCATCGGTCACGGGGTGTGTCAGGATCACGCGCACATCATGATTGCGGCGGCCCGCAAAACCGGTCTGTCAGCGCGCTACGTCAGCGGCTATCTGATGATGAATGACCGGGTGGATCAAGATGCCAGCCACGCCTGGGCAGAGGTGCATGTCGACGGGTTGGGCTGGGTCGGCTTTGACGTCTCGAACGGTGTCTCCCCCGATGAGCGTTATGTTCGCGTTGCAACGGGCCGCGACGCGCAGGATGCAGCCCCCATTTCTGGCTTACGTTTGGGCAGTGGCGACGAGTCCATGATTGTATCTTTGCAGGTGCAGCAGTAATTTCCCCGCACGGACAGTTTTGGAAAGACCACCATGACCTATTGCGTCGGCCTGCGCCTTGATCACGGCCTTGTTTTCATGTCGGACACACGCACCAACGCTGGTGTCGACAACTTTTCATCAAGCGGCAAGATGTTCACCTGGTCAGTGCCGGGTGAGCTGTCGATCACCATCATGACAGCGGGCAATCTGGCGACAACGCAGGCGATGATCAGCCTGTTGGACGAACGGTCCAAAGCGACAGAAGACCGCGACCCCAGCATGTTGCGCCAAACCTCGATGTTTCAGGTTGCGCGATTGGTTGGTGCAACCTTGAAAGAGGTAATCGCCTACAGCAGCCCCGACGGCCCCACCGCGGATGATGCCTTCAGCGCCTCTGCCATCGTGGGCGGGCAAATCAAGGGAGGGCAACCGACGATTTTCTTGATCTATCCGCAAGGCAACTTTATCGAGATTACCGCCGACACACCTTTCTTTCAGATTGGCGAGGCGAAGTACGGCAAGCCCATTCTGGTCCGCGCCTACGACCCCCAGATGTCGTTTCAGGACGCAGTGAAACTGTTGCTCGTGTCGTTTGACTCAACAGTCAAATCGAACTTGTCCGTGGGGCTTCCGTTTGACCTACATGTGTACGAGAACAACGCGATGCACGCTGACCGCCGGACCCGGATCGAAGAAGACGACCCGGTTTATGCCGCGATTTCTTCGGGGTGGGGCGACGCCCTGAAAGCCGCGTTTGAGCAGCTTCCGCGTTACGAAATCTGATCCCGCTGTCAGGAGATCAGGAAGAGCGTGATGACCGGGAACATCACGAGAATGGCCACCCGGACCAGGTCGGTTCCCACATAGTAGATCACGGCCTTGTAGGTCTGCAGGATCGGTGTTTCGCGGTCCATCGCGTTGATCACAAAGAGGTTCATCCCCACCGGCGGCGTGATCAGGCCGACCTCGACCACGATCAACACAAGGATGCCAAACCAGATGGCGGTGTGTTCCCCGCTAAGGCCGAAATCAAGCTGCATCATCACCGGAAAGAAGATCGGGACCGTCAGTAGGATCATCGACAGGCTGTCCATCAGGCAGCCAAAGATCAGATAAAAGATCAAAATCAGCACCAGCACCGTCAAGGGGCTAAAGCCTTGATTGACGACATAATTCGACAGCTCTTGCGGCGCTTGGGTCAGTGCCAGAAAACCGTTGTAGAAGGCCGCCCCTAGGATGATGAAAAAGATCATCGCGGTCGATTTGGCCGTAACCGTAAAGCTGTCGATCAAGGTGCCCCATGTGAGGCCACCGTTCAGCAAGGCGATCACGCCGGTGCCTGCGGCGCCCACGGCGGCCCCCTCGGTGGGCGTGAACCAGCCTGCATAAATGCCGCCAACCACAAGGCCAAAAACCAACAAGACCGGCCAGACCTTGAGAAGCGCGGCGAAACGTTCCGCATAGGGCACAGAGGGCCGCGTTCCCGCTGCGTTGGGGTTCAGTCGCACATAGATCGAAATTGCGATGACATATCCCAGTGCGGCCAGCAGTCCGGGGATGAAGGCCGCAAGGAACAGCTTGGCGATATTCTGTTCGGTCAAGATCGCATAAATCACCAGCACAACCGACGGTGGGATCAGGATGCCCAACGTACCACCAGCCGCCAAAGTCGCAGTGGCAAAACCCCCGTCATACCCGTATCGCCGCAGTTCCGGCAAAGCGACGCGGCCCATCGTGGCCGCAGTGGCAAGCGACGACCCACAGATTGATCCAAAGCCGGCACAGGCCCCCACGGCGGCCATCGCAACCCCGCCCCTGCGGTGGCCCAGAAAACTCTCGGCCGCTTTGAACAATGCTGTCGACATGCCACCCAATGTCGCAAAATGACCCATCAGCAGAAACATCGGCACGATGGACAGCGAATAGCTGGAAAAGGTGGTGAAGGTTTCGGACTTTAACCGGCCAAGGGGCAAGTTGAGGTTGCCAGTCACCAGGTAAAGCCCGCCCAATCCGGTGAGAAACATGGCTAACCCAATGGGAACCCGCAGGAAGATCAACACCAGAAGCGCCGGAAAGGATGCAAAACCAATCTCAAGCGTGGTCATTGCGCGGCATCCTCGATCGGCAAAATGGCGCGCGCAGTTGCAACCTCTGCAATGCGGACGACTGCCACGTAGACACCGACGACCGCAGCGGTCGCTGCACCGAATAGACTGGCCGCATAGGCCCACCAGATCGGGAACTGCAGCAGGAACGTCGTCTCGCCATAGCGGAGTTTTGACTGCAGCCCTGCGTTTAGTTGCACCGCAATCAGGATCAGTACGGCGGCGAAGATCAGATCGGTCACCATGCGCAGGATGCGATTCAGCCGCATGGGGAGTTTGCTGGTGAAGATATCAACGGCGGCGTGACCCGCGCTGAGTTGACAAAGCGGCATGAAGGCGAAGATCGCAAATGCGACCCCGGATTCCACAAGCTCAAAATCGCCGTTGATCGGCCCTACGCCCCTTTCCAGCGCCCATTGGGCAAATCCGGGCCAGATGTCGCCAATCGCCCCATGCATCGCGCCATTCAGACCACGCCCCAACACGGACATGCAGACAACACCGATCAACGCGGTCAGCACAAGGCCGCCCAGGATCGCCATACCAAGCGATAAGCGCCTGATCCATTTGTACATGTCGCCCCCCTTTGGGATGACCCGACAACACCGTCAGGGCGGTGGCTTGGTCAATTCAAGCCGGAGCGTCAATGCCTATTTCAGGGGGTAGCCTCGCATTTCCTGCCATGCAGGTTGCAACGTGACGATAGCCTTTTCTTGCGCGAAGCCCGTCCCGCGCGCCAAAGTACGCGTATTGCCGGACGGAATTGCGGGTCGGCTCATCCTGTGAACAAGAAAGTTCCCCATCATGCGTGCCGCCGTTGTCAAAGCGTTCAAGGAAGACCTGTCCATCGAAACGGTGCCTGACCCAGCGTGTCCGGCGGACGGCGTGGTGCTAGAGGTCGCAGCCTGCGGCGTGTGCCGGTCTGACTATCACGGTTGGGTCGGTGGGCATCCAAAGGTCATGCCCGGTTCCATCATGGGTCACGAGTATTGCGGAACGGTGGTTGCGGCGGGGCCGCAGGCAAAACACAAGCTTGGGGACCGATTGATCGCGCCGTTCATTCTGGCCTGCGGAACGTGCCCCGAATGTCATCAGGGCGTTTCCAATGCCTGCGAAAGCGCGATTGTGCCGGGCTTTGGCACGCCGGGGGCCTATGCCGAGTTCGTCGCTGTGCCGTTTGATCACAACCTTGTGCACCTGCCCGACACCATGTCCCCCGCGCTGGCCGCAGGGCTGGGGTGCCGGGTGACGACCGCGTGGCACGCGTTAACAGATCGCGCCAATGTGCGGGCTGGCGAATGGGTGGCGGTGCATGGCACCGGTGGGATCGGGCTGGCAACACTTTTGCTTGCCAAGGCGCTGGGTGCCCGTGTGGTTGTTGTGGATGTCGTCGCTGAAAAGCTGAAACATGCGACGGGGCTGGGTGCGGACGCTGCGGTAAATGCCGCAGAGGTCAATGCCGCCGAAGCAATCCGCGACCTGACCGGTGGCGGTGCGCATGTCTCGGTCGAGGCATTGGGAATTGCCGCGACCACCAACGCATCTGTTGAATGTCTCAGGACGTTGGGGCGGCATGTGCATGTTGGAATGCCCTCTGGCGATGGAATGATGCAGGTCAACATGCGCGCGATTTATTCCAAGCAGCTGTCATTCTTTGGCACCCGCGGGATGCCAGCGTGGAAGTACCCGACGCTCTTGGAAATGATCGCCCGCGGAGATGTGGATCTGGAGCCGATGGTAGCACGCCATGTCGCGCTAGAAGACTCCAGCGCGGAATTGCGCGCGATGCAAGGGCCGACAGCACCGGGCACGGCAGTCATCACACGCTTTGCCGGGGTGGATAACCGAAAGCCAGCCTTTCAAAAACCGTAAGGAATTTTCGCATCACTCAAGCAACACTTTCAGATACACTACTCGGCAGAGCTGGCCTTGAACTGACCGCGTTGCGCACCCGATGACCAAAACCCTTCACGTCACTGTTGCCCGAGACCAAGGTCGGATGCAGACCTTCGACGTGCCTGCACAGAACAATCA
Organism: Yoonia sp. R2331; assembly: GCF_041103235.1. Lineage (NCBI taxonomy): Bacteria > Pseudomonadati > Pseudomonadota > Alphaproteobacteria > Rhodobacterales > Paracoccaceae > Cognatiyoonia > Cognatiyoonia denitrificans. The sequence goes on along the minus strand of NZ_JBGCUN010000001.1, from coordinate 458,104 downwards.
AACAGTTTTGGATGTCGTGTCCTGGGTGCAGCAGAATGCCGATCCGACGCTGAGTTATCGTTTCGCCTGCCGGGTCGGGATGTGCGGCAGTTGTGCCATGATGGTCAATGGTGTGCCGCGATGGACGTGTCGCACGCATATCGCAAAGGTCAGCGACGGCGATGCGGTCACTATCGCACCCTTGCGAAATCTGCCCGTGATCAAGGACCTTGTGGTCGACATGGACCCGTTTTTTGACAAGTGGGTTGCGGCCGAAGGCGTGCACCATCCCAGCCAGACCAGAGATGATCCGATCGCCCCGGTGGATGCCACAACGCATGCGCGTGTGACGGCGGACGCCGGGATTGAATGCATTAATTGTGCGGCTTGCTATGCGGCGTGTGACACCGTTGCAGGAAACCCCGATTACCTTGGTCCTGCCGCCCTGCAGCGGGCGTGGACGTTACTGAATGACGTCAAAGACGATGGGAGTTCCCAGGTCCTAGACGCCGTTTCTGCCCGGGGAGGTTGCCACAATTGCCATGCGATGGGGTCTTGTACGACCTATTGCCCCAATGAGCTTGATCCCTTGTCAGCGATTGCGGGCCTCAAACGCGAGACCTCGCGCCGCTTTTTCGGTCGGCGGCGCTGATGCTGGATCTGCGTCTGTATATGCTGCAACGGATCAGTGCGTTGGTCATGGCGCCCTTTGTTCTGGTTCATCTGGCGGTGATGATCTACGCCATCCAAGGCGGAATGAGTGCGGCGGAAATTCTGGGACGCACGCAAGGGTCTGTGCTTTGGTTCACCTTTTACGGATCGTTCGTCGTCGCTGTTGCCATTCACGGCGCCATCGGGCTGCGCGTGATCGCGCGTGAATGGGTTGGGATAACCGGCGCCGCGCTGACAGGGTTCATGTGGCTTTGCGGATTGGGCCTGTTTGCCTTGGGTGCGCGCGCTGTTTGGGCAGTGACATTCGGATGAGCACGGTGCGGAACATCACATCACGGGCGCATCCCCTGTGGCTGGCCTATATTGTGCACCGTCTGTCGGGTTTGGCGCTGGCATTGTTCTTGCCGCTGCATTTCTGGGTGCTGGCGATGGCCATGACCAACCCTGCACGTCTTGATGGGTTCTTGCAGATGACAGAGGCCAGCATCGTCAAGCTTGCTGAATTCGGCCTCGTCTTTCTGCTGGCCGTTCATATGTTTGGCGGGCTGCGCCTGATGGCGATGGATTGGCTGCCTTGGTCGCCACGGCAAAAGACCCTGGCCGCCAGTGCGGCGGCGGCTGCGGCCCTGATTGCGCTTTTGTTTTTGATGCGGGCGCTGTGATGAAAAGCCCCGATATCACCCGCCATGACACCGACATTCTGATCCTTGGGACGGGGGGGGCGGGGCTTTTTGCGGCTCTGCATGCCCAGCAAACAGCGCCAGATGGGACCCGGATCTCCATTGCGGTGAAGGGGCTGATCGGCAAATGCGGCTGCACGCGCATGGTGCAGGGCGGCTATAATGTGGCACTTGGTGGTGGCGACACGGTCGAGCGGCACTTTATGGATACGATCCAGGGGGGCAAATGGCTGCCCAATCAGGATATGGCGTGGCGGTTGTGCGAACAGGCCGTTGTCCGCATCCGCGAGTTGGAAAATGAAGTCGGCTGCTTCTTTGATCGCAATCCCGATGGCTCGCTTCATCAAAAGGCTTTTGCCGGACAGACCGCAGACCGCACCGTGCATAAGGGCGATTTGACAGGCATCGAGATCATCAACCGGCTGATGGAAAAAGTGCTCGCCTCTGGGGTTGAGACGATGCAAGAGCACCGTGCAGTTGGCCTGATCCCGACCAAAGACGGATCAGCGCTTGCCGGCGTGCTGATGATCGACATGCGCACAGGGGGTTTCCGTTTTGTGCGGGCCAAATGCGTGTTGATGGCCACCGGCGGCGGCCCGACCATGTACAAATACCACACACCCAGCGGCGACAAGACGATGGATGGGCTTGCCATGGCGCTGCGCGCGGGCCTGCCATTGCGCGATATGGAGATGGTTCAATTCCACCCAACCGGATTGCTGGCAGGCGATCACACCCGGATGACTGGCACCGTGTTAGAAGAGGGTCTGCGCGGCGCGGGCGGGCAACTGATCAACTATGCAGGCCAGCGCTTTATGTTCGACTATGATGCCAAGGGTGAACGTGCGACCCGCGATGTGGTCAGCCGCGGCATCTATGCCGAGATGCGCAAGAACAACGATCCCACGCAAGAAGGTGTGTTCATCTCGATGTCGCACCTTGGGCCTGAGTGGGTCGCGCAAAAGTTCAAGGGCATGGTCAAGCGCTGCTCTGACAGCGGTTTTGATTTGGCGGGCGGTCAGGTCGAGGTTGTGCCGACGGCGCATTATTTCATGGGTGGCGTTGTGGTTGATGTGGACACACGGACCGCGATGGAGGGGCTTTATGTGGCAGGCGAGGACGCAGGCGGCGCGCATGGGTCCAACAGACTGGGCGGCAATGGCGTGGCCAATTCCACCGTTTATGGCGGCATTGCCGGTGATGTGATGGGCAAAGATGTCGCCGGAATGACCTTGCGCGAGCCCGATGAAAGCGCACTGGCCGCAGAATGGGAACGCGCAACCCACCCCTTGAGCCGCAAACCTGATCTGATCTTTCCACTGCGCAAGCAGTTGCAGGATGTGATGTGGGACGAGGTCGGTGTGATGCGCACAGAGGCAGGCATGAAACGCGGACTGACAGGCATCGCAGCCGTGTCAGATGCGCTGATGGATGTCGGCGTGGACGATGGCAATCTTGCCTTCAACCTGACCTGGCACGATTGGCTGAACCTGCGGTCACTTTGTGATATATCGCAGGTGATCACCAAGGCTGGCCTTGCCCGCGAAAACTCGCGCGGCGCACATTACCGAGAGGATTTCCCAGCGCCGGGGGCGATGGAGGATAGCCACTATACGGTGGCGCAGATGGAAGGGGACAAGGTGAAGGTCGGAACGGAACCTGTGCAATTCACCATCGTGAAACCGGGGGAAAGCGTGCTGCCTCCGGGAGAGCCGGAAACCTTGGTGGCTGCGCCATGACGAAATGCTGCATAAGCCGCGCAGGTGGCGACCGATGATCCCCATCTCCCTTATCCAGTCGACCGCCGAAACCCTCATGGACAAGGCTGCCATTGAGATCCCGCAAGACTATCTGGAAGGCTTGCAACAGGCCGCCAAGACAGAGGATGGCGATCTGTCTTCTTTTGTCCTCAAGGCCATGCTCGACAATTACCAAGCCGCCAAGGAAGACCGCCGCGCGATGTGTGGCGATACCGGCGTGCCCCGTTGGTTTGTGAAGTTGGGGAACGAGGCGCAAGTGGAAGGTGGCATGGTCGCGCTCGAAACCGCGCTGCGCCGCGCCACAGCCAATGCCACCAACGGTGTGCCGTTACGTCCCAACCGGGTGCATCCGCTGTGGCGCACGGACCACAACAACAACGTGGGCATTGGCGCGCCCGAAGTCGAATACGGGTTCGAACCAGAGGGCGCGTGGATCGACCTGATCACCGTGCATAAGGGCGGGCTTTTCGGGTCGGACTACAGGATGCTTTTCCCTTCTGACGGCGTTCAGGGGATCAAGCGATTTTATCTTGATAGTCTGATGGCGTTCGGCAAACGCGGCCTTGCCTGTCAGCCTGCGATCATCGGGATCGGTCTGGGTGGGTCCAAAGATATCTGCATGACGCTTGGCAAGCGTGCCTCGACCCTGCGGGTAGTGGGCAGCCGCAACAGCGATCCGCGCATCGCCGAGATGGAGGATGAATTCAAAGAGCTGGGCAACTCCATCGGCATGGGCGCGATGGGTTTTGTCGGCAAGAACATGGTGATCGATTGCAATATCGAGGTCGGCTATTGCCACACGGGCGGGATGCCCATGTCGGTGCACGCCTTCTGTCTGTCATCCCGCCGCGCCGTGGCCCGCATTTACGCCGACGGTCGGGTTGAGCATCGGACAGACCCCGATTGGTTTACGCCCTACCAGCGGCGCGAAACGGTGGATTGGGCACCCGCACAGGAGGCCGCGGAATAGATGAAACGAAACTTGCCCAACGCAACTGACAAACGCTTTCTGGTATTTGCTGGAACCGGGACCGACCTTATTTTCAATCGCGGGATCGACCTGCCGGGGTTTGCATCATTTCCGTTGGTCAATAACCCCACCGCGCAACCGGTACTTGTCCAGCAAATGCGCGAATTGATGGCGGTCGCAAATGGCGCGGGCATGGGTGCCATTCTGGACACGCCAACCTGGATGGCGAGCCGGGACCGTGCAGCGCCGCTGGGGTACGATACCGAAACCCTTGCGACGATCAACCAAGCGGCAGTTGCGATGATGCGGGAAATGCGCGACGCGTCGGAAACAAATGATGTCCTGCTTGCGCTTTGCCTTGGCCCCGCGCGCGACCCCTACACCACACTTGATCCCTTGGATGTGGAAACGGCACGCAGTTATCACCGCGAACAATTGGGCTGGGTTGCAGACGCGGGCCTTGATCTGGTCAACGCCTATACGTTCAATCAAGTGCAAGAGGCCGCAGGTGCGGCACTGGCCGCGGGCGATCTGGGACTGCCCATCGCCGTTTCACTGGTCGTCGAAACGGACGGGCGGTTGCACAACGGACAATCGCTGGCAGAGGCGCTGGATGAGATTGACGCGCTGACCAACACTGCGCCGCAGTACTTCATGGTCAATTGCGCGCATCCCGCCCATTTTAGCGCGACACTGCCGGATAATCCGCGTCTGAAGGGCGTCGTGGTCAATGCCTCGCGCTGTTCACATGCGGAACTGGACGACGCGACAGAACTGGATGACGGCGACCCCGATGAACTGGGGAAAGAGGTGGCAAAGTTGATCGCGGAGCACCCGCATTTGTCTGTGTTGGGCGGCTGCTGCGGCACCGACATGCGCCATTTAGGGCGGATCGCAGCAGGGGTCACCGCGTGAGCCCGCGCGAAGTGCGACTGTCCACGACGCCCACGCCTGAGGCGATTGCAGACTTGCGCCTTGGCGACGTCGTTTATTTGGATGGGCTGATGTATACCGCACGCGAAGGCGTCTATATGCGCGCGTTGGAGGATCGGGCAAATATTCCGATGGAACTACCGCGCCAGTCTGCTGCGAATTTCCATTGCTCGCCTGCTGCCCGGATCAATCCTGATGGCAGCTTTGACATGGGTGCAGTCACCGCCACTGCATCCTTTCGTTTTGCCAAGTGGTTGCCAGAGTGGATCGCTAAGACCGGGGCCAAACTGATTGTGGGCAAAGGCGGCATGACGTCAAAGGACTATAGGGACTATTTCGTCCCAAATGGGGCCATCTATTTGTCCACGGTCGGCTATGGCACCGGTGCGTTATTGGGGCGCGGGGTTGAGACGGTCGAAGCTGTGCATTGGAACGAGGAGTTGGGCCTTGCGCAGGCCATGTGGGTGATAAAATGTAACAAAATGGGGCCGTTCATCGTGGCGTCGGACCTGGATGGAAATTGCTTGTTCGAGCGCGAAAATGCCAAGATCGCTGAAAATATCGCGCAGGTTTATGAGGGCACAAAACCTGCCGTTCTGAAACGCTACGGCGAAAGCGATGACCGCTCAGACGAGGTGATCTGAGGCAAGCGTTGATCCGGTCCGTGAAATCACATGCGACAGCGCATCAAATAGGGCGTCCATCGCCTCCGCTTTGATCGGGCTGTCCTGATGCACCAACCCTAACGTTCTGACCGGCCTGTCCGGCCCAAGTGCTATGCGTCTAACGAAGTCGTCGCCGGACGGTTTGACCGCAAGATCCGGCACAATCGACACCCCAAGGTCCTGTTCGACCATGCTGGTGATGGCTTCTGGGCTGTTAAGCTCCATCGTTTCGGTCACGCGCAGGTTGCGGGACCGGATCCAATTGTCGATCAGCGTGCCAACAACAGCGTTGCGGTTGAACCTGATGAACGGACGGGTCTGCAGCAGTTCGATGGGATCATTCTCTGTTTCACACGCGGCCGCGATCAATTGCATTGGTTCCTCGGCCAAAGGACGAAAAATCAGGCCTGCGGGCATCAGATGTGGGCGGGACACTATCGCCGCATCGAGCGCACCACGTTCCACTTCGACAATGAGGTGCTGGGTAAGACCAGGGCGGATATGCAGCCCAACCTCCGGATAGCGTGCCTTGAGCACGCTCATTGCTTGCGGGGTCAGGCCGGTCAAGGTTGATGGAATTGCACCAAAGTTGATCACGCCGCGCAAGCCGTTGTCAGCCAGAACAGAGGGCAGCAGGTCGTCATAGGCGGCAACCACGCTGCGGGCCTTGGCGACGATTTGATGCCCCAAGGGCGTCAGTTCCGGTGTCCGCTTGGAGCGATCAAAAAGCTCCACTCCCAAATCTGCCTCGAGCGTGCGCATCTGCTGGCTCACTGCGGCGTGGGTGACATGCACAACCTCGGCTGCGGCGGTAAAGGTCTTGACCTCGGACACCGCGACGAGCGTGCGGAGCAATCTGATGGACATCCGTCGGGCTTTCGCAAAGCTTGCTTTCGATTACTTAAATCACGACCCGGCGCTCGAAAGAACAGTTAACGAAACGAGAGCGCACAACGACCCGCCCAGAAGTCAGAAGTTCATAAGATCATAAGATCATAAGATCATAAGATCATAAGATCATAAGATCATAAGATCATAAGATCATAAGATCATAAGATCATAAGATCATAAGATCATAAGATCATAAGATCGTGCAGCTGACTGATCGCGGCTGCGCAAGACCAATCGTCGACGCTTGTCAGAAAGACATGGATTCTGTTGGCCCGATCGCAAGACCACCCTTTTCATCAACTTCATAGTAGAGTGATAGGCTTTCTAAAGCCGCCATGTCCGGGCGATCCGTCTGCCACGCCATCATCGCAACACCCAACATCCGCGGCATCAGCATTGGCCACATCTGGCCATCAATGGTCGTGAACTCGGACCAGAATGCGCCTTGCACACCGATAATGCGGTCTGTGAGGGCTTGATCAGGTACGGGATCCCAGGCGATGGTATCCGCCAAATCCACAAATGCCGCCCAGCTTGCACCCCAGTCATCTGGATCACTGGTATGCGCCATATCAAGGTAGACGTGTTGCGCCGGCGTCATGACGACATCATAGCCCGCGCGCGCGGCGTCCAGCCCAGGGCCCTGCCCGGTCCAGCTAAACAGAACGGCATTGTGGCCGATCCCGCCGTTCGATCCTTCGGCGGCTTCTTCCCATGCGGCGGGGCGCTTGCCGTGTGCTTGCGTGAACGCGGCAAGCTTTGCCATCGTCCAACCTTGCAAATCCTGCGTCGTCTTGAGGCTGTTTTCGGCCATCAGGGCACGGGCGCGCGGGCTGCTCATCCACGTGTCTTTCGGCAACTCGTCACATCCAAGATGCAAATGATCAAATGGGAAAAGAGCGCTGATTTCCGCAACGATGGCTTCCAGCACCTCCCAAGTCTTGGGCATCGCCGGATTCAGTGCATTGCGCTGATATCCCTGCACAGATGCCTCTGACCCGTTATCGCCGGGATCGCGTGTTTCAGGATAAAGCGTTGTCAGTGCGAGTGCATGGGCGGGCGCTTCGATCTCGGGCATGACGTCGATGTTCATTGCCGCGGCATGGTCGATGATCTGGTGCACGGTCTGTTTGGAATAGGTTCCGCCTTCACAGGGTGATCCGGTGAAGAGTGCGGGCAACACCTGCCCCTCGCCCCGTCGCGCCGTCTGTTGCGCCAGTTCGGGCAGCGCGTCCAGTTCAATGCGAAACGCCTCATCATCCGCGAAATGCCAGTGAAACCGGTTGAGCTTGAGCAGCGCCATAAGGTCCAGCAAGGCGGTGATACTTGCAGGCTGATAAAAATGCCGCGCGGTATCGAGATGCTGACCACGCCAACCAAAGCGCGGTTGGTCATACATCACGCCGCACGGAAGTGCCCCATGCTGCAACAATGTCAGCAACGTGATCCCGGCATAGAACTGCCCGCCGTATGACCCGGCGGCAATGGTCACGCCATCGGGGGTCATGGTCAGGCGATAGGCATCAGCCGCTAATTCTTCGTGCCGAAGTTGCAGGGGGAACGTACCAGTGAAGCGCATGTTGTGCCGCTGCGCGAGGTCCGCGACGGCCGTCAGTGCGTCACCCGCCACCTCGAACCCGTCGACCGGGACCCTATCGCCGGTTGGTGACCATTCGCTGGGTTGCGGGAGCATTGGCAGCCCCTCAAACGCAGGTGTGTCCACGAGTTTAGGTGTGTGCCGCCCAGCAGGTGTTGGCGGAAGCGGTATAACCTCGCCATGGTGCCTGAGATATGGCCCGAGCGGCATCCACGCGCGGTTGGCGGGTGTGTAGCCACCTGTGTATCTCAGCGTCACGACATGAGGGACCGCAATGGCCAGATCGGGCAAGGCAATTTCGGTGTAGCTGCCCAAGGTATATTCCAGTTCACCACCTGCGACGGGCGCCATCGGCGCCATGCCCGAACAGCAAAAGATCGCACCTGACAAGGCACGATCAGACGTCAAGGTAAGGACCAACAGATCGCCCTCTATCCGGCAGGTATATTGCATATCAGTCCAACCGCAGTTCAGAGACAAAGTCATAGATATCAGAGCGGTAGAAGCCGCTTGTAAATTCGATTGGCCGCCCGGAGGACAGATAACCAGTCCGCTCGATCTGCAACACGGCCGCACCTTCGGGAAGGTCCAGATGATTGGCGACGGCGGCCGTGGCGTTGACCGCCGTGACACGCTGCATGGCCCGGGTCGGCGCGGTGCCGCGGGCGCGCAAAAGTTCATAAAGCGAGACGTCGATCTTGTCGGGGCGGGGCAAGACGTCTTCGGGAAGCGACGAATATTCCAGCGCCATCGGCACATCATCTCCCCGTCGCAGGCGGTGCACGCGAGACACCTGATGATGCGTTGACAGGCCCAACACCATCGCCTCTGTCGGTGTCGGGCGAAACACGCCTGTCAGCAGTGTTTGGCTGGTCGAAGCGATCCCACGTGCCTGCAGATTTTCGGTAAAAGAGACGAGGGACGACAACGATTGCTCAAACCGTTCGCCGCTGCCGCGCACAAACGATCCCGCTCCTTGCCGTTGCTCGATCATGCCATCTGATACCAGCTCTGCAATGGCCTTGCGGACAGTCACCCGGCTGACCTCTGCGATTTCGGCGATGTCGCGTTCGGACGGAAGTTGGTCATCAGCGACAAGATCGCCGGCAGCCACAAGTCCGCTGATGTGACGGCAAAGCTGTTTGTACCGCGGGCCGCGCCCGTCGCGGTACCATCGGCTTTGCGCGAGTTGCGTGATGAAGTCAGACATGGCTCTACCTGTCATGTTGTCCGAGGCTTGGTATCAAAAAACAATACCAATGCAAACCAATTTCTGAGATTTCCCAGACCCACCCTTAATCAAGATATTATTTTTCCTATATAAATTCACCGAACGTCGCTTTGGTATTGCAGTGGTAGCAAAATTGGAATTGTGAGGTACTCTGAATGTGGAAGGTCGATTCGAGGATGGCCAACCGGGGGACCACATGACAGACACACTGCAAGCATCACGCCACACCACCGCCGCGCAGGTGGTCAAGCCAAAGGCAAAGTCCTTGCCCGAGGCGGTGTTTGCCTGGCTGCTGGTCGGTCCAGCCATGCTATTTATTGCTGTGATCGTGGCCTGGCCTTTGGCCGAGACGATCCGCCTGTCTTTCATGGAGGCCGGGTTGGGTGGCGAAGAATATGTGGGCCTTGCGAATTACCAAGATCTGGTCGAAAGCCGCAAATTCCACCAGACGATCGTTCGGACCTTTTATTGGATGTTTCTATCCGTTGGGCTGAAACTGATCCTGGGCCTGATCGGGGCGACGCTGTTGAATGCCGCCGTTCCTGGCCGGGCGCTTTTCCGTGTTCTGGTCATGCCGCCCTGGATCATCCCAATGGCGATTGGCATGATCGGCTGGCTCTGGCTTTATAACGGTTACTTCGGCGTGTTGTCGGGCACGATGATGTCACTGGGGATCACCGACGGGCCCTTTGAGTTTCTGGCCTACAAGCAATCCGCGTTTTATTCCGCTGTTGTCGCCGATGTGTGGGTCGGCACGCCAATGGTGACGCTGTTCTTTCTGGCCGCCATGCAAGGGGTTAGCCGCGATTTGTACGAGGCCGCTTGGGTCGATGGCGCGGGCCGCTGGTATCGGTTCCGCCGGATCACGATCCCTCAAATCATGCCGGTGATTGTCTCTATGTCACTTTTGTCTGCGATCTTCACGTTCAACAGTTTCGAGATCATCTGGATCCTGACCGAGGGCGGCCCTCGCGGTGCGACCACCACCCTGATCGTGGACACCTACAAGACCGCCATCAGCAACTTCAAATTTGGCGAAGGCTCTGCCCGGGCCGTGATCATCGTGATCCTGCTGGGCATCTTCTCACTGCTGTACCTCAACGTGCTCAAATTCGTGAACCGCAAGTACGGGACCAAATAAGATGATGGACAAGTACACAAAGCTCCAGATGCTGGGCATTTACGCAGCGGTCACGGTTTTCCTGATCTTCATCTTGCTGCCCTTCTTCGAGATGTTCATGGCATCCTTGCGTCCGCTCGAACATCTGTTCCGAAGCCCCTATCAGTTCTGGTCGGATGACTTCAGCTTTCAGGCCTATTCCGACATGTGGGAGACAGTGCCGCTTTTGGGGCGCTACATCTTCAATTCGGTGTTCATCGCAACAGCGGTGACTCTTCTGACGATGATCTTTGTGGTGCCTGCGGCATATGCCTATGCGCGGCTGGAGTTTCCGTTCAAGAACGGGTCATTGGCCATTTTCCTTGGTGTGAACATGTTCACCGGCGCTGTGCTGTTGATCCCGCTTTACCGCGTGCTCAGGTCGATTGGATTACTGAACACCTATTGGGCGATGATCGTGCCGGGTGTGGCGTTCTTGATTCCGACAGGCATCTGGCTGCTGCGGTCGTACTTGGAAAAGATCCCGCGCGAGCTGGAAGAGGCCGCTTTCGTTGATGGGGCCAGCCGGATGTACACGCTGCGCCGCGTGGTGCTGCCGCTGGCGACGCCGGGTCTGATCGTGGTCAGCACGGCGGTCTTTATCGGGGCTTATGCCCAGCAATTCCTTTTTGCGATCACGTTCAACCAGCAGCGTGAACTGCAACCCCTGCCAGCCGGATTGTTTGAGTTCATCGGCTATCAGGATGTCACCTGGAACCAGATGATGGCCGCTGCCCTGACCGGCATTCTGCCTGTCATGGTCATTTTCTTGTTCCTTCAGAAATACCTCGTGGCGGGTCTGACGGCAGGTGCCGTGAAAGAATAGCCACCAACGACGATTGATAACCTAGGGAGAAGACCAAATGAAATTGATGAAACTCACATACGCGGCGGCTTTGCTGTCCAGCGGTGCCTCGGTTGCGATGGCCGATAGTCACGCCACAGAACTGCACTTTATCATGTGCGGCGGCGAAGTGCGCGACGCAGACCAAGCGGTCGTGGACCAGTTCGAGGCTGACAACGAAGGCGTCACCGTGAACCTTGAGGCCGTGCCATGGGGCACATGTCAGGACAAATCCCTGACGCTGGCCGCCGCTGGTGATCCGCCGTCGATCGCATACATGGGGTCCCGGACGCTGCGCCAGTTGGCCAACAATGATCTGATTGTGCCTGCTGAAATTCAGGATGACGTGATCTATCAGGATGGTGTGCTGAACACCGTCACGATCGAGGGTACGCAGTGGGGATATCCACACGCGTTTTCAACCAAGGCGCTTTATATCAACTGTGACATCGTCGAAGCCTCTGGTCAGGAATGTGTTGCGCCGACAACCTGGGACGAGATGTATGCGATGGCCGAAGGCGTGGTTGCCAATACCGATGCAGCTGGCGTTGGCCTGGCTGGCAAAGATTTTGACAACACAATGCACCAGTTCCTGAACTACCTTTATTCCAACGGCGGTGTAGTGATCGACAGTGCAACCGGTGAAAACATGCTGGACAGCCAGCAGACCCGTGAGACGCTGGAGTTCTACGGCAAACTGGCATCTGTCAGCCAAGAGGGTCCGACCGCTTGGGAACGCGATCAATTGAAGGACCTGTTTAACGACGGTCAGATCGCGATGTATGTCCAAGGTCCTTGGGGTTACGGCCAGCACAACGAAGACATTAACCAGTTGGTGGCGCCTGTGCCTGCCGGTCCGTCCGGTGAAAGCGGCACGATCCTGATCACCGACTCCATTGTCGTTTTCAAAGGGTCTGGCCACGAAGAGTTGGCACAAGAGCTGGCACAGCGGATCACATCCGGCGACAGCCAGTACGACCTTGACAGCTCTTGGGGTCTGACACCGATCCTGGACTACGCTGCGATGGGAAAAACCGACCTTTACTATGAGGACGGTATCTGGCCGAACTTCACAGCCACAATCTCGACCGGCGGGCCAGAGCCGCTGCTGGAAGACTTCAAGTCATTGCAGTCGGTCTTCACCAATATGGTGCAGGGGATCATCCTTGAGGACGATACCGTCGACAATCTGGTGACCATCGCCGCGGAAGAGCTTGACGACGCTCTCTAAGCGAAACTCCCTGCCTCCGGGCGACCCGATGATGGGTCGGCCGGGGGACCTCTTATAGCTCTTTTTGAAACGAACGGACGGATCAATGGCGACGCTTTCACTGAATGCCATCAACAAGTCTTTTGGCGCAGCCAAGGTGCTGCATGACATTAGCCTTGCAATCGAGGACAAGGAATTCGTTGTGTTCGTTGGCCCGTCAGGTTGCGGGAAATCGACCCTGCTGCGGATCATTGCCGGGCTGGAAGAAGCGACCACCGGCTCTATCGTGATTGGCGGCGAGGATGTCAGCGCGGCACCACCGGTGGAGCGCGGCATTTCGATGGTGTTCCAATCCTACGCGCTTTATCCACACCTGAGCGTCTATGAAAACATCGCCTTTCCGCTGCGCGTTCAAAGTTTGGAAAGGGCGGACATGGACAGTCGCGTCCAACAGGCCGCCGAGATTTTGCAACTGACCGACAAGCTGCAATTGAAGCCCGGCCAGTTGTCAGGCGGTCAGCGCCAGCGGGTCGCAATTGGTCGGTCCATAGTGCGCAACCCCAAGGTCTTCTTGTTCGACGAGCCGCTGTCCAATCTGGATGCCGCACTGCGCGGGGATATGCGGGTCGAGCTTAGTCAGCTCCATCAAAACCTCGATGCCACAATGGTCTATGTCACGCACGATCAGGTCGAGGCGATGACGATGGCTGACCGGATCGTTGTGCTGAACGGTGGTCGGGTCGAGCAATTTGGCACCCCCATGGAATTGTATCACCACCCCAAGACCAAGTTCGTCGCCTCTTTCATCGGCCAGCCCAACATGAACCTGATCCCCGCCACGGTGCTCGGTGTCGATGCCAGTGGCATCAATGTAGAGCTTTCCGGCGGACATCAGATGGTGCTGCCGGTTGAGGCCGCATCGGTCAGCACCGGCGACAAAGTCGAAGTTGGCATTCGCCCCGAACACGTCAGCCTTGGCGCAAGTGGTCTTGAGATTTCGGTCAAGGTTCTGGAACGGCTAGGTGGCGTGTCGATCACCTATGGCACAATTGGCGACGAGACGCGGTTCTGCGCTTCATTGCCGGGCGATGCAGTCATTGCTGAAGGCGCGCCGCTCAAGCTGAGTGTGGCGCCTCAGGACTGTCACGTCTTTGATGCCGCAGGTGATGTCTTGCGTCGCAAATCAGCACCCGCTCTGGTCGCTTAGGGAGAAGCCGATGAAAGTCGTCACGGCCGGAATTGGACTGCGCGCGGCGCATGTTTTGTCGATCCTCAAACAAGCTATGCCAGAAGCAGAGCTGATCGGATACTACGACCCACAACCAGCCTCGGCCCTTCAAGTCGATGGCGCCACAATCGACAAAGACGCAGCTCGAAATTTGGTGGCTGACAATGTGTACCCGGGCTACCCGGACGCACCCAAGATCAAACAGCTCAAAGAAGGGTTCGCCACTTGCGTTGATATGCGACGCAACACGCCACGCTTTGATGACATCGACAGCATGCTGAAAGAGACCAAGCCCGATCTTCTTTTTGTAGGCTCGCCCAATTGTTTTCATTTGGAGCATATCAAGGCCGGCCTGCGTGCCGGAGTGCGCATTTTCACAGAAAAACCCGTCGTGACCACCAAAGAAGAAACGATGGAGCTTGCGGCGCTTTTGGCGGAACACGGCACCGACCGGGTGATGGTCGGGCTGGTGCTGCGCTATTCCCAGCACATGGTCGATCTGCGTGCGGTGTTGGATGACTTGGGGTCAATCGTTTCGCTAGAGGCCAATGAACACATCGCACCATACCACGGCGCATTTTTCATGCGGGATTGGCGGCGGATGGTGTCCTGGTCCGGCGGTTTCATGTTGGAAAAGTGCTGCCATGACATTGACATCTACAACATGGTGACCAGGTCACGCCCCGCAAAACTGGCAAGCTTTGGCGGGCGCAAATCCTATGTGCCGGACAATGCGCCTACCGCGAATGTCGAAAACGAGATCATGCATCATAAGCCGTCCGTCTGGAACAGCGTGTCGGACGCGTTTCATTCGGACGGCGATATCATCGATCACCAGACCGCACTTGTGCAATATGACAGCGGCGCGTCGCTGGTGTTTCACACCAACCTGAATGTTCCTGACGAACATCGCCGCTTCTGCGTGATGGGGACCCACGGCATGGCAGAGGGCGACTTTGTGCGCGGCACGCTGAAAGCGACGGCGCGCGATGGGTCGGTCATAGCTGCTCATGACTATACCAAGATGGACAGCAAACGCGCCTCTGCCCACTACGGTGCGGACCACATGATGGTTGATGACATCGTCGCCTTCTTGCGCGGCGAAACAGACAATCTGCCGGTCAGCGTCGTTGATGCGCTGGAAGCGGGACTGGTCGCCATGGCGTTGGATGAAGCGCGGATCAGCGGCGCAATGGTAGACATGACGCCAACTTGGCAAGCCTTTGACACATACGGATTACGGACATGATAAACGCAAACAAGACGCCCGGCCGCCTAATGGCCGCTGAATCGGCGGACTGCATCGATGTGCTGACCCGTGCAGCGTCTCAAAGCACGGAACGAGCGCGGTTGGGTGAACCAAAAGCGATCTATACAGTCGCGCGCGGGTCATCAGATGCAGCCGCAAACGTGCTGTCATATGAGTTCATGCGCGAATTGGGGGTTCCTGCGACCTCTTTGCCTCCATCAGTTTTCTCAATCGGCAGCGGTGTCGATTTACGCCAGGCAGCGGCGCTTGTGATCAGTCAGTCGGGATCAAGCGATGACCTTGTGCTGTCGGCAAGAGGGGCGATGCAGGCGGGCGCAAACGTCATCGCCATCACCAATCAACCCGCCAGCGCCGTTGAGGCGGCGTCAGAGACAACCCTGCCCATCTGCGCTGGCCCCGAGCTTGCCGTTCCCGCAACAAAATCGGTCGTCGGCGCGATTGGTGCGGGCATGGCCCTGCTGGGGGCGGCACGTCCGGCCTATGCCCAAAAAATCCAAGAATCCTTGACAGAAATTGCGAATGTCTCGATCCAACATCCACGGGCCGCACAGCTCCAAGCAGCGTTTCTGCGGGCGCGCCATGTTTATGTGATCGGGCGAGACACGGGGTATGGCGCGGCACATGAGGTGGCGCTGAAACTCAAGGAATGCTGCGCACTTCACGCTGAAGCCTATTCAAGCTCTGAGGTCTTGCATGGACCGCTGCAATTGGCCACCAACCCGTTGATGGTGCTCATGTTGGATATTGGCCTTGCAGAGGTTCAGGACAGCTTGGATCAGGCTGAGGCGCGTTTTCGCGCGATTGATTGTGACGTATTCCGCTTGCGATTGAGCGATCTCGGACTGGATCAGATCACCCCTGCTGCGGCGGCTGCCGTGCTGTTGGCAACGATGTACCCTATTATCTTGAATACTGCGCTCGCGCTGGGTCTTGACCCTGATGCGCCTGCGACCTTGTCGAAAGTCACGCAAACCACATGACCGAGCATCTTTCAAAGTGGGCAACCTGGCGCGAAATCCACAATCAACCTGCGATCTGGCGCAGTTGGGGGGCCACCTTAGATGTGGCCGGTCTGCGGGACTGGATTGCTGACCAGACCTTTGATGAGGTTTGGTTCGTTGGGGCGGGCACAAGTGCTTATATCGGCGACATCATCGCGGCATCACTTAAAGGAACTCGGTCCGTCCCAAGCACAGATATCGTCGCTGATCCGGCACATGTCTTGTCTGGTGTGCGGCCCCTAGTGGTCAACTTCGGGCGATCCGGCAACAGCACCGAGAGCATCGGCACCCTTGATGCGCTGGACGCACTGCTACCTGATGCGCCCCGCCTGAATATTACCTGCAATGCGGACAGTGCGCTGGCGACACGAGCCTCGCGCGGGCCGACAGAGGTGGTCATCTTGCCTGACGCTACGCACGACGCCGGATTTGCGATGACGTCAAGCTTTTCCACGATGTTGTTGACCGGGCTGGCGCTGTTTGATGCCTCCAGCGATTGGACCAACCGGATGACTGCGCTGGCCGATCAACTGGACCGGCTGCTGCCAACGCTCGCTGCGGGGCCACGCCCTGAACGGGTTGTCTATGTGGGTTCAGGGCCGCTTTGCTTTGCCGCGCGCGAAGCGGCACTTAAGGTGATGGAGCTTTCGGCAGGCCAAATGCCCGCGCTTTGGGAAACCACGCTGGGATTTAGGCACGGACCAAAGGCATTTGTCACAGACGCAACAGACATCACCATTTTCCAAAGCCCCCACGCACCGACCCGGAACTATGACAGTGATCTGGCGGCAGAACTGCGGATGCAATTTCCTGCGGCAAGCGTGGAAACAATTGGAGCTGGAGGAGACATCGACATCGCAATGCCATTTGGACCTGCGTGGGCCGCCCCCTTATGTGTCGCAGCGGCCCAGATCCGAGGGGTGATGTGGTCCGACGCGCTTGGCTTGAATGTCGACGATCCGTTTGCTGGTCAGTCCACTCTGAGCCGGGTGGTGTCTGGTGTGAAGCTTTATCAGGTGGCGTCATGACCGCCATCGGCATCGATCTGGGCGGCACAAAGATTGAAACGCAGCTCTTTGATGATGACTGGGCCGTCGTCGCCCGCCAGCGGCATGATACGCCGGGCATCTATGAAGACCTTGTGCATGTGGTCGCCGACCAAATCCGATGGGCAGAGGCGCAACTGGGTGTAAGCGCGCCTGTTGGGATTGGGGCAGCTGGCCTTGTGAACCCCAGAAACGGCAAAGCACTGACGGCAAATCTCGTCGCGACCGGCCAGCCCTTTCCAGCGGACATTGCAGGTGCTGCTGGGCGCGCTGTGACATACATCAACGACTGTCGGGCGCTGGCGCTTTCAGAGGCGGTCTTTGGTCAGGGACGCGGGCATCGCACCGTCATGGCACTGATCCTGGGAACCGGTGTGGGTGGCGGATTGTGCGTAGACCAACGGATCTTGCAGGGTCCAACCCACACAGGTGGAGAATTTGGGCATACCGCCGCCCCGGCGCATCTTGTCGCACAACATGATCTTCCGATCCTGACATGCGGCTGCGGGCGCAAGGGCTGTATCGAGACCTATATCGCGGGGCCCGGCCTATCTGCTCTTGCCAAACACCTGACAGGCCAAGACACGACACCGCCCCAGATCGCGGCATCAAAGAGCGGCCCGATGAAGAACGTTTGGCGGATATGGTGCGCGCTGACGGCAGAGTTGATCCACACGCTGACCTTGACGGCTGACCCTGACTTGATCGTCCTTGGCGGCGGATTAAGCCGCATTGATGGCATCGTGGACGATCTGAAAAGCGCAGCCCAAGCCACGCAATTGCCCGGTTTTGGCACCCCACCGCTGGTACTGGCCGAGGGAGGCGATACCAGTGGCGCGCGCGGGGCTGCGTTTGCGGCTTGGCAGGCAGATCAGAATGACTGACGTGCTGCGCGATATCATTCGGCGCAACCGCGCAGGGCAGCGGGTCGCTATTCCATCAGTTTGTTCTGCCCAACCTGATGTTTTGCGCGCCTCTCTGGCGCTCGCCCAGCGCCTTGACCGGCATGTGGTGATCGAGGCGACCTCGAACCAGGTCAACCAAGACGGCGGCTATACCGGCATGACACCAAGCGATTTCATGCGCTTTGTCAGTCGCTTGGCGGATGAAACCGGGACGGATCGCGAACGGATCATCTTTGGCGGTGATCACCTTGGCCCGCAGGCGTGGCGCAATCTGGACCCCGATGCCGCGATGGCAAAAGCCGACGTTTTGGTCGGCGACTACGTGGCGGCTGGTTTCGGCAAAATTCACCTGGATTGTTCCGAAGGCTGTTTTGGTGAGCCCGCACAACATGACGATGAGGTGACCGCCGCGCGTTCGGCCCGATTGGCGAGAATCTGCAGCAAGGTGCGGGATGATGTCCTGTTTGTGGTCGGTACAGAGGTGCCGCCGCCGGGCGGCGCGCGTGTCGACGAACACGGCGACATCAGCCCCACAAAGCCATCAGACGCGCGTCGCACCCTTTTGGCCCATGATGCAGCATTTGGCGATCTTGCAGGGCAGATCGGCGGCCTTGTGGTGCAGCCGGGCGTGGAGTTCGGCCCTAAATCCGTCCATGCCCTAACGATGGATCGTGATCCGAACCTATTGGGTGCTTTGGACGACCATCCGCATGTTTGTCTCGAAGCGCATTCGACCGACTACCAGGACCCGGGCGTCTATCCACGACTGGCCGAACTCGGCTTTGCGTTCCAAAAGGTCGGACCGGCACTGACGTTTGCCTATCGCGCGGCTCTTTATGCGCTTGACCAATTGCGTTCGCCCAGCGGTGAACTGCAAGCCACGATGGAAGCAGAGATGCTGGCCGATCCATCCCATTGGCAAGCGCATTGTGCGGGTGACGCAGCCGCGCAATTCGCGCAGCGCCATTATGGGCTTGCCGACCGGATCCGCTATTACTGGCAAACCCCCAGCGCGCAAAAGGCGGTGCAGGTCCTAAAGGCGCAATTTGAGCAACCGATACCTGACGCCAAATTGCGCGCTGCATTCGATCCGCTTGTTCTGGATCGCGCAGACGGGCTACACGGTCCACAAGTCCAACGGCTTATTGATGCGCAAATATCCCACGCGCTGGCCCCTTACTTTTTTGAGGAAGCATCATGAGTGAGAATTGGATTGCACCGGATCAGTTGTTCGATGGCAAATCCGTGGTGTCTGGGCATGCCCTGCGCATCGTGGATGGCAAAGTGGCAGACCTCGCCCCTGCCCCGCATGCAGCCGTTCCGATCAAAGGGTGCCTGACACCCGGGTTTGTCGATTTGCAGGTGAACGGCGGTGGCGGTGTGATGCTAAACTCTGCCCCGGCACGCGACAGCATGGTGACAATCGCAGCGGCGCATCGCACATTCGGCACGGTTGCGATAATGCCCACAGTGATCACGGATGCGGCTGACGTGCTGGACCGCGCCGCCGACGCTGTTTTGGCCGCCCGGCAAGATGATGGGATCGTGGGGCTGCATATTGAGGGACCGCACATTTCGGTAGCCCGGCGCGGCACCCACAACGGGGCCAACATCCGCAAACTGGATGATCGCACCATGAATGTGGTGCAAATGCTGCGCCAACATGGGGTCGCGGTGATGATTACCGTCGCGCCAGAAGCCGCGACAAACACCCAGATCGCTACACTTGCCGCCTTGGGCGCTGTCGTTTCAATTGGTCACACGGACGCAACGGCCGACGCGGTTGAAGCGGCAATCGCGGCCGGCGCGTCCTGCGCGACACATCTGTTCAACGCAATGTCCCCGATGACCGGGCGCGGGCCGGGCGCGGTTGGCGCAATTATCAATTCAGATATGCGGTCCGGTATTATTTGTGACGGCCACCACGTCGATGATCGCATGATCCGGTTGGCGATCCGGGCGCGTCCGAAAGACGATCTGATGTTCCTTGTATCAGACGCAATGGCCACTGTCGGTGGACCGGATCACTTCGACCTTTACGGTCAGGGCGTTCACCTCAAAGAGGGTCGCTTGATCAATGCTGAGGGTGGTCTTGCCGGGGCGCACATTACGCAAGCCGAAGGCGTCGCGCGCCTGGTACACCATGTTGGCATTCCACTTGACCACGCGCTACGCATGGCGGTGACGATCCCGGCCCAGGTGATCGGACGTGATGATTTGGCGAGTTTGGTTGGCCGCAAGACTCGCGATCTTGTGGTGCTGTCCAACAACCTTGCGCAGGCCGATGCGCTTAATGCGATGCTTGGCGCAACTTTGGCATATGATGCCGCGGAATAACCCCTACACGCTTGAAATCTGCGCCAGTTCGCCCGATGCCGTCGCGGCCTGTGCCGGAATCGCGGACCGGATAGAGCTGTGCAGCGCGCTGGATCTTGGCGGGCTGACCCCAGACATAGGCATGATGGAGCTAGCGGCATCGTTGGGGATCGAAACACATGTCCTGATCAGGTCGCGCAGCGGCGACTTTGCGATGACAGCAAGCGATCAGGCGACCGCCGTCACAAGTATTCGTGCCGCACGCGCGATAGGGTTAAAAGGTGTTGTTATCGGCGCAGAAAGCAATGGCGCCTTGGACCGTCGCTCACTTGAAACTCTGGTCGCCGCTGCGGACGGCCTGGACATCACATTGCACCGGGTCATCGACGTGGTCGACGATCCTTTTGCCGCGTTGGAGGTCGCCATCGATCTTGGCATCCGGCGCGTTCTGTCATCCGGCGCGGCCTCATCAGCGATCGAAGGGATTGCTGGCCTCGACAGGCTACATGCGGCGGCAGCGGGTCGGATCGAAATTATGGCTGGTGCTGGTATCAACAGCGCCAACCTTCCGGTGATCATGGCAAAGACAAGGTTGACCGCTTTCCATACGTCCTGCACGCGCGTTGAAGCCGCGAAACCGCATTACGCGAAGCTAGGATTTGGCACCACTCAACGATCGATCGACCTGACCGAACTGGATCGGCTTGCGCGGCTTTGTCACAAATTGAGCTGATCTGGCGGCACGGCGAACCATTATTCACCAATTTTGATTGACATGGCGCGCACATTCCCTGTGGGCCGGATTGTTTGTCACCTCATTGGGACCTTCGAGCCATCGGCAGGGATGCTATCCAGCAAGGGTGAAAGGTAACCAACCGCGGCTTGGAACACAGTCTAAGCTGCGAAAGTGCCGCTGTGAATGGAAATGGATACGACCAGGCGAATGGGAATGTCACACTGGCTCTAGGCCGCTCCACTACATTCATCGAAATGCTTTGAGACATCAGAATGGGAACGTGTCCGCTCCATCGCCACATGCGGAGGTTCAGGTCTGCCGTACAAAAAACCCTGCGCCTGCCGTGCGCCCATCTCTTGAACAACCTGTGCAACCTCGACGGTCTCGATACCTTCAACCGTGACGTCCATCTCAAGATCTCGCGCAATATTCAGGACTGACGAAAGCAGCATTCGTGCCTTCTTGGACGTCTCGATTTCAAGCACAAGCGACCTATCAATCTTCAGCTCGTTTGCCTTGGTCGTGCGAAGATAAGCGAGCGAGGAGTACCCGGTGCCGAAGTCATCAATCGCAATTTTGCAGCCCAAGTGGTGAAGCGCCGCAATGATTTTTTGCGCCTGCTGCCAATCCCGCACCTCCATTGTTTCCGTAATTTCGAGGGTTAGGAATTCCGCTGGAAGATTGGAGCAATTGAGAACGCCTTGGACGAGCGCAACAATCCTATCGGTATTGAAATGGAGGGCCGAAAGGTTAACGCTGACCGTAAAGCGGGTTTTGTTTCTTTCGTTCCACTCTGCGACGTACTCCGTCGACCGTTCGAGGACATATCGGTCAATTTCGAGGACGAGGCCACTCTCTTCAGCCAAGGCGATAAATTCAATGGGCGGTACAATTCTATCACCTCGTCTCCAACGGACTAAGGCCTCGAACCCAAACACTTCGCCTTCGGGAAGCATCACCTTGGGCTGGAAATGCACCTCAAGGTCACCGGCATTTATTGCCTGAGGCAACTCTTCAAGCATTGCGCGACGTTCAAGGAACCGCTGTTCAAGCGGTTGATCGTAGATTGTGAATTGATTGCGACCTTCCGATTTCGAAGCATAAAGCGCAAAGTCGGTCACTCTGGACAGGTGATCGACCGATGGATGCTTTTGGTAGCCAATTTGCTTCGTTGAACAGGCGCCGACACTGACGGTCGTCGATAGCGTCTCGCCTTCAAAGGTGATGGCGGACCGTGTTTGGACAATCGCTTCTTCACAGGCTTCTATGACCATGTCGGTATCGTCGCCTGGAAGTACAATTGCAAATTCATCGCCACCAAGTCGCGCCGCAAATCCGAGGTTCGCGGCGGCCAAATGCCCAAGTTTGGTTGCAATGTGCTTCAGAACCGCATCGCCGGCGGCATGACCGTAGGTGTCGTTAACGATTTTGAAGTCATCAAGGTCAACTAAAAGCAGTGCCAATGGTTGACCTTCATCCAACTTCTTTTGCAGTCGTTCCTGAAACTGAACCCTGTTCGGCAAGTTGGTCAATGGGTCAAAGTAAGCAAGGAATTCGACCCGTCTTTCGGCAACTTCGCGGGCTCTGCGACCCAGCACCTCGCGACGCAATAGCAGAATGGCAACACTTCCAAAGATACTCAGGCCGCCGAGGCTGGCGAGCAAAAATAGCTGTTGTTCACGGACGGCCACGGACTGCGCTTCGAGGACAGTGTCAGCCTTCCGGCGTGTTTCATCAAGGAATTGCACCATATGACTACGCGCTTCAGAGCCGGCTTGCACCAGTTCAGTGGCCAGCCCCTGAACATTTGAAAAATCATCTTTGATCGCGGCGTCAGCGATATCCACAATGTCCCGAAGTGCGGCGACTGATCTGACACCTGTTTGCAAACCATCGCTTTTGGCCATTTGCCGTTCGAAGTTGTCTGCGCGAACATAGAGAATGTCGGTGGCATTCTTGAAGTCATCCTTTAGCGCTTCGGTAATTTCACCGATTACGACTGCGGACTGGACAATGAGAATGAGCCTTTGAACGTCGCTCATCCCTACGTATCCATTCCGAACTTGAGTATCCCGAAAGACAGAGTGGTTCTCTTCAAGCTGCGTGACGACCGTCTGAATGTAAAAACCTGCACCAACACAGATCGAAACAAGAACTGCTAACGCAGTTGAAATTCCGACCCGTGCAGCCAATACATCGAGAAAGCCATCGACTTGGTTGGCATTGTCGCGAGCAGGCCGAGGGTACATTTCAGTCTGCGGCCTCGATACGAGCGGCCATCCAGACAAAATTCGACTCCGACGTCAAAGGCGAACCTTCGAACTGGGACTTTTCGATTACGAATTGGATTGGTCCGCG
The DNA here is from genome assembly GCF_041103235.1 of Yoonia sp. R2331. Lineage (NCBI taxonomy): Bacteria > Pseudomonadati > Pseudomonadota > Alphaproteobacteria > Rhodobacterales > Paracoccaceae > Cognatiyoonia > Cognatiyoonia denitrificans. The sequence goes on along the minus strand of NZ_JBGCUN010000001.1, from coordinate 434,653 downwards.
TTCTCTGCGGCTATGAGGCTCACCATTGACGCGCGTCGCGACCAGGATTTCAACACTATCGATCAACTCTCGGGTCAGGGTGGTAGTGTAGTCGTTTTCAGCAGTGACCAAAATCGCGTCCGCACCGCCAAGTCCGTTCGCGTCGAGCAAGTCGGAAAGCAAGACACCATCAAAGTCTGCGGGTTGTTCGCGCCAAGGGGTCGTTGTGGTCACTCTGTAGGTTGGAAGAGTTTCGAGCTCTGCGGGGCTATAACTCATCTCGGTGCTGTCTTGCCCGACGATGACCAATGTGGCCTGGTCATGTGCAATTGGCTCAAGTGAAACTTGCACAGAAGGACCAGCGATTGCGACACTTGAAGACAATATCCAAGACGCAACTATGACTGATACAAATCGTTGCACGTGATTCTCCTTTGTTGTTGGAGCAATCACGTTAGGAGTTTTCTAGAAATAAGAGGTTAAGAGGCGCGGGTACACTAGAGGCAACAATTCACCCGATCACAAAGGCAGCCGCGGTGGCCGCAACCGTTTCCCAGCGCCGGCTGACACGCTTCTAAGTTTGGGCTCTCGTTGAGGTACGGGCATTCGATTGGTGCCATTGCACTAACCCATCCGTTGCCGCAAACCATCGAATCCGACCGCAAGGATCAAGACGACTCCGCGTGTGACGTCCTGCCAAAAGCTGGTGACGTTCATCAATGTCAGCCCATTGTTCAGCGTTCCAAGAATAAGCACAGCCACCAGCGTACCCCACACAGAACCACGTCCGCCTTGCAGGGATGTCCCCCCTAGAATGATCGCAGCAATGACGGTTAACAGGTGCGGGCCTGCGGCATTCGGAGCGGCAGCCCCCAGCATGGCCGCCAGCACGGTGCCAGCAATTGCACCCGATACGGCTGACAAAACATAGAGCGAGATTTGCGTGCGATCCACGGGCAGACCGATCAGGCGACTGGCGTCAGGGTTTCCACCCACGGCAAACGCATGACGCCCGAAATGCGTCTTTTGCATGACCAGCCACAAACCGATGTACACGGCCAACATCAACAACGCAGGTACAGGGATACCCAAAAGACGGCCTTGCCCGATCCAGTTGAAACCGTCCACCGACAACGGTTTGGTCAGTCCCCCCGTCAGGATCAACGACACCCCAGAAACAATGGACATCGTCGCAAGCGTCACAATCAAAGGGTTCAACCGCAGATAGGTCGCCAAAATCCCATTCACCAAGCCGACGACAACAGCGATCCCAACCGCGCATAGGACGGCAAACCATATAGGAATACCCGCAGCGTGTAGCAAAGCAATGATGACCCCTGTCAGACCCGCAATGGCTGCGACAGACAAATCCAACCCCCCCGCGATGATAAGGGGGGTCCCCGCAGCGGCCATAAGCCCAATCAGTGCAATATTGGAACTGATAGAGGTCATGTTGCGCATGGTCATGAAGAAGGGTGACAGGAACGAAAACACGACGAGCAACAGAACATAAAAGACGAGCAGGATCAGAACGGTCGTTCCGACTCCTGATCCACCGAAGAGGCGTTTCAACACACCTTGGGACAACGTTGTGTTAGACATCTCAAGCGCCCCTTAAGGATGGTTTGCGGTCATTGCGGTGGCCGACATCAAATCGTTTGCAGTAGCTCTGCTTCCGAATTCCGCCAAGATGCGCCCCCGATCAATCACAAGGGACCGATCCGACAGACCTGCGATTTCTTCCACATCTGACGATAAGACCAGCACGGCAAGACCGCTTCGGGCAAAGTCGACCAGATGACTATAAATCTCGCGTCGCGCGCCGACATCAACCCCGCGTGTCGGTTCTTCGAGGATCAGCATCTTAACCTTTGGGTTCAGCCAACGGGCGACGCAAACCTTTTGCTGATTGCCGCCAGACAGTAGTCTGATCGGTTGTTCCGGCCCGGAGGTTTTGATCCCCAGCTTACTGATCCAATCATTCGTATGAGCAGTTTCGCGGGCCGGGGACGTGAAGACGGTATTTCCGAAATCCTGTTGGAACGCGGCGACAAGATTCTCGCGCACGCTCATATCTGCCATGATGCCATCGGTTTTACGCTCAGCCGTGACAAACCCTATACCAGCGTCTTTCCCTTTCAAGGGAGATACGGGCTGATACGGTTTGCCAGATAACATCATTTCGCCGGCAGACGGGCGGCCCTCTGCCCCGAACACCAGACGCCCCAGAACCTCAACACCAGAGCCAATCAAACCGAATACGCCCAAAATCTCGCCCGCGTGCAGATCAAAGGAAACGTCTTCGATCTTGCCGGGCTGCGTCAAACCTTTGCAAGTGAACACGACAGGCGCATTGGCCGGCAAAGGATCACGATCCTCAAACATGGACCCGGCCACCTTGCCCAGCATCGCATTGACCACTTCCCCCACTTGCGAGGTATGCGGATCAAATTCGCCTGCATTCAAACCATCTCGCAGCACAACGATCCGGTCTGAAATCTCGAACACCTCCTTTAGGAAGTGCGAGATGTAGACAATGCTTGTGCCGCGCTCTTTAAGGCGGCGCAGAATGGTGAAAATCTGTTCGCTTTCCTGTTCAGACAACGACGCTGTCGGTTCGTCCATCACCAGAATTTCAGCCTGCGATTCAAGGGCCCGGGCAATTTCGATAATGCGCCGCTCGGCGACAGGTAGATCTGCTACCAAGGTATCCGCGCCAAGGTGTCCAAATCCTAGGTCTTCAAGCACCGCTTGCGCGCGACGTGCTATGTCTGACCAGTCAACCGTCCCCTTGCCGTCAGCATTCATGCAGATGTTTTCCGCGATGCTGAGCTCTGGAAAGACAGAAATTTCCTGCGGCAAAAACGTGATCCCAACACGCGCGGCGTCGCGCGGAGAATTGAATTGAACCACCGCATCGTTGACCCGAATTTCACCAGAATTTTTTGTATAATTCGCAGTGAGAATTTTCATCAACGTCGATTTGCCAGCACCGTTGGACCCCAGTAACGCAACGATTTCTCCGGCTTTCACATCAAGTGACACCCCTTCCAGAACCTGCACAGGACCAAAGCTCTTGTAGATGTCGCGCATCTGAATTCGGGGAAGCGGGGCGTTCATCGGAACATGCCTTGGTAGGTTAAGAAAGGAATGAAGTCTTCGAGAAAGCAGTGCCACGCGGCCTTTCAGCCACGTGGCCTAGCATTTTCAACGTTTTATTGCGTCGGGATCAAGTTTTGCACATCCGCCAACGACGGATCATCCCGCAGCGCTTCGAGGTGGGCTAGAAAGCCCTCTTCGGGGAACGAATAGTCAACGACGTCGACCTCTTGGCAGGCGATGTTGGCGTTGAATTCACAGATATTGGCCGGCGTCACCATTTGGTGGTTGATCAACACCGCATCAGGAAGCTCTTCACCGGCCAAAGTTGCAAGCGCGATCGGGATCAGTGAATTGCCGTAGCGTTCCGGAAAGGACCCGACAGCCGCAACAAAGTCTTTTTCGTTTGCAAGTGTTTCGCCTTCATCGGCGCCAAGCCCGACGACTGTGATCATGTCGCGCCCGTCCTGCTGGGCTGCGCGCAAGATGCCGGTTGCCGCCTGGTCGTTGATCGCGGTGCCCATGATCGGCACACCTTCAGGCACACGGCTGAGCAAGTTATTGGTCTGGGTAAAGCTCTCTTCGAGCGTGTTTTTGCTGTCAAACGTCAGGATCTGGTCTTCGGGAAAATCCGGCAATGCGGCACGAAACCCTGCGATTTGTCCGCCCGTTCGCATCGCTGGGATGGGGCCGGATTGTGGCAATTCACCTTCGATGAAAAAGCCGTTCATCACGGCATCCATGCCATGACGCGCAACAGCAGCCTGCGCGAGATATGACCCGCCCATGAATCCGGCACGCGGGTTGTTCACACCGAAAAATCCGGCGCCCGGCATCGGAATGTCGATTGCGACGACGGGGATGTTGGCCGTGTTCAATTTGTCCATGATGACGGCCCCAAATTCGGCGTCTGTCTGGAATTCAATCACGAAGTCGACATCCCGGATAATGAAGCTCTCGGCGTTCGCAAGGGCCGTTGCACCGTCCAAGCGGTTGTCGGCTATAACAACTTCAATTCCGGCCGCCTCTGCGTTCTCAAGGATACCCTGTTCAACCAGCCCGCAGAACGGGATGTCGCGTTGCAAGTTGGCAAACCCGATCACGTAGTTTTCACCGTTCTTGGGGGGTGTTACTTCCATCGCGGCTTTTACCATTGCCATCAGGCTCTCAGCCGGGAACATCGATCCATCGTGTGTCGCAGGATCAAAGCCTTGGAAATCAGCGTATGCAGGTGCCGCAGCGACCGATAGTGCGAGCGCGGCCGCCGTGGACAGAATGAAATGTCTCATTGATGGGTCTCCTCCCTATTAACGTGGTGCCGTGACCCGCGGGGGTCCGGCACCCTCCCTTCAAAAAGACTAGACGAGGTCGATTGCAAAAATCTGGCAAAAGAAATACACTTATTGCTCAAATATGCGGTGCAGTATTCTTCCTTGATTGATCGGCATTTTTCGATTCTTTTTCAGCATTTCATGGACTTACTGATCACCCCGCCCCATCAGAAGTCGCAATGTACATATCTTAGTTGATTTGTGGACATCCATGGTCATGCTGCTGTCATGACCGATCAAAGCGAAAACTATTTCAGCTACATCCCTGAAAGTCGTCTTTGCCGGACACTTGGGTGCACGCTGCGTTCTTCGGGGTTTACCCGGGTCTTGCCACACGCTCAGTATCCCGCTCAGACCCATCCACAGGGACACCTTTTTAGCCGGACCCGAGGGCGCGTTCTGCAAGCCTATCAACTCGTCTATATTTCAGAGGGCCGTGGGCGCATTGAACTTGGACGCGGCAGCAAGCCCCAAGACATCCGCGCAGGACAGGTCTTTGTGCTGTTTCCAAATGTCTGGCATCGCTACGCGCCCGAACCCAGCGTGGGCTGGACCGAACACTGGGTCGAGTGCGAAGGCACAGTGTTTGACATGTGTACCAATGCTGGCCTTCTTAACAAAAGCAGGCCCATTATCCGCAATCCAAGCATCGCTGCGATAGAGACGTCCTTTTCAGAAATCCACATGCTTTCAAGACAGGACGCCGTCGGCAACCAACCCGTCCTGTCCATGCTTGGCCTAAAGCTTCTTGCCATTCTTGCTGGCCCTCGCAATGCCAATGAAGACAGCACCAACCAGTTGGTCAACAGCGCGCGTATGCTGTTGCTGGAAAGGTGCGCGGCGCAGCATCCCATGGAAGATATCGCCGATGAGCTAAACGTCAGTTATTCGACCCTGCGGCGTACTTTTCGCGCACAAACCGGCATGTCCATGAAGGACTACCAAATGGCAATGCGGATTCAAAAAGCCAAAGACCTGCTTGATAATACAGAGCTGTCCATCAAAGGTGTTGCGGCACACCTCGGTTTTAGCTCGGCATTCCATTTCTCCAACCAGTTCAGGAAATCTGTCGCGTGCCCGCCGTCAGATTGGCGGGCACGCCTTGGCCAAGGACGGGAGGACGGCCCTAGCAAACCCGAATAACGTCAAGCCCCAACAAAGCGCCAAGTTTCTCGATCCGGCTTGCAACATGACCAACCCCGACGGCGCAATGATGCGCAGGGGCCGCCGCATTCCATGCTTCGACAAACTGGCGCGCTCCAATGTCAAAATGGTATCGACTGTTGGTGTTGCCGATTTCAAGAATTGGGCCCGGAACAGATTCCCCTTCGGCAACCAAAAGCGACACCCGACCGTCGTGCTCGAGAACGGAAAGGCATGTCACCGGCCCGTGCTTCACGCTCATCTCGACACTCAGTCCCGCGCCCACTTTTCCGTGGAACACCTCGAGTGGCCGTACCTTGGTCTTGCCTTCGGCAATCTGCGTGTGTCCTGGCCCGTCATGGCCCATCAGGACAACATCTTCGGCATAATCAATCGCGTAATATTCGGTGAACGACCCCCCTGCCCCGAAAGAATCCATGATCTTCATGGCCTGGGCGTTTTTGACTTCGTATTCGCCTGCGATCGGCACACCTGACGCCGTCAACATTGAACATCCAAGGATAACGGATGTGATAATATCTTCATGTACGGTGCCGGGAGTGGATTCGTAATAGTATGCCATCGCCCCCAAGCCATGCTGCTCGACCATTTTGAACAGGGCTGCTGCGGTCGATGCTGCGCGCCAGAGCTCGAACTCAGAACAGTCCGATTGGATATCAAAGTCGTCATGGATACGCGCAAGCGCAGTGTCGATTTCAATGTCGGTCAACCCTGCGCGAATAGACGCGAGCTCATCAATCTCGACGATCTCAATGATTGTTCCAAATGCCGCTGACTGCAGCGCCATGTCGGAATAGATATCCAGCATGCCATTGTAGTATCGGCCCATGACGCCCAATTTCGTATGGGCCATCACATGACCAACACGCGCGGCTTCGATCCAGTCTTCTATTTCGGAATCGACGTGATCGTCACCCTCCAGAACGCCCGTGATCTGATGGAAATCAATGCCGGCGCGTGTAAAAACATTTGCGATTTCGGGTACAGGACAAGCGGCACAATGGGCCAACCATTCACCGGTCATTTTGGAACGGCTTCCCAGTGCGTTAAAGCTGGCCAAATCGATTGATGCGACAGGCTGCAGGTTTAGAATGATCACTGGAACACCGGCGCGGCGCACAACAGGCAAGACCGTCGACGACACTGCATAGGTCGTCACATACAAAAATATGACATCAACATCGGCCGATCTGAAGTCATGCCCTGCCTGCAGCGCTTTTTCCGGTGTATCGATCAGCCCCAAGTTGACGACTTCGACATCGTCCCGTTCCAGCTTTCGCTCAACGACCTCAACGTAGGATTTCAGTCGATCCTCAAGCCCATCGAATTGCGACCAATATGCTTCTAACCCAATGCCAAATAGACCGACTTTTAATTTGCTCGCCGCGATTTTGACCATTTCGTATTCCTCCGCAACAGATGGATCAGTTGCCTCTATTGCAACCCAATCCGGCCCTGCATGATCCGTTCATGAATGATGCTACGCAGTAAGACATTGCAAATTGTGACCGCACGCATGCAAAAATTGCTCAGTTTTTTGAATGCCGCGCATCAGGCCAAGAGCTCTACTGCCAGCATGTCTGGCTGAACAACTCAAAGCCACTGTGGCGCACAATCTCAGCAATACGGGCCACTCGAATAGTTCTCCGTCCGCAGGGCCTGCACCTTCGATGACAACAAGTTCGAACCATTGGCGCGCCAAAGGCGTAGGTTGCATTGCAAAAGGAAGCCTGGAAAATCGCCGATCCAATGCGAAACCGGCAAAAGCCAGAAGCGTTGGCGGCGTTTTCGCGGCTTGGACAGTGCAACCTCCTGAAATTCCAAAGTAGAACCAAGCACTTTCGTCGGCTCGACAATCAGGACCAGTCGGAGGTTTTCCGTGTTGCGACACGAAGGCAATTCTTGACTGCCCTCAATCGGATGTCTTGCGACTGTTTCGGGAAGGTCGCGCTGACGGTGTTAGGCTGTCCGGGCGCGCGCTCCGAAACGGCGGTTGTAAAGATTGCGGTAGGCTTCTGCGGACGCAGGCAAATGCGCGCGAACCGCTGCGACAAGTGCATCTTGCGACGTGCCGCGCAACGCCGCGATGATGTCAAAATGCTGGCTGACGATCCGATTCATATGGGCCTCATCTTCGTATTTGACGACGCGAATGGGCTGCGCAGCGCGGGCATGATTGCTAATCAATTCGGCCAAGCGCGGATTTCCGCAACAGGAATACTGCACTTCGTGGAATTCTTGATTGAGCCAGAAAACCGCCCGAAAGTCGTGCTCTTTGACCGCTTTTTCATGGCGATGTGCAATGTCTTCCAACCTTGCCGAAATCTCCGTGTCACAGGGAAGCTTGGTCCGTTCCGCCGCAGCCGTTTCGAGTATGACGCGCACATCATATAGGGCGTCGACTTCATCTGGCGTGAAGTCCACCACTTCGACACCCCGGTTAGGTCGCCGCACGATAAGACCGCGGGATTCAAGCTCAGTGAATGCGTTTCGGACGGCGTGCCGTTTCGCCCCGTGATCCTCCATGACGCGGTCTTCGATGATTCGGGCGCCCGGAGGGAAGACCCCAAAGATGATGTCGTTTTCGAGTTCTTCTACCAGTTGGTCGGGCATTGCGCGCGCTCCGTCTCGTTCAATAAATCAAGACTATCAGCTAGATTAATTCTGTCCATTCAAGATTATCAATAATTTTATTGACGAAATCTGGTTCGCCCGTCTACGGTTAAAGAACTTTAGGGAGGAAACCATGAAATTATTTACCAGTGCGATTGCGATCGCAGCATCACTCTATGGCGCGCAGGCCTTCGCTTGGGAGGCAACCGAGGGCAAACCATATGAAGGCCAGACCGTGAACGTGCTTGCGGTGAAATCCAGCCAGTTCGAAGCGCATGAAGCCCGCCTTGCTGAGTTCGAAGAGGCCACCGGCATTGACGTCGTATACGACTACGTACCGTTCCCTAACATGAAAGAGGCACTTACAACCGAGATGGTTGCAGGTGGCGACTATGACGTTGTCTCGGTCATGGATCAGTGGGTTCACTCGCTTCAGATGCTCATGGAGCCGATTGGGCCGGGCATTGAAGCGCAGGGCACCGACCTGAGCGATTTTCCTGCCGCGCATTTGCGTCATGGCATGCTGAACGGCGAGTTGATCGGTCTGCCAGTACGTGGCCACGTGCAGTTGATGTTCTACCGCACGGATATTCTGGAAGAAGCCGGTGTGACCCCCCCACAAACCTGGGAAGAAATGGTTACAGCAGCGAAAGCCATTCAGGAAAAAACTGACGCCGCTGGCGTGGCGCTGCCTTATGGCAAGCTGAATGGTCAGAACCTGATGGTTTGGATGAACCTGCTTTGGGGCAAGGGTGGTGATCTGTTTGATGCAGACGGCAATGCGATCTTCAATTCCGAAGCTGGCGTTGCGGCGACTGAAACCTACATCAGCTATTTGACTGAAGAAGAAATCGTGCCCGCAGGTTCTGCGGTGTTTGTTGAGCAGGACGCCGTGACCAGCTTTAAGCAGGGCAACTCTGCGATGCTTCCTGTCTGGTGGTGGGTGCGCTCGCAGCTGAGTGATCCCGAACAGTCCACGCTTACGGCCGACCAAATCGGGTTCACAGCCCTTCCATCGGTCGCTGGTGCAGATCGCACAACTTTCACCAACACGTGGATTTTCGGCGTCACTGCTGAATCCGACAACAAGGACGCGGCGACCGAGTTCCTTGGTTGGCTGACCGATCCCGCACTTGAACGTGACGTCTTGATGGACCCTGATCTGTCCGAGGTTGTTGCCGTTCACATGTCCAACCTGACCGACGCCGAAGTCAACGAACGCTGGGGCGGTATGCACCAAGCGGCGGCCGACGCCCTGGCGACGGCAGACGGTGTGGAATTCGGCGACAACTGGCCGCGTATCGTGCTGATCCTTGAGACAGCGATCTCGAGCCTCGCCTCTGGCGAAGCGACGGACGTGCAGGCCGTCTTGGACGCTGCTGCCGAGGATATCGCGGCGATCCGCTAACCTCCCGAGGGCTGGGCGGCATCTGTCGCCCGGCCCATTTCATTTCCCAACACGACATGAGGTGCCCCGTGAAAGATCGGCTGCTTCCATATTGGTTATTGATCCCGGCCTTCGTCATCGTGCTGGCGACAACGATCTACCCACTCGCCTATTCCTTCATCACTTCGTTTCGGGCGTGGGACCTCACCAAAAGCCGGCGGCCCGAAGGTTTTGTCGGCATCGACAATTACATTTACGCCATGGGTGAAAGCCAATTCCTGAATTCGCTTTGGGTGACGTTCATTTTCGTCATTACCAGTGTCATCCTGACGGTGATCTTGGCCATGGCGCTCGCGCTACTGCTGCGCCGCAAGGGGCCAATGCACACCTTCACGCGCATCATTCTGATCTTGCCCTTTGCGATGAGCCCGGCCCTTATCGGTGTCAGCTACCGGTTCATGTTCAACCCTGAATTCGGCGTGATCGCCAATGGTCTGGGCGCAGTTTTCCCGGCCTTGCAAGGCGTGCCGTGGCTGGCCGATCCACAACTGGCGATGGGCATCTTGGTGCTGACGGACGTTTGGCACTGGACCCCCTACATGACGTTCATGTGCCTCGGCGGCCTTGCGTCCATTCCGCGAGAAACGGAAGAAGCCGCGCGCATTGACGGTGCATCCAACCTGCGCATCATCTTTGGCATAATCCTGCCGCAGATGCGCGGTGTGATCCTTGTGATGGCGGTTCTGAAAACGATCTTTGCCCTTAAGATGTTCGATCAGGTCGTCACGCTGACGGGTGGTGGCCCGGGCACATCGACCGAAACCCTTGCTTATTTCATCTTCAACGTTGGCTTCCGCTGGTTCGACATGGGCTATGCCTCAGCACTGGCGTGGATCCTGACCGCGATCATGATGTTCATCTCAATCTGGTATGTCCGCATGCTGCTGAGCGAAAGAAAGATGGCAACCGCATGAAACGCACACTTTCCTATGTGGGCGAACGCGCCCTTCTGGTTGTCATTTCCATCGTGGTCCTGTTTCCGATTGCATGGATGTTCCTGACCGCTTTCAAACAGCCGCGCGACGCTTATTCCCTGTCGCTGATTTTTGAGCCGACTTTGCAGAATTTCATCACGGTGTTTTCAGCACCATGGAACCTAGGCTCAATGGTGATGAATTCGGTGATCGTCGCGACAGTCACAGTGGCAATTGCGGTACCCTGCGCGGCACTGGCGGCCTATTCCTTTTCGCGCTTCCGGGTGAAGGGGCGCAAGTTTCTGTTCTTCCTGATCCTGTCTACCCAGTTCATTCCCGCCGTCGTCATCGTTCTGCCGTTCTTTTTGATGTTCCGCCAACTTGATATGCTGGATACGCGGCTGGCCCTGATTATCGTCAACCTTGCGATCGTCACGCCATTCGTCATCTGGATGATTAAAGGCTTCATCGATGCGATCCCCACCGACAGCGAAGAGGCCGCAATGATTGATGGAGCATCGCGTCTGCGGGTCATCAAAGACATCGTTTTGCCCATGGCCGCGCCCGGGATCATGACGTCTTCGATATTCTGTTTCATCCTGACATGGAACGAGTTCCTGTTCGCGCTGATCTTGTCACGCCGTGAGGCGGTAACCCTTCCCGTGGGCCTTGTCAGTTTCCGCACCGAACGCGGTGACCTTTGGGAGTTGATGAGCGCCGCAGGCGTCATGATCACAGTGCCAATCTTCGTGATGGCCCTGTTCATCCAGAAACACTTTACGCGCGGCATGACGGCCGGCGCCGTGAAATAAGAATTTAGAGAGAAGGAACAAGATCATGGCCGAAGTCCGTCTTGTCGATATCGAAAAGAAATACGGTGCGTTTCTTGCTGTCCCAAAACAAAGCCTGACAATTCATGATGGTGAATTCCTGGTTCTGCTGGGGCCGTCAGGCTGCGGCAAGACAACAACCATGCGCATGATTGCAGGGCTAGAGGACATCACCTCGGGCGACATCATGATCAAGGGCGAGCGGATCAACGACAAGCCGCCCAAGGACCGCGATATCGCGATGGTGTTCCAGAACTATGGTCTTTACCCGCACATGACGGTGCGTCAGAACATCGAATATCCGCTTAAGCTGCGCGGGATGCCCAAAGCTGATCGTAAAGAGCGCGTGCGTGAAACCGCTGAGAAAGTCGAACTCGACGCCCTGCTGGATCGGCGCCCGTCTGAACTGTCCGGTGGTCAGCGACAGCGTGTGGCCCTGGCCCGTGCAATCGTGCGCACACCCAGCATCTTCCTGATGGACGAGCCGCTTTCAAATCTGGACGCCAAACTGCGCGTGACAATGCGGGCCGAACTTAAACACCTGCACCATGAATTGGGCGTGACCACCGTCTACGTGACACACGACCAGATGGAGGCAATGACGCTGGCCAATCGTGTCGCAGTCATGCGCGAAGGTCGGATCGTACAGCTTGATACGCCCAAAAAGATCTACGCCGAACCGGCTGATCTGTTTGTCGCGGGCTTCATTGGTTCGCCGTCGATGAATCTGATCGACGGATCCGTAAAAGGCGGCGTTTTCAGCGCGAGCGGCGTGGAAGTTGCCGTCGATCTTGCGGACCGAGACGGGGTTGTTCTTGGCATCCGCCCGGAAGAGCTCGACATCGTACAAGATGAAAAGGCCCCGATCACTGGTAAGCTCTACGCGCTCGAACTCACCGGAGAGTCGACCCTGGTCACTTTGCGCAACGGACAGTCTTCGGTCTGCGCGCGTGGACACGCCGATTTTGAGGCGGACATCAATTCACCTTGCCAATTGGCCCCCAAAGATGGCGCCCGCATTCATTTGTTTGATCGCGCGTCAGGCGAACGGCTCGGATAATAAGGGGACAGACCATGACGACCGAAATCACTCAGGACATCGCCGATGCGCGTCACATCAAGCGGGAGGAATATGTGTCCTGTACGGTGGCCTTCATTGACTGCAAAAAGCCTGGATCAGACACCAAGGAAAACTATTCGATCATCGGTCCGGGTGTGACGTCATCTGATGATCAGGTCATCAACCTGCCAGAGGCCCATGGGTTCAACATCGGCGCTGCGGCCATGCCTCATGGCATTACCAACAACTTGCATATTCATTTTACCGCCGAAGTTTTCATTGTGCAGGCGGGCGAATGGACGTTCCGCTGGGGTTCAAACGGAGAAAACGAGATCAAGGGCACCAAAGGCGACATCGTGTCGGTGCCGACATGGATCTTCCGGGGCTTCACCAATGCTGGCCCTGATGACGGCTGGTTGTTCACCATCCTGGGCGGCGACAACACTGGCGGCGTGATTTTCCACCCCGAGATCATCCGCGAGGCCGCCGACTACGGCCTTTATATTTCGTCCGAAAATCGCCTTATCGATACATCGCGTGGGGATGAGGTGCCGCCCGAAAGCGGGCGTATCCCACCGATGCCCGACGAAGACGTGGCCGCCCTGCGCAATGTGTCACGCAATGAAATGTTGTCGCGTATCGTCACCGCTGACGCCCGCGATTTCCGGCCTGCATTCATCGATCAGGCTTCGCCGAATGGCGGCGCAGAAATCGCCCCTGTCATCGGGTTCGGCATGACGCAGAACCGCGACCATGCAGCACCTATCACCAACCCTCACGGGTTCTCCGTCGAATGGCTTCGCATCGCGCCCGGCCAGTCTGTCGGCCCATTCCTGCTGGACGAAAAGATGGTCCTGATGATGCATGAAGGTCAGGCGCGGCTGGACTACGTCAACGGTGGCGCATCTGTAACCTTGAACGCATGGGACACATATTCGGTCCCAGCCGGCATGTTCCGCACCCTGACGGCAACAGGCCACACCGCCGTAGAGGCGCTCGTTGTGCTGAGTGGTGATCACCGAAAGCGCCCTGTTTTTGCGACTGAAGTGCTGGAAGCCGGACGGGATGCCGGACTTGGTCTTGACGCAGGGGGCTTTGTCGCCAAAGCCAGCCTTTTGCCAACCTACGGGCGGGCGGGTTGATGCGCGCCAACACCGTCAGGACCCGCCTCGCAGCGTCTGAAGTTGTGATAAATGGCTGGCTGTCGATTGGGTCCTCCTATTCGGCCGAAGGTGTTGGCCACAGCGGCGTGCATGCGGTGACCGTCGATCTGCAACATGGAATGCTTGGGTTCTCGGATGCGCTTACCATGATGCAGGCGATTTCTGCCACTCCAGCAACACCGATGGTCCGCGTGCCCGACTTGAACCCAGCGCAGATCATGCATCTTCTGGATGCTGGCGCTTACGGCATCATATGCCCGATGATCTCAACACCAGAGCAAACCAAAACGCTTGTGGATGCGTGCCGCTATCCACCTTTGGGCAACCGCAGTTTTGGTCCGTCGCGCGGGTTACTATACGGCGGGCCCGATTATGTGACGCAAGCCAACGAGGCGGTGATGGCCATCCCGATGGTCGAGACCGCAGAAGCTGTGGACCGGATTGAAGAAATCCTCGATGTGGATGGCGTTGATATGGTCTATATCGGTCCGAACGATCTGGCGTTTGAATTGGACGGGCACTCCGGCCACCCACGTCCCGAGTCTGAGGCTGCGATACACCATGTGCTGAACGCGGCCATCAAACGCAACATACCTGTGGGTATCTTTTGCGCCTCTGGCGAAGATGCCCGCCTGCGGATTGAACAAGGGTTCCGCCTTGTGACACCCGGCAATGATTTCGCCCATCTCACGCGCAGCATGCGGGAAGCCGTGCGCATCGCGCTTGAGGAACCTCCCGTCACAGCAGCCGCGCAAAATGGGTACTAGGGACCTATCGGACAAGCCTTGGATCTTGCTGTCAGGCACGTTGTGCACAGGTACGATGTTTGATCCCTTTCTGGACGTTCTGGGCATCGCAAAGGCGAACCGGCGGTATATTGAGCTGGATCGCCCTAATGCGGAAGACTTCCGCGATGTCTTTGAAAGTGTGACACCAGAGACCGTTGTTTGTGGTTTTTCGCTTGGCGCGATCGTTGCGGCTCATGCAGCTGGCCAAATGATGCCCTACTCATTGATCCTATTTGGCCTGAACCCCTTTCCGGATCCTCCCGAGAGGGCCCCGGGTCGACATGTGCTTTGCGATGATGTCCAGCGACTTGGTGGGGCAGCTGCGCTCGCTACACAAAATCTTGAGTTCCACGGGCCTACATCAGATACGGCCCGCACGGCAGTCTTGGCGATGGCCGACCAAACAGCCGATTTGATTGCGCCGCAGACCCAGCTTGCGCTGACGCGGCCCGGCGCATTACCCCAATTGGCCAAATGCGCCGCGCCGGTGCTTTGCCTGACCGGATCGTGCGATGCCACTGCGCCACCGGCACAGGGCCGTGCTGCGGCCGATCACGCGCCCCATGGACAGTTTTATGAACTGAACAAATTGGGACATTTCGCCCTGATTGAAGACCCTGACGCCTGTGCAAAAGCAGTGCGCGAAATGCACAAGGCCTTGCATGAACATGTCTGATCTGAATGGGTTGATTGCCCGTCAAGGTGACGGTGACGCGCTGATCACGTGCAATGCGACCAATGCTGCTGGCCCGTGGTACGGCCTTGACGGCTTCATGGCTCTTTGGACCGATTTTCGGAAGGCACGCACATGAGCGGAACAGTACTGGGCGTCATCGCGGACGATTTTACCGGGGCGACCGACATCGCAGGGCTTCTTGCACGATCCGGTGTGCAGGTGTCATTGCGCATCGGCGTGCCAAGCACACCGCCCGTGGACACCAGCGCATTTGAAGTCATCGCACTCAAATCCCGCACTGCCCCGGTGCAAGACGCGATCGACGAAACCCGCGCCGCGCTGGCCTGGCTTCGCACTGCAGGCGCTCGTCGTTTCTTCTGGAAATATTGCTCGACCTTTGACAGTACCGCCGAAGGCAATATTGGCCCCGTGGCCGAGGCGCTGATGGCTGACCTCGACTCAGACCAAACGATTTACTGCCCTGCCTTTCCCGAAAACGGAAGGTCGATCTTTATGGGGCATCTGTTTGTTGGGCAACAGCCATTGTCCGAGAGCCCGATGAAGGACCACCCGCTGACCCCCATGCGCGACAGCAGCTTGGTGCGATTGCTAAAGCCGCAAGTGACCAAACCGGTCGGCCTAATCGACCGAATGGTCGTCGCTCAAGGCGTCGATGCGCTCCGTGCCAGCCTTGCGCAACACCGCACCGAGGGCACCGCTCATGTCATTGTCGACGCAGTGGCCAACGCCGACCTTGAAACCATCGCAGCAGCCTGTCGCGACATGCCGCTGATCACGGGCGGTTCCGCCGTAGCGATGCCGTTGCCCGCGCTTTTTCTGGCTGACGGGCTATTGTCTGCGGATGCGAAAAAGCAGGCAGTTCACAGCATTGATCAAAAGACCATCGTCCTTTCAGGCAGCTGCTCTGCGATGACGAACGCGCAAGTGGCCGCGTATATCGCAACCGGTGCGCCATCGTATCGCCTCGACCCGCTGACGCTTTCGCAATCGGGCCTGCATGCGGTGCTTGTATGGCTCGCCAAGCAGGATTTGACCGAAGCCCCACTGATCTACGCCACCGCTGATCCCTCAACCGTCAAAGCAGCGCAGGCCAAACTCGGTGTTGCTGAGGTCGGATCTTTGATCGAAAACACTCTGGCCGCCTGTGCCGTTGCGTCCCGCGATGCTGGTGCGCGCCGCATCATCGTCGCGGGCGGTGAAACATCCGGTGCCGTGACCAAAGCGCTGGACGTTTCCCAGTTGGATATCGCTGCCGAAATCGCGCCCGGTGTTCCGTGGTCCTATTGCACTTCGCAGGGCACGCAGATCGCCTTGGCCCTCAAATCGGGCAACTTCGGCGCAGAAGATTTCTTTAGCCTGGCCCAAACAAAACTGAACGACACATGACCTCCGAAGCCCAGCTCAGGGAACAAATCTGTCTGCTCGCGAAATCCATGTTTGATCGCGGGCTTACAGGGGGAAGCACGGGCAACATTTCAGCGCGCACGGCCGATGGCGGACTGCTCGTTTCACCGACCGGGACAAGTTTCGGGCGCCTTGATCCTTCCCGCCTCAGCCGGTTTGACGTGAAAGGTGTTCTGATCGACGGCGATCCACCAACCAAAGAAATGCCGCTGCATTCCGCATTCTACGACACGAGGTCCACAGCGGGCGCTGTTGTGCATCTTCATAGCTGTCATTCTGTGGCGCTGTCGATGATGCCTAATGTGAATGAGGATGATTTTCTGCCGCGCCTGACACCCTACGCAATCATGAAGCTGGGGCGTGTAAAGCTGCTCCCGTTCTATCTGCCCGGTGATCCGGCGATGGGGGATGCGGTGCGAGGTCTTGCGGGAAAACGCTCGGCAGTGATGTTGGCCAATCACGGTCCTGTAGTCGCCGGCAAGGACATTGAAGCCGCCTGCAACGCGATTGAAGAACTTGAAGACACCGCGCGCCTGGCGATGATGACGCGCGGCATGTCACCGCGCGGGCTGTCGCAAACTGATGTGGAGCGGCTGGTGACGACATTCGACGTGGAGTGGGATATATGAAGTTTTCAGCCAACTTGGGTTTTTTGTGGTCAGAGCTGTCGCTTCTCGATGCCATACGCGCGGCAAAATCTGCGGGTTTTGATGCGGTCGAATGCCATTGGCCCTTTGCAACGCCAGCGGCTGAGGTGCGCAGCGCCTTGGACAAAACCGGTTTGCAAATGCTGGGATTGAACACAGTGCGGGGCGACGTGGCGGCCGGTGAAAACGGTCTTTCTGCATTGCCTGATCGCGTTGATGATGCGGTCTCTGCAATTGATGAGGCAATTTCCTACGCAAGCGCCATTAGCTGCAAAGCAGTGCACCTTATGGCGGGCTTTGCGAGCGGAGCAAATGCCCACGACACCTTTGTAAGGAACCTGAAATACGCATGCGCCCAAGCGGCGCCGCACGGGATCACGATCTTGATCGAGCCACTGAACCGCTATGACGCGCCGGGGTATTTTCTGACAACGACGACGCAGGCCGTCGATCTAATCGGTGCCGTGCAAGCGCCCAACCTTAAGCTCATGTTTGATTGCTATCATGTGCAACTGATGGAGGGCGATCTTTGCCACAAGCTGGAAGATCTTATGCCTTACATTGGGCATATCCAGTTTGCTTCGGTGCCTGATCGTGGACCGCCCGACACCGGGGAGGTGAACTTCGACCACATATTTAAAGTGCTTAGCGCAATGGGATACGGCAAACCGATAGGCGCGGAATATAAGCCAAATGGCCCAACGGATAAGACCTTGGGCTGGCTGACCAAACATTGATCTCGCCCGGACCACGCTTCCCGCTTCAGCACCAAGACCTCAAACGTCGTCCCCACAAAAAGATCTGATTTCGGTTCAACATGATGCGGCAAACAGCTCACTTCGAAATACGGACAAATCGAAGACCGCCATGCGACTGAGCCTAGGCTATCCCCGGAAATTTGGACACGGATACAAACAGCGATTTGTAGCCCGCTGATCTTCGAAGAGAACGAGGCCAGAAATGTCGAAACGGAAGCAATGGGAAAACGCGCCGACATTCAGTTGCAAGAAGTTGGAACAATTGGTGAGCAGCGCTGGTTCTACGTGCGTCCGCAAACTGCGCTAACTCTGCAAAACATCAAACGGCAAAGTTTCAGTGCAGCAACACAGATCGACTAAAGCGCCGTTCGAATTTCGTGTCCTGGCGCAAAAAGCAAACGGACTTGCGTTACTGCGTTTTCGCGGTCCCACGTTACACGCTCAATCGCGAACAGGGCGCTTTGGTCTGGGCAGTGAAGCAGCGCGGCGCTATCCTCGGTCGCTGTGGCTGCGGAAAAGACGATTTCGCCATGCGTATATGGTGTGTTCCTCAGAAGCCATTCGTTGGCGCTCACGGTCTCGAAACTCTCGTTGGACACGTTCGGCACAACTTGCGGATCAATCCAGCGGTCCTCGAAAGCATAAGGAGCACCGTCAGCGAGATGCAGGGCAGTAAAATGCAAGAGTGAACGTGCCTCGCCTGAATTGAAGGTCTCCTGAATTGGTTTTGGGGGCACAGCCTCTTTAGATGAAATCCGTCGGTAGCCATATTTTTGGCCTCGCGCCTCGACCTCTTTGCGGATCACGGCAATGTTCAACTTGGCCATTGCAACCGGCTGTGCAGCAACACGTGTTCCTGCTTTGCGGCGTCGATCCAAAAGCCCGCTCTCGGCCACGGCGCGCAAGGCGCGGTTGACAGTTGTGCGCGCGCAGCCAAACTCTTGCGCGAGATCGGCTTCGTTGGGGATGAGGTCGCCCGGTTTCCATTCGCGCGCATGGATACGACGCCGAACCTCTGTCTGAACGCTTCGCCAGTCCCGAAAAGTTTGAGTTTTCATAGGGCGTCCTTCAAGGCGTCAATGGTCCGTTTATAGGCCGTTGTAATCTCTTCTTTCGCAAAATGTCTTCCGTCAGCAACCAAGTGACGGCCCGCCGACCAGACATCCCGCACGCGGCGATCATCACCTGCGAAAATCCAAGCATCAAGAGCGGTATCGCCGGCCCGGCCCCACAGGTGTGGATGGTCCGTATCAAGAGCCAACATATCAGCCCAATAGCCCGTTTCGAGCCGACCAGTTTGTCGGCTCGTTGCCTGCGCACCGCCGGTCAACATCCCCTCGAACAAGCGCCGACCTGTTGAAAACTCCCCCGTGGCGAGCGCAGCCCTGGTCCCGTCGCGCAAGCGCTGCGAATACTCCAGCGTCCGCAGTTCTTCGGTAAGCGAAATGCGGATGTTGCTGTCAGACCCAATGGCAACCTGACCACCCGCCCCCATCCAGCGGACGGCATCAAAAATCCCGTCTCCAAGGCTACTTTCCGTAATGGGGCAAAGTCCAGCGACTGCCCCGGTTTGGGCAAGACGTAGGGTTTCTGCAGGGGTCATCTGCGTACAATGGATCAGACACCAGCGCGCATCCAGCCCCATGTTGTCCAGCGCCCATTCCACGGGCCTTGCGCCCCAATGCGCCTTTACCTCGCTGACTTCAGGGATCTGTTCCGCCAAATGCATATGGAGCGGACCTGTCGGGAAATGCTCTCCATAGGATCGCAGCGCATCAACACCAACGGCCCGCAAGGAATGCGGGGCCACGCCATGTGTTGTGTCATCAGGGAGCGCAGAAAGCGCGGCAACCGCTTGTTTGTGCAGCCGCCCGAACCTGTCCAGATCATTTCCAAACCTAATCTGACCCGCAGTCAGCGCACGTCCGTCGCAGCCGCCGAATTGATAGTGAACCGGCAGCAGACAAAGCCCGATCCCGCTTTGCGCCGCTGCCGAGGCAATGCGTTCAGACATCTCAGCCAAGTTGGCGTAAGGCGTCCCTCCGTGCTGATGGTGGAGATAGTGAAATTCGGCGTTGGTGGCATAGCCTGCTTCCAGCATTTCCATCTGAACAAAGGCAGTGATCGCCTCAACGTGTTCCGGGCTCAACTTATCAAGAAACCTGAACATTAGCTGTCGCCAAGTCCAAAAGCTATCGCTTGGATCTGGACCGCGCCGTTCGGTCAATCCCGCCATAGCACGTTGGAACGCATGGCTGTGCACGTTCACGGGTGCGGGCAAAAGAAGATCGGTTTTGGTGCCTTTTGGGGCGGTTTGGGTTTGCACCCCAACAATGCGCCCGCCACTGCCAACCTCGACACAGACATCCGATGCCCAACCGGATGGCAGCAATGCCGCTTTAGCCCAAACAGTTTTCATGACGCTCTCGCTTGACAAGCATATTATGTATGCACATAAAAACACCGAAACGCAAGCAAGGCAATGCGGATGCTTTTGACCAATGCACATATTGCGACGCTCCAAACTGATGACAGCTATGGTCTGATTAAGGATGGCGTCATCGCGCTGGAGGGTGAGCGGATCGCGTGGGTTGGCCTTGCTTCGGACCTTCCTACGCACTTCCAGAACCACCCACGCCACGATCTTGCGGGGAAACTGGTCACCCCTGCCCTTATCGATTGCCATACCCATGTTGTCTTTGGCGGCAACCGGGCGACGGAATTCGAACAACGCCTGAATGGCGCCAGCTACGAGGAAATCGCCACAGCAGGTGGTGGTATCGTCTCGACCGTTACCGCAACACGCGCAGCATCCGAAGACGACTTGCTTGCAGATACTTTGACGCGCGTTGATGCGATGATTGCCGAAGGCGTGTGCTTGATTGAGGTGAAGTCCGGTTATGGATTGGACAAGCACACCGAGCTGAAGATGCTGCGGGTCGCACGAGAGATTTCAAACGTGCGCCCGATTGACGTGCGCACCAGTTTCCTTGGGGCCCATGCCGTCCCTCCTGAATATGCAGGAAACCCGGATGCGTATATCGACAAGGTGTGTATCCCGACCCTGCGCGCCGCTCATGCCGAAGGGCTGGTCGATGCGGTTGACGGTTTCTGCGAGGGCATCGCTTTTGACACGGCACAGATTTCGCGCGTTTTTGCGGTCGCAAAGGATCTGGACGTGCCGGTCAAACTTCATGCCGAGCAATTGTCCCACGTCGGGGGTACGGCACTGGCCGCGCAATTCGGAGCGCTCAGTGCGGATCACGTGGAATACGCGACTGAAGCCGACGCCATGGCATTGTCCAAGGCGGGGACCGTTGCTGTGGTTTTGCCCGGCGCGTTCTACACGCTCCGCGAGACCCAAATGCCGCCCGTCCAGTCCTTCCGGGATCATGGTGTTCCGATGGCGCTGGCAACCGACTGCAATCCCGGCTCGTCTCCTCTGACCTCGCCTTTGTTGGCAATGAACATGGCCTGCACGATGTTTCGAATGACCCCGCTGGAAGCACTGCTTGGCTTAACGGCGCATGCCGCGCGCGCACTGGGCGAGACAAACCTAGGCCGTCTTGTTGCGGGGCATCGCGCCAACCTGAATGTCTGGGACGTCTCTCACCCAGCAGAGTTGTCCTACCGTATTGGCTTCAACCCTTTGCACGCACGCTTTTTTAAGGGATCGCTATGACCATCTCACTCCGGCCCGGCAGTGCGACCTTGGCGCAATTGCGCGATATCTGGTCTGGTGAACATGCGGTCAAGCTGGACCCTTCGTCGCATCCGGCGATCACGGCTGCGGCCAATGCTGTTGCGAAAGCCGCCGCTGGGGATGGTGCGGTCTACGGGATCAACACCGGGTTTGGAAAGCTGGCAAGCGTCAAGATTGCGCCTGACGATGTGGCAACCCTTCAGCGCAATCTGATCCTGTCGCATTGCTGTGGTGTGGGCGAAACGCTGGACATCGCCACGACCCGGTTGATGATGGTTTTGAAGCTTTTGTCGCTCGGACGTGGCGCATCTGGGGTCGCCCTTTCGACAGTGACCAATATCGAAGCGATGTTGGCCAAAGGTGTGACGCCTGTGATCCCGAGCCAAGGGTCGGTCGGTGCATCTGGCGATCTTGCCCCGTTGGCACACATGGCCGCCGTAATGATTGGCGAAGGTGAGGCCGTGTTCGAAGGTGCGCGCATGAGCGCCGCTGATGCGATGCGAAAGGCCAAGATCACCCCGATTGTGCTGGGCCCAAAAGAGGGCTTGGCGCTGATCAATGGTACACAGTTTTCGACCGCCTGCGCTTTGGTCGGCCTTTGGGGCGCATGGCAAAACGCGGCGACCTCTGTTGTGACCTGCGCAATGTCAACAGATGCGATCATGGGCTCAACCGCGCCGTTGCAAGACGCTATACACACCCTGCGGGGGCACCGGGGCCAAATCGCGGTTGCACGGGCACAATCCGCGTTGATGGCCGGTTCAGAGATCAGAGCAAGCCATGTTGACGGCGATACCCGAGTGCAAGACCCCTACTGCATCAGGTGCCAGCCACAGGTCACCGGCGCTGCGATGGATTTGTTGCACTTCGCGGCGCGCACCCTGGAGATCGAAGCGAACGCTGTGACGGATAATCCGCTGGTTTTGGTGGACGCTGACATGATCGTCTCGGGCGGAAATTTCCATGCTGAACCAGTCGGCTTTGCCGCGGATCAGATTGCCGTCGCGGTTTCTGAGATCGGCGCGATTGCGCAGCGTCGCGTGGCTTTGATGGTTGATCCGACGCTCAGCTTTGATCTTCCGCCCTTTTTGACACCGGACCCTGGGCTAAATTCGGGCCTGATGATCGCCGAGGTGACGACCGCAGCGCTTATGAGCGAAAACAAACATCTGGCCAATCCTTGCACGACGGACAGCACGCCGACCTTTGCAAACCAAGAGGACCATGTGTCGATGGCCGCACACGCGGCCCGTCGTTTGCTGCGCATGAACGCAAACCTTAACGTAATCCTCGGGGTCGAAGCGGTGTGCGCCACGCAAGGGATTGAGTTCCGCGCGCCATTGAAAACCAGCACATCACTAACGGCAGCCATGGATGTTTTGCGCGCCAAGGTGCCTGCCATCGACAAGGATCGCTATTTGGCCCCTTCGATCGAAGCGGCCGGTGATCTCGTAGCGAACGGCGTGCTGACCGCCGCGGTTGATCTTCCGGGTTTTGTCAAAGGAGAGAGCGATTGACGCCTGTTTCTGTCGTTCAAGGCTCTGGCCCTCTGGTTTTAGGTTTGCCGCACGCGGGTACTTTTGTGCCTGATGACATAGGCGCGAACCTCAATGAGAATGGGGAAAGACTGACCGACACAGATTGGCATATTGACCGCCTCTATGACGGTCTCTTGCAAGACGTCACAACGGTCAAAGCCAACTTTCATCGCTATGTGATTGACGCCAATCGCGATCCATCGGGCGAAAGCCTTTATCCGGGGCAAAATACAACGACACTTATTCCGCTCACGGATTTTGACGGCAAGTCGATCTGGAAAACGCCCCCATCAACCGAAAACCTCGCGGCGCGGCGCGACGCTTTTCACGCACCCTATCATGCGGCGCTTGCGGCAGAGCTTGCGCGTGTGCGTACCATTCATGGCATCGCAATCCTTTATGACTGTCATTCAATCCGCTCTGTCATTCCGCATCTTTTTGACGGGACATTGCCGGACTTCAACATTGGCACAAACTGTGGCGAGACATGCGCGCCAAAGATCGAGGCCGCCACCATTGCGATCTGCGAGGGCACGTGCGCCTACAGCTCTGTCCTGAACGGCAGGTTCAGGGGGGGATGGACAACGCGCCATTACGGCAAGCCTCAAACCGGCATTCATGCGATTCAGATGGAGCTCGCGCAATCTGCATATCTGACGGATGAAGCCGCCCCTTGGACCTACGACGAAGACAAGGCCGCGCGCCTGCGCCCTTTCCTGACGAACATCCTTGCAACTCTGGGCGCATTGGCCCCCACACTTGGAGCTTCCAAATGACCAAAGCACGCCACAATACGCGAGACGTGTTTCCCCCCACCGGGTCCGAGATCACTGCGAAAAGTTGGCTGACCGAGGCCCCAATGCGGATGCTGATGAACAATCTGCACCCGGACGTCGCCGAGAACCCGCATGAACTGGTGGTCTATGGTGGGATCGGTCGCGCAGCCCGCACATGGGAAGACTTCGATGCAATCGTGGCCGCTTTGAAAGACCTTGAAGAGACGCAAACACTTTTGGTGCAGTCAGGCAAACCCGTGGGTGTGTTCAACACCCACAAGGATGCACCGCGGGTTCTGATCGCGAACTCCAATCTCGTGCCGCATTGGGCGACCTGGGACCACTTCAATGAGCTCGATAAAAAGGGCCTTGCGATGTACGGGCAAATGACGGCCGGGTCGTGGATTTACATTGGAACGCAGGGCATCGTTCAAGGCACCTACGAAACCTTCATGGAGGCGGGGCGCCAGCACTATGATGGCAACCTCAAGGGGCGCTGGATATTGACTGGTGGCCTTGGCGGCATGGGTGGTGCGCAACCACTTGCGGCAGTGATGGCCGGTGCTTGCTGTCTGGCAGTTGAATGCGATGAGACACGCGCCGATTTTCGACTGCGCACCCGCTACGTCGACGAGAAAACCCACGACCTGGACGAAGCGCTCGCCATGATTAATCGCTGGACCGCAAAGGGCGAAGCAAAATCCGTGGCGTTGATCGGAAATGCGGCGGACGTGTTCCCAGAATTGGTCAAGCGCGAGGTAAAGCCTGACATCGTCACTGACCAAACCTCGGCTCATGATCCGAGCCACGGGTACCTGCCGCAGGGATGGACGGTCGCTGAATGGCGCGCCAAGCAGGAAAGCGACCCTATCGCCGTGGAAAAAGCCGCGCGAGTCTCAATGAAAACCCAAGTTGCGGCGATGGTCGACTTTTGGGATGCCGGGGTGCCAACGTTGGATTACGGCAACAACATCCGGCAGGTCGCTCAGGAAGAAGGGCTAGAGAACGCCTTTGCATTTCCGGGCTTTGTTCCTGCCTACATCCGCCCGCTGTTTTGCCGCGGCATAGGCCCGTTCCGTTGGTGCGCCCTGTCTGGCGACCCAGAGGACATCTATAAGACCGACGCCAAGGTGAAAGAACTGATCGACGATCCGCACCTGCACAACTGGCTCGACATGGCGCGCGAACGAATTGCATTCCAGGGTCTTCCCGCGCGGATTTGTTGGGTTGGGCTGGGACTGCGACACAAATTGGGGCTGGCGTTCAACGAGATGGTCCGAACCGGCGAATTGTCGGCGCCAGTCGTCATTGGCCGCGACCACCTGGATTCGGGTTCAGTTGCCTCGCCCAATCGCGAGACAGAGGCCATGAAGGACGGCTCGGACGCTGTGTCTGACTGGCCGCTCCTGAACGCTATGCTGAATGTCGCAGGTGGCGCGACCTGGGTGTCGCTGCATCACGGCGGCGGCGTTGGCATGGGATTTTCCCAACACTCAGGCATGGTGATCTGCTGTGATGGCTCTGAGGATGCGGATCGACGCATCGCAAACGTGCTATGGAACGACCCCGCGACTGGTGTGATGCGTCATGCGGATGCCGGATATCAGCACGCACGAGACTGTGCCCGCGAACATGGCCTGAACTTGCCCGGCATTTTGGGGAGGTAAGCCTGTTAAGCGACGCCTGGTTTATCTTGGAATAGCATCCCGAGATTGCGCGCGCGCTTCAAACCGATCGCCCAGCGCCATATTTGCCTTGTGTCAGATGAGACCCCGAAAATCTTAGGCTCGGAAATCCGACGCCAATTTGAAACAGTCGACTTGATGCGATCCTGCCGGTCTAGGGTGCGTCTTTCTCGGTCCTAGGCCTGCGTCAAAGACCCGCGGATTTCTATCCTGACATCCAGCTTTCGCGTGACGGCTGAACTTTGCTTTTCGACCATATTGATCAGTTCCTGCGCCGCTATGTGGCCCATCTCGCGGTGCGGAACATGGACAGTTGTCAGCGGGGGGTGCAGGATACTTGCCAATTCAATGTCGTCAAATCCCGTAATGGAAATCTCTTCGGGAACACGCAGACCCAACTGTCTTGCTCTACTGATCGCGCCTGCCGCTAAAACATCGTTGCCGCACATGATGACGGTGGGCTTCACTTCAGCTTGCATCAACGCCTCAAATGCATCTGCCCCGTTCTCAATTTCATAGGCTGTTTCGATGATCGGCAGCACGGCCGGGTCAAAGCCATGCGCTGATAAGCTTTCCTTGATACCCCTTAGTCGGCCTTCGGCCCGGTCGTTGCCTTCGATGATACCTGAAATGACAGAGATCCTCGTATGCCCCAACGACAGGACATGGTCGGCCAGTCTTCGCATGGCTGCGCAGTTGTCAAAGCCGACTGATGCGTGAACACCCTCTGGCGTTGTTATCCATGCCAACATCGTTGGAATGCCACGCCTTTCGAGGTAGTCATAAATGGATTGATCCCGCTCATGACCGATCAGCAAAAGACCATCTGCGCCGCGGGCAACAAGGGCCCGGATCTGTTCCGCCTCCAGTTCCGGCCGATAGGCGCTACTGGATACCAGGAGGTTGTAGCCGCTGTCGTGGAGGGTTTCCTGAAATGCCTGCAAACCTCTGGCAAAGATCGCGTTTTCCATCGTGGGGATGATGGCACCGATGGTGTGGGTGCGTTTTGCGGCCATGGCTCTGGCATTGAAATTGGGCGTGTATCCCAAAGTATCAATGGCCTTCATCACGTGCTCGAGGGTCTTTTGGGAAACCTTCTGCTTTTCATTGAGACACCGCGATACCGTAGCCGTTGATACACCTGCAAAGCGCGCCACATCATCCAGCGTCGGTATGTCTGGGGTCTGAGACATAAAGCAGGTGCTCTCCATTTGTTGCCTTTAGCTATATCTTAGAACCAAATGCGGTCTCGAGCACAGGGAAAATGTAAGGGCTTGCACGAATCGTTTGTAAGCGCTTACACTTTCTTGGAACCAGTCGCTTGGAGGCTTGCATGTTCCTCATCAGTTCATTCGTCGTTTTCGCGATTTTCTTTTTGAACGTCGCCTTGGGCGCTTTTGCAGACAGCGCATTTCTGGGGGATGTCGGCGAGATGTTGGTTCTGTTTTTCGCGACGGTTCTTTTTGTCGTCGCCATTTTGAAGAAAGAAGCTGATCGGAAAAAAAACGACAGCGAGTGATTCCAACGGGAGGAGAACCAAATGGATAAGCAAGATCGTACCGAACTCGAGTCGGTGGAGCGCCGGAATTTTCTGAAGATTGCGTCAACGACTGGGTTTACAGCGGCCCTGGTCGCCGGGGCTGCAGGAACGCTCTGGTCGACCGAAGCTGCGGCGCAATCTGCCAACGAAGAACGCGAGCGTGAGCAAGCGGCAGAGCACACCATGACCATCGCCACGGCCTATGTTCTGGGTGCATCTCGCAGCTATCCAATCATGCAGTTGGACCTCAAAGAGAACATCCAGAATGCAACCAACGGCAAGGTCTACGTCAAATTGGCGCCGGGCGGTCAATTGGGTGCAGGTGGCGCCCTTGTGCAGGCTGTTCAAGGTGGCACGATTCAGGCGGCCCAGCATTCGCTGTCTAACTTCGCACCGTTTGCGTCTACAGTTGACCTGATCAACATGCCTTACCTGTGCGGATCCAATCAGCGGTTCACAAACCTCGTGAATTCTGACTTCTGGAACGCAAACGTTACGCCGAAAATTGAAGAAAACGGTTTCAAGCCGCTGTTCTACATCAACATTGATCCACGTGTTGTTGCAGTCCGCAAAGGCGGTGCCGGTGCGGTCATCACACCCGGCGATCTGGATGGCGTGAAGTTCCGCGTTCCCGGGTCAGCAATGCTGCAGCAGTATTACCGTTTGGTCGGTGCGAACCCGACACCCGTTGCATGGGGCGAGACACCGTCAGCCATTCAGCAAGGCGTGGCTGATGCGCTTGACCCGTCAGTTGGCGCGCTCTTTGTCTTTGGCTTCAAGGACATCCTAAGCCACGTGACCTTCACCCAGGCAGTGCCGGACAGCCAAGTCTACTCGTGTAACCTTGAGTGGTTCAACTCGATGCCAGCCGACGTTCAAGACGGCATCATGTGGGGCTCTGAAATGACCGCACATCAGAACCTTGCAAAGGTGCCATCGGCCCGTGCCTATGCCATGGCCGAGTTGAGAAAAGCCGGCGTCGAATTCCACAGTCTCAGCGAAGATCAGCTGGCAGAATGGAGAGACGCAGGTGGCTACCAGCGCCCAGAATGGGATGAGTTCAAAGTGGAACTCGCAGGCTCCATGGATGCCTTTGCCCAGATGGAAGAAGCGGCAGGCACGCAGGGCAAATACTACGTCCACGACGCCTAAAGCGACCTATTGGGGCGTCCCCTTGCCGGGGGCGCCCGACAACCCTTTTCGACATGACCAAAGATCTCTCGCGAACCAAGCGCCGTCTTTTGTCGTGCAAACCAAATGGGCCACGTCATGAACTTGCTTCGCAAACTTGACCAAAATGCAGAACGCTGGCTGCTTCTGACCTTCTACGTGATGTTGGTCATCACCATGGCGGTCGAAGTGCTGCGCCGCGAGATTTTTGCTTACTCATCAATCTGGGGCGAAGAGATCGTGCGCTACGCGTTCATCTACCTCGCCTGGATCGGGGCCGCCGCCGCTGTCAAGGAACGGGCGCATATCCGGATCGACGTGATCATGCACTACCTATCGCCGCGGCCCAAAGCGCTGCTCTATATCTTTGGCGACGTGATCATGATGCTTGTGGCCGTGATTGCCCTCTACTGGTCTTACGAATCTGTTCACGTGTCCTGGAAATTTGGCTCCGTGACCGACGGTCTGCGCATTTCGAAGGTCTGGTTTCTGATGGCTGTGCCGACAGGCTTCGCCCTCATGATTTTGCGACTGCTGCAATCCATGCGCCGTGATTTCACCTCCCTCCGGACAGGTAAGCCTGTCTACGAGGGCGACACATTGTTCGACTAAGGAGCGCGGAAAATGCTTTGGAATACTGTCGCGCAAACGGTTGAGCTGGGGTGGGATTTCTACCTGCCTGTCATCATCTTCGTTGCTCTTATCGCCATGGCCGTGCCCGTTTGGGCCGCCATCGGCTCCTCTGCCATCCTGATGCTGCTGATGTCGGGGGATCTGCCCCTGTCCTTGGTCGGCGAGCGTCTTTTCACCGGGATCGACGCTTTTGCACTTACAGCGATCCCACTGTTCATTCTCACGGGTGACGTGCTTGTTCGTACCGGGCTCAGTCGAAAGTTTCTGGACGTCGCTGAGGCGCTGACTTGCTTTACCAAAGGCGGTTTTGGCTCGGCGACGGTTCTGGTCTGCGGCATGTTCGCAGCCATCTCTGGTTCGGACGCCGCGGGTGCTGCCGCAGTTGGTCGCATGACGATCGCCCGTCTGGTCGAGGCTGGCTACCCGCGCCCTTATGCTTGCGCCTTGGTCGCGGCAGGTGCCTGTACTGGCATCCTGATCCCGCCTTCAATTGCCTACATCATCATCGGCCTTGTTCTGGGCATATCCGCATCGACCTTATTCCTTGCAGCGCTGATCCCGGGCCTGTGCATTCTGTTCGCGATCCTGATCACCAACCTCATCGTGAACCGCATCTATGCCTATGAAGGCGGCGGCAATCTGACGTTTGGCGAGTGGCTGGGTAATCTTGGCCGGTCCCTGAAGTCCGGCTGGTATGCCTTTATCGTGCCGGGCATCATTTTCTATGGCATCTTCTCGGGCCGTCTGACCCCGACCGAGGCCGGGGCGACAGCTGTTGTTGTCACGATCTTGATGGGCTTTCTGCTGCGGACACTTAAATGGTCTGATTTTCCGGCCATGCTGGTCAGCTCCGCCAAGGTGAATGGCGTCATTTTGCCAATCATCGCCTTCTCAGCACCGCTCGCCGAAGCGCTTGCCATCATGGGGGTGCCGCAGGGCTTTGTGACATCCGCAACAGGCCTTACCGAAGAGCCTTGGGTGCTGATACTGCTCATGATCGGAATTCTGGTCGCGGCAGGCTGCGTCATGGAGACGACGCCCAACATCGTGATCCTTGCGCCGATCCTTCAGCCCCTTGCTGAAAACATCGGCATGAACGAAATTCAATTCTGCATCATGATGATCACGGCATTGGGTGTGGGCTTCATCACGCCTCCGCTTGGGCTCAACCTCTTTGTGGTGTCGGGAATTACCGGTGAATCGATCCTCAAGATAGCTGCGCGCGCCGTTCCTTTCGTGCTATGCATGTTTGTTGTGGTCTTGTTCATCGCCTATGTCCCGGCCGTCTCCACGACCCTACTTCCAGACATCTACAAATAGGACTTCTTTGACATGGCATATGAATACCTGAAGAAAGCGACGCTGACCTCGGCCTCAGGTGCGTCGGATGTGCATGAAACGGTTGTGTCGATCCTTGATGATATCAAGGCAGGCGGTGACGCCAAGGCGATGGAATATGCGGCCAAGTTTGATCGTTACGACGGCAACGTGTTGCTGACCAAGGAAGAGATCGAGGCAGCCATCGCGCTGGTCCCGGAAAAGCTCAAGTCGGACATCCAATTTGCCCATGACAACGTGAAACGGTTTGCCGAATTGCAGAAAAGCACTGTTGCTGATGTGGAGATGGAGATTCAGCCGGGCTATGTCGCGGGTCAAAAGGCGATCCCTGTGAATGCAGCCGGTTGTTATGTGCCGGGCGGGCGTTACAGCCACATTGCCAGCGCCATCATGACTGTCACCACAGCCAAGGTCGCTGGCTGCAAGCACATCACAGCCTGTTCGCCACCGCGCCCGGATGTGGGCATCGCTCCGGCCATTGTCTACGCCGCTCATATCTGTGGTGCCGACAATATCCTCGCCATGGGCGGGGTGCAGGGCGTGGCCGCCATGACTTATGGTCTGTTTGGATTGCCCAAGGCCAATATTCTTGTGGGTCCGGGCAATCAGTTCGTCGCCGAAGCAAAGCGCATCCTGTTCGGCAGCGTAGGCATCGACATGATTGCCGGCCCGACCGACAGCCTCATCTTGGCGGACAGCACTGCGGATGCCCACATTGTTGCCACCGATCTCGTGAGCCAGGCTGAACACGGCTACAACAGCCCGGTCTGGTTGGTCACGGATGATCGCACGCTCGCAGAGGATGTGATGAACCGCGTGCCTGCCTTGATCGAGGATCTGCCCGAACTGAACCGTGACAACGCCTTTGCAGCATGGCGCGACTATGCCGAAGTCATCGTCTGCGCCGACCGCGTCGAGATGGCAAAATGCAGCGATGACTACGCACCCGAGCACCTGACCGTGATGGCAGCGGACCTTGATTGGTGGCTTGAGAACCTGACCTGCTACGGTTCCCTTTTCCTGGGCGAAGAAACGACTGTGTCTTATGGCGACAAGGCCTCGGGGACGAACCACGTTCTGCCAACTTCTGGTGCCGCGGGCTATACCGGTGGGCTTTCGGTCCACAAGTATATGAAAATCGTCACATGGCAGCGCGCCACAAAAGAAGCCTCCAAAGATGTGGCAATTGCGACCGCACGGATATCACGCTTGGAAGGCATGGAAGGGCACGCCCGCGCAGCCGACGTACGTCTGGCCAAATACTTCCCGGGTGAGAACTTCGACCTAACCGCAGATGGCTAACCCAAGTCCACTTTTTGATCTGAGCGGAAAGGTGGCCTGCATCACCGGCGCAAGCTCAGGACTGGGCCGCCGTGCGGCCATTGCCTTGGCTGATGCCGGGGCAAAGGTCGTTGGTGTGGCCCGCCGGCAAGAGGCGCTGGACAGTCTGAATTCAGAAATTGGCGCCTCGGCGACGGGTGTTGCGGCGGATGTGGCTGATCGGGCGAAGCTGTCAGAACTGGTGGACAGGGTGTCGGCACCCTTTGGCGCGCCGGATATTCTGATCCATGCTGCTGGTGTCAACACCCGCGAAGTCGCGGACGAGGTGACGCCCGAAGGCTGGGACCAGACGCTTGCGCTCAATCTTTCGGCCCCGTTTTTCCTGAGCCGGGCCATGGTGCCCGCGATGAAGAAAAAGGGCTGGGGGCGGATTGTGAACTTTGCCTCCTTGCAGTCGACCCGCGCCTTTCCAGGAGGCATTGCCTACGGCGCAACGAAAGCCGGGATCGGCCAGTTGACGCGCGCCATGGCGGAAGCCTGGTCCAAAGACGGGATTACAGCGAATGCAATCGGACCGGGGTTCTTCCCCACCGAACTGACCGCCGCCGTCTTCGAAGACGATGCACGCGCGGCGCGCAACGCCGCGCAGACCTGTGTGGGTCGCAATGGGCGTTTGGAAGACATTGATGGACCTATCTTGTTTTTGTGTTCAGACGCCTCTTCGTTCGTCACGGGACAAGTGCTGATGGTTGACGGGGGGTTCACTGCAAAATGAAGGCCTTGGTTTATGACGGCGTTGAAACGTTGGGGTATCGCGATGTGCCGGATGCAGTTCCCGCGCCGGACGAGCACCTGATCAAGGTTGCCGCTGTGGGCATCTGCGGATCCGACATGCATGCCTATCTGGGCCATGACGACCGCCGACCTGCCCCCCTGATCCTTGGCCACGAAGCTGCGGGAAACGTCCAGGGCGGCGTCCGTGATGGGATGCGCGTCACCGTCAACCCGCTGGTAACATGCATGACATGCTCTGCCTGCCAGAGCGGCCGGGAAAACCTGTGTCCGACGCGTCAGATCATCTCAATGCAGCCGCGCGAAGGCGCATTTGCACAATACATCACGATGCCGGACCGCAATCTGGTTGAAGTCCCGCAGAATGTACCGCTGGAAAAGGCGGCACTTGCCGAACCACTTGCGGTCAGTTGGCACACCGTTCGGCTTGCGCTTGAAGCACTGCATCCGTCAATGGAGCGTCGCGCGTTGGTTTTGGGTGGCGGCGCAATCGGCCTTGCTGCGGCTTTGGCGCTTGCTGCAATGGGTGTGGAAGACATCACCATCGCAGAGCCAAATGATGCGCGCCGGGCCATGCTGACGGATACCTGCGGGCAGCATACCGTTGCAAATGTGGCCGAGAACTACCCGTTGATCATTGATGCAGTGGGCTTTGCCGCAACCCGGGCAACGGCCTCTGAACATGTGCTGCCCGGTGGGGTCATTGCGCATGTCGGTCTTGGTCAAGACGACGGCGGCGTCAACGTGCGTCGCTATACACTACAAGAAGTTACATTTATCGGCACCTATACCTACACAGCTCAGGACTTCCGCGATACGGCTCAGGCCATATTCGACGGCCGCCTTGGCCCGCTCGACTG
Source organism: Yoonia sp. R2331 (assembly GCF_041103235.1). NCBI lineage: Bacteria > Pseudomonadati > Pseudomonadota > Alphaproteobacteria > Rhodobacterales > Paracoccaceae > Cognatiyoonia > Cognatiyoonia denitrificans. The sequence goes on along the minus strand of NZ_JBGCUN010000001.1, from coordinate 401,443 downwards.
GACAGAACATCGCCCCCTCGCGGATGGTGCTGCCGCGTTCAGGGATCTGCGGGCCGGTACGGTCGCATCCCCAAAGATCGTTCTGGACCCTTGGGCCTGAAGCAAAACCCGCAATTGATGGAGTTAGATCATGTATAAGAAGATACTTGTTCCCATGGCGCTTGATCACGGTGTGTCCGCGAACACGCTCGAAATCGCGCGCGCGCTAACAGGCGGTGCTGGCGAAATCATTGCGCTGCATGTCTACGAGGCACCGCAAGGATCGGTTCAGGCCTATGTAGACGAAGACATCCGAAAAGAGGCCATGGCCCGCGCAAAGGCGGAACTGGCGTCCAAGACCGCTAACCTTGACGGTGTCGCAGCCGAAATGGTCGTCGGGCACACCTATCGGTCCATCATCGACTATGCCACAGCGCATAAGGTGGATTGCATTGTGATGGGATCACACAAACCGGGCTTTAGCGACTACTTGCTGGGCTCCACCGCGGCCCGCGTCGTGCGTCATGCGCCCTGCGCCGTGCATGTTTACCGAAGCTGATAATCATAACCCACGCGCTCCGGCGCTCCCTCGAAAGGCAAAGACTGAAATGAATATCGACAAAAAGATCGTAGACGATCTTGTCGCCAATGAGGTCTCGTTCGTCACAACCGTTCCCTGCAAACAGCTGGCGGGTGTGATCGACGAGGTCGAGAACCGCGATGAGATTTTCCACATTCCTTCCAACAAGGAAGACGAAGGCATGGGGCTTTGTGCCGGGGCCTTCATGGGCGGCAAACGCCCGGCGATCATCATGCAGAATACGGCAATTGGTGTGACGATCAACACGCTGGCCACCCTGACACAGTTCTACCGGATGCCGCTGCCGATGATCATCTCTTACCGGGGCGAGCTGCGCGAACCCGTGGCCTGCCAGGTCGAGATGGCGGTGCATACCAAGGCGCTGTTGGCGCAGTTGAACATTCCGACCTACCATTTCCATTGGCAAAAGGACGTCGAAGAGTTCGACAACATCCTCAAATACACCTTCATGTCCAACAAACCCGTGGCGATCCTGACCGACGCCAACTTCTGGGGAGGCTACGGCGACCAATGATCCGTTCTGAAATTCTGCGCGAAATCGCGCCCATCCTGAACCCGCATCTTGTCGTCTGCAACATCGGTCTGCCCAGCCAAGAGCTGCACATGATCGACGACAATGAGCGCAACTTTTACATGCTTGGCACCATGGGCCTTTCGTCCTCCATCGGCTTTGGTCTGGCATTGGCGCAGGATAAGCCTGTGATCTCGATCGACGGAGACGGGTCTGTCCTGACCAACCTCGGCACGCTGCCGACCATCGCCAATAACGCCACAGGCAACTACACGTTGTTGATCATCGACAACGGCTCTTACGGCTCCACCGGCGATCAGCCGACCTATGCCGGCCAAAAGACCAACCTTACGGACGTGGCCCGCGCCTGCGGATGCGACAACGTGATCGAAGTGCAGGACAAGGAGCTTGGCCCAGTTTTGCAAGGCGCGATTGATAGTGATGAGATGACGATCATCGTCTGCAAGTGCGACAGCGGTAATATCAAGCTGCCGGTTATCACACTTGATCCGGTCGTGATCCGTCATCGCTTTATGGAAGCCGTGAAGGCCTAAATGGCGGCCGCCGACATCCATAGCGCTGCGGATGCCCGGCGGCTTGCCAAGCGCCGCCTGCCGTGGATGGTCTTTGACTACATCGACGGGGCGGCGGGCAATGAAACGGGGGCTGCGCGCAACCGCGCGGCCCTTGACGCCCTTACGCTGGAACCGCGGATTCTGCGGGACGTCAGCGACCGAAGCCTAGCAACAACGCTGTTCGGCGCGCCCGCCGACCGGCCATTTGGCATCGCGCCCATGGGAATGTGCAACCTGTCGGCCCCCGGTGCCGACCTGATGCTGGCCCGGTTAGCCGCAAAGTACCGGGTGCCACATGGGGTCAGCACTGTCGCCTCCACGCCCATGGAGCAGATCATCGAGGCGGCCGAAGGACACGCCTGGTTTCAGCTTTATTTCTCAGGTGACGGCACAGGGACCTTCAAGCTGGTCGAACGGGCAAAGACCGCAGGCTACGACGTGCTGGTCCTGACGGTGGATGTACCCGAGGTTGGCCGCCGCCCGCGCGAGCTGCGCCACGGCTTCAAGATGCCATTCTCCATCGGGCCCCGCCAATTCGTCGATTTTGCGCTGCATCCCTACTGGTCACTGGCCCAACTGGTTGCGGGAAAGCCGCAAATGGCGAATTTTGAGATGGAAGGCTATGATTTCGACCGCACGGAAAGCCGCGCAAAGGCAGATTGGAATACGCTGGCGCGCCTGCGCGAGATGTGGCCCGGCAAGCTGGTGGTCAAAGGTGTCCTGAACATCGACGACGCTGTGGCGTTGAAAGCGGCAGGTGTGGATGCCATTCAGGTTTCCAGCCATGGCTCACGCCAGCTCGAAAGCGCACCGGCGCCTATCCTGATGCTGCCAAAAATCCGCAAGTCTGTAGGACCGGATTTCCCTCTGTTTTACGACAGCGGCCTCAGATCCGGCGAAGATGTTCTGAAAGCGTTGAACGCCGGGGCAGATTTTACGTTCTTTGGGCGGTCCTTGCAGTTCGCCATGGCTGCGGGCCGCGAGGAAGGCTTGCGGCAACTGTGGGAGGTCTTCAGCGAAGAGCTGTCCTCTGCCATGGCCCAAACCGGAATGACCCAGGTCAGCGAGGCTGACGCGAATGCGAATTGACCCCTGTCACGTTTTGCGGCCGTTACGCGAGACGATACAGGTTTCGCGCAGTACCAGAGAATATCGCTTGAATTGCCGCATCCGGCACGTCCGAAAGGATCTGCTCCAGACTGTGAAACTGTTGCAGCGCTGAACAGTTGACGCCCTCCACTGGAAGATTCGAGCCATAAAGAATCCTTTGTGGGCCTAAGTGCGCAAGCGCATGCATGACGTATGGACGAAGCACCTTGGCAGACCATGACTTATCGACGGTCCACAACCCCGACAGCTTGAGAAAGACATTCTGCCTTTGGGCGATGCTTGCAATGCCTTCCAACCAAATGTCTGCATTACCCGGAACAGCGGGCTCCAACGTCGCAAAATGGTTGATGACAATTCGAAGCGCGGGCATGGCGCGCGCTAATTCCGCGACTTCGGGCAGTTGGTCGGGCACGACCACCATTTCGAGCACCAGATTGCGGGCAGCAAGTTCTCGTGCGGATTTGCGAAAGCCAGCATCAGCCAGCACGTTGGCGCGAGAGGCGACGCGCCACCGCCCGGCTTCATCCCATGCAACCGGAGTGCGAATGCCGCGCAAGCGGGCGCTGGCTATGGCGTGCCGCGCAATGTCCACGGCTGCATCGGGTGCCAATAGATCAACTTCGGCAATTATGGCGCTTGGCCAGCCGCTCTGGTCGGCAAGCTTCTCTAGCCATCGCGTTTCATCCACGGGATCGGCGGCTCCGGAATTGGCCTGAACATGGACGCTGCCCACTAAGTCGATGGCGGTCATATCTGACAGGTAGTCTTGTGGCAGATAGTTCCTCTGGATCGCATCCTTGGCGCCGAACCGCGCGGGGCCGGAATCCGGGGCCAACCAGCGGTATGGAAAGCGGCTCAATTCCCAGAAGTGGTGGTGCCCGTCGATCACCGGCACAGCGGGAAACCGACGGGTGATGCTCAATAGGTCGCCCGCCCGCCGGACAGATCGAACACAGCGCCGGTTGTGAAACTGTTTTCTGGGGAACAAAGCCAAGCAATCATCGCGGCAGCCTCATCAAGTTCCAGAAAACGCCCGCGCGGGATTTTGGAAAGCATATAGTCAATGTGCTCCTGGCTCATCTGGTCAAAAATCCGGGTGCGAGCGGCAGCCGGGGTGACACAGTTCACAGCAATGTCGAGGTCAGCCAGTTCTTTGCCCAGCGATTTGGTCAACCCCATCACAGCAGCCTTGGACGCGGAATAGGCCGAAGCGTTCGGATTGCCGTCCTTGCCAGCGACGGACGCGATATTCACGATCCGTCCGTAGCCTGCGGCGGTCATCGAAGGCACGACCGCACGGTTGACGTGAAAGGTGCCCAAAAGGTTGATTTCGGTAATCGCGCGAAATTCGTCCACGGGGTATTCAGCAAGTGGTCCGTTTGACCCCGCGACACCGGCAGAGTTGACCATAATGGCAATCGGTGCGCCGGGCGCGAGCGTGGCCTTTGCCGCGGCTTCGACACTCGACCAGTCCGCAATATCAACGGCATGTGCCGTTGCTCCGCCGCCAATTTCAGCCGCGGCTTGCTTGCATAAGTCGGCATCGCGATCCCACAGCGCGACCCGCGCGCCACCCGCGGCGAGCCTGTCCGCCACCGCGCGCCCGATCCCCTGTGCGCCGCCGGTGACAACGGCAAGTTGGTCTTGAAACTGTTTCATTCGATTTCTGCCTTTTCGTTCTGCGAAATATCAAAAGGAGCGCCGCCCGCCTCGCTTGAGCTTAAGAGCGCGTGCAGCGCCTCTACTGCGCGCGCGCCAACATTGCCGGGGCTTTCGTTGCTGCCCTGCCCCAATGCGATGTCCACCAATCGGTTAGCGGGGCCTTCGCAGCTATAGCGCCAGGCGCCGGGCGTGACGGGCGCGATCTCGGTCTTGCCGTCTGCGGTTTTCAAGACCAATCGTTCAGTCTCAATGTCGAGCACAAGCGATCCCTTGTCCCCATAAAGCCGGATGTCGACTTCAAATCCGTGCCCCTCGGGGACACCGCAACTGCCTGAAAAGACACCTGTGGCCCCGTTGGTGAACCTCACCGCCGCAGCGTCGTGCAGGTCGATGGTGCTGGGGGCCTGAAAAACCGACGCCTGCACCGAGGCGGCACGCAAGTCAGTAGCCCAGAACAGAATGCCAAGCGCGTGCGACAGCTGCCCAAAAGCATAACCGCCGCCCTGATCGGGGGCCTCCCAAGTGCTTCGGTCAGGTTGGATAGCGATATGCTTCCACCGCTCCATGCCACCACCCGAAAATATCCCGCGCGTGAATGACGCCATGTGGCAGACGACATGCTCAATGGTTCCAATGCGGGCCGCAAAGTCACGAATCTGCGTGAAACCATCCTTATAGTTCCAGCCATAGGCCACCAGCAGCTCGCCCTTCGAGCGACTTTCCACGTCAACAAGGCTCCACGCCTCGTCAGGATCGAGGGACATGGGTTTTTCCACCAGAACATGGCAGCCCTTCTCAAGAAAGGCGCGGGCCTGCTCGTAATGCAGATCATGAGGAGAGGCGATGACCACAATGTCGATGTCGCGGTCAAGAACGTCGCGCCAGTTCTCGGTTGCAAAAGCAAAGCCAAATTCGTCGCGAATGAGGTCCAGTTCGTCCCGTCCCAGACGGCACACGCTATCAAGCGTCACTTCGCTGCGCGCCGCCAGAACTGGAATGTGCATGCGATAGGCGAAATGCCCTGCCCCGATAATAGCGGCCTTCAACATGCCATCACCCAGTAAGGGTTTGAATCCAATGTCATGTGCTTTTCCTGATTTGCAATGTGTAGCCGATGTCATGCACCGTTTGGTCGGTGTTGCCGCTGTCTAGTCGGGAATGAACCAACTTAGCGGACTGGGTTCCGATGGTATGGCCGGGAATGCGCACTGTCGTCATCGGGACCGGCAGAAGCGATGAGATGCTAAGGTCACCAAACCCCGCAATGGCCACATCCTCTGGCACCCGCACGCCATGTGACATGCACCACAGCATCGCGCCCTGCGCGGGCAGTTCAGCAAGGAAAAAGACAGCATCCGGCGGGTTCGCGCGTTGCATCAGCGCTTCAATGATTGGCCCCCCCGCTTCGAGGGTGGCCGGATTGTCAAATTCGGTGATCGTGTCCGGTTCAATGTTGCGCCCGGCAGCGCGCATCGCATCCTTGAAGCCGCGTGTCCGGTCAGAGGCCTGATCGTTATGGATTGCGGCCCCGCCAACCATGACGATGTTCCGATAACCTTTGTCGATAAGGTATCGCGTCATGTCGACCGTCGCGGCATGATTGTCAAAGCCAACGGCACAATCGATCACGTCGTCGGCAATGTTCCAAGCCTCGATAACCGGTCCATCATAGCGTTCCAGCATATTCCGGGTGCCTTCGGTGTGCGAAAATCCCGTGAGGATGATGGCATCTGCTTGCCGTGCAATGAATGTACGCACCGCATCCTCTTCAGCCTCGGGCGACCAGTTTGATACGGCCAGAAGCATGCGCAAACCATGCGCGTCCAGTTCGGCAGTGATCCCTTCGGCGAAATCCGAAAACAGCGAGCTGGCGAGAATCGGCACAACAACGCCAACCATGTCAGAGCGCTTCGAGACCAGCGAACGCGCGGCAAGATTGGGGACATACCCCAGCTCCACAATTGTATTTTGTATCCGCTCGCGGGTGTCGGGGTGCACCGTGTCAGGCTGCCGCAAGGCACGAGACACCGTGATCAATGAGAGGCCCACAGCCTTAGAAACATCCTTCAGCGTGATCGGTCTCTTTGCACCAACCGCCATCAATTTGCCCTCCACATGGATTGCATCGACCTGGGGTTGCCCTGAAAGAAAGTTGCAAAAAACATCGTTGACATACGAGTATCATTGCCCCTAACGTACGTCAATACGAAATGACACACGAATAGCATCAAAGATTCCAGGGACAACCCCTGAACGACTGGGAGGAAGAAATGAACAATTCAATCAACAGACGCCGTTTCATGGGCACAACTGCCGCAGCAGCAATCGCCGCCGCCGCGCCGTTGCGCCCGGCGCATGCTGCCTCTGGCAGCGTGTCGGTTTGGAAATTCGGGGGCACGCCCACCGAGGTCGAAAACTGGGCGTCGCGCAATGACGCCTTCACTGCCGCTCACCCGGATATCAACCTCGACTACTCTTACTTTAATGGACAGATTCGCCGCCAGAAAATCCTGGCAGGTTTCCAGACGCGGCGCCTTGCGGACGTGATCATCGCATTTGGTCAGGACATTCCTGAATTTGCCGGCTTTGACATGATCCAGCCTCTTGATGACATCGCATCGGACAAGATCGACGGCTGGAAAGAGCGGATCGTGCCAGAGGTGCTGGAATCCGGCATGCATGACGGCAAGCTTTATGGCCTGCCAACTTATGTCGACATGGCCAGCTTCCTTGCCGTCAACCTTGACGCGCTGGAAGAGGCCGGCTTCGACCGTCCGCCGGCCACATGGGAAGAACTGCGCGAATACGCCAAGGCAATGACCAAACCTGACCGCCCAGGCCTCGCGTTCCCCGCGACAACAGCGCCGGTCGATATCAATATCTTTGAAGGCATCGCCTATGCGAATGGCGGACGTATCTTTGACGAGGAAACCGGCAAGGTCACGCTGAACGACGCCGGTGTCGTGGATGCCTTGCAGCTCTATGTCGATCTGATCGCAGACGGCTCAACGCCACCTGCCACTTCGCTGACAGAGACATTCTTCCGCGATACAGCGCAATTGTTCGGTCAGGGGCGTTCGGCCATGTGGATCGGTCTGTCGTGGCTGAACACACCATGGGGTGTGTCAGAGGATGTGCGCTGGACCGGCGTGCCATTCCCACGCCCGGACACCCCAACCGGTGCCTTCTCCCCGGTGAATGCGATCATGGATCCAACCGCGATCCTGATGGTGTCGTCGCGCGCCGAGAACCCCGAAGCCGCTGTCGAGTACCTCGATTTCTGGTCGCAGGACGAACAGTTGGAAATCTGGGGCGGACAGCCCGAGGTGGCGCGAATTCCTGCCGGCAAGGCCGCTTGGGACAATGCGGAACTCGAAGAGGTGTGGCCCAACTGGGTCGAGGCCTACAACGCGGGCACATTGTTCGAAGGCGCGGCCCCAATGCCGCGGTTCATCGGCGTCTCTGCCATCGAATCCGCACTTGGCACCGCCATTCAGGAAGCCGTGTTGGGCCAGAAGACGCCGCAACAAGCGCTTGATGACGCAACCACCGCCGCGCAGGCTCAAATCGACCTGATCCGCGGTTAACTTTACCTCCCAAGGGGGCCCGACGATGATGCCGAATGACCGCCGCTTGGCGTATTTCATGATATTGCCTGTGGTGGCGGCTGTTCTCGCCTTCGTCGTCGGGCCAACTTACAACGTGGCCACGTTGAGCCTGACGCAAGTCGTCATGGGACAGGAACGTGGCTTTGGAACGCTCTCGAATTTCGACGCGCTCTTTAACGATCCCGTCTTTTGGACCGTGATGAAAAACACCGCGATCTGGATTGTTGGCGGCACGATCCTATGCGTCACAGTTGGTCTTGGTGTTGGAACCTTTCTTGCGGTCGACAGCAAAATGACAACATGGCTGCGCGCCTTGATTCTTCTGCCATGGGTGTTGCCCGATGTGGTGACCGCCATGGCCTGGAAATGGATGCTACACGGCCAAGTCGGCATCATCGGCCAAACGCTGGAAAGCACCGGAATGACCGAGGGAACGGTTTCATTCCTGGGCAACCCTGACACTGTGATGTGGACGCTTGTGGTGGTCCTGATCTGGCGCAAGATGCCTTTGGTGGCGTTGATCCTTTGCGCGGCAATCCGGTCTGTCCCGGACGACCAACTGGAAGCCGCACGTATGGATGGCGCAACGGCCTTCGAACGCTTCCGCTTTGTCGTCCTACCGAATATCGCCTTTTCGCTGACCGCTGTGACCGTGATCTCGATGATCTGGATCACCGCAGAATTCGCCCTGCCCTGGATCATGACAGGTGGCGGCCCCGCAAACTCCAGCCAAATCATGGCGACCTACATTTACCAGCAAAGCTTCGAATTCTTCAACTGGGGCGTCGCCTCCGCCATGTCCGTGGTGAACCTGGTGATGCTGGCCTCAATTGTCGGACTGTACCTCTATATCAATCGACGGTCCTGGGCATCGGAGGGCGCACAATGAACGAGACACCGCGCACATGGTATTGGATCGGGCTTAGTCTGGTCGGTCTGGTCATCGCCGTTTATGTCCTGTTTCCGGTTTTCTGGCTGTTCCTTGCATCGTTCAAATCCGAAGCAGAACTGGTGCAACTGCCAGTGGCTTTCTGGCCCGAGGCCCCTACGCTTGAAGCCTATGCAGCGCTGTTTTCGGACACGCATCAAAAAGGTCAGCTTCTGGATTGGCCACGCCTGATCTCAAACAGCTTTTTTGTTGCGATCACCTCAACCGTCCTTGTTGTCTTTTTCGGTACGCTCGCGGGCTACGCATTTGCCCGCCTGAACTTTCCGGGTCGTGACCTGATCCTGGGCGGATTGCTGATCAGCCGGATGTTTCAAGGGGCGGCGTTGCTCTTGCCGACGTATCGTTTGATGAACAGTCTCAACCTCCAAGACAGCCTGATCGGCCTTGTCCTTCTTTACAGCGCCTTTGGTCTGCCGTTTGCGACGTGGATCATCGCCTCGTCCTTGCGTGAAATCCCGCGCGAGCTCGAAGAAAGCGCAATGATGGATGGCGCCACCCGACTGCAGAGCATGGTGATGGTGGTCCTTCCGCTTGCAACCCCTGCATTGATAACAGCAGCGATGTGGCACTTTGTCGGCGCATGGTCAGAATTTGCGTTTGCCTCGATCCTAATGGAATCCAACGAGAACAAGACGGTCACAATCGGCCTGGCGAGTTTTGTTGAACTCTTCACGCTGGAATTTCAGTTCGTCGGCGCTGCCGCGACCATTGTGGCCTTGCCAATCATGCTCGTCTTCTTCTTTGGCCAGCGATACTTCACCCGAGGCCTGCTCGCCGGGGCGGTCAAGGGATGACCATCGCCAACATCACTGCACGGGCCATCGATTGCGGCTTTCAGAAGCAGAAGTTGCAGACCTCTCGCGTGGCCTCTCCCATGTCGCGGTTCCCGCAATTTGCCGAGCAGCGCGCCAGTTGGATGTGGCCCACGAAAAAAGTGTTCGTGCGCATCGAAGATACCGACGGCACGCTCGGCTGGTCCTGCACCAATGGCGGTGAAATCGTCGAGATGATCGTGAATACACATTTGTCTCGGCTGTTGCAGGGACAAGACGCAGACGAGATCGAAACCATTTGGGGACAGATGGTGGCGGCGCTGTTGCCCAACGACAGGTCCGGCTTTGCCATGATGGCGGTCGCGGCCATCGACATCGCGTTGTGGGATCTGCGCTGCAACCAAAAGGGTCGACCGCTGGTCGATCTGCTTGGCGGATCGGAAGCAACGCATCTGCACACCTATGCCACCACCCCACGCCCCGAGGCATTGGCCGGTGCGGGATGGCATGGCCTTAAGGCAGCCGCGCCTTTCGGCCCGGAAGCGGGCGCTGATGGGCTGGCAGAGAACATCGCCCTGATGCAGCGTTTCGCAGAAGCTGCCGGGCCGGATGTGCCGATCATGATCGACGCCTTCATGGCCTGGGATGCAGATTACACACTGCGCTTTGCTGAGGCCGCAAGGGACCTACCATTGGCCTGGATCGAAGACCCGCTGCCGCCGAACGATATCGAAGGTATGGCCCGTGTACGCGCCGAAATGGATCCCGCCCTGCCGCTCGCACTGGGAAACTTCGCCTTCTCGCGCGCCGATTGCGCGGAACTGATGCGCGAAGGCCTTGCCGGCATCTTGCAACCTGATGTGGCCTGGGCCGGCGGCATCACCGAAGCAATGCGCATACTGGCGATGGCCGACGCAGCAGACACCCCTGTCATTCTTCACAACAGCTGTGAACAACCCTGGGCGCTGGCCCTTGCGGCGACCTGTCAGACCGATCCGCTGGTGGAATTCGTCGACCGTGGCGACACCTCACCACTCTATGGTTTGATTGCACCCCGCCCTGCCATTCAAGCCGGTCAGACGCCTGTACCTCGCACCGCAAACCAGCCCTTTGACCTGGCCGACAAGGCCTTTTCCCCAATGTCACTGCAAGGAGCCTGATCCATGGGATCTGTTACCCTGAAAAACATCCGCAAGTCTTATGGCGCCGTTGAAGTGCTGCATGGAATTGATCTTGAAATCGAAGACGGCGAATTCACTGTCCTCGTTGGCCCGTCGGGCTGCGGCAAGTCCACGCTCTTGCGGTCAATCGCGGGGCTCGAGACGATCAGCAACGGCGACATCATGCTGGACGGTGACGTGATCAATACGCGCCAGCCAAAAGAGCGTGACATCGCCATGGTGTTTCAAAACTACGCCCTCTACCCGCATATGAGCGTGGCCAAGAACATGGCATTCTCTCTGCGCTTGGCGAAGGTCCCAAAAGAAGAGCAGGATCGCAAGGTGCGTGCCGCCGCCGACATTCTGGACCTCACACCTCTGCTGGACCGTTATCCCAGACAGCTATCGGGCGGTCAGCGCCAGCGCGTCGCGATGGGCCGGGCCATTGTGCGTGATCCCAAGGTCTTTTTGTTCGATGAGCCGCTTTCAAACCTCGACGCCAAACTGCGCGTGCAGATGCGATCAGAGATCAAGGAACTGCATCAGCGGTTGAAAACCACCACGGTCTACGTCACGCACGATCAGATCGAAGCCATGACCATGGCCGACAAGATCGTTGTGATGCGCGGCGGTCACGTCGAACAGATCGGCTCTCCGCTTGATCTCTACGACAACCCCGCCAGCGTTTTTGTCGCCGGTTTCATTGGCTCGCCGTCCATGAACTTCGTGCCTGCGCGCGCTTCGGGTGGACGGATTGTGACACTGGCAAGTGAAGACATTGGCCCCGCGCCTCAGGGGGTTGCCGAAGGACAAGATGTGACCGCGGGCTTCCGTCCCGAAGATATCCGCCTTAGCGACGCTGGCCTGCCCGCTCGGGTTTCTCTGATCGAACCGACAGGTGCAGAGACACAAGTGATGCTCAAGGTCGGTGATACCCCTATTGTCTTTACGACCCGCGACCGCGTCACACTTTCTCCGGGCGACACCGTCCACCTGGCAGTCGAACCCGGCAAGCTGCACTGCTTTGATGCTAAAACAGAAGAATCCCTGTCCGGAGGCATGGCCGCGGCATGAAGATTTCCGATGTCAGGGTGTTGCGGTTCAAGACCCATGCCGACCGCTGGGACATCGGTCACGCGGTCCTCAAACCGCAGGCAGACGTGATCCAGACAGTAACCTGCATCGACACCGACGAAGGGCTAACCGGCTACTTCTTTGGCGGCGGCAAGCACGGCGATCAGGACGGCATGACACCGGATGAACAACGCCTGATCGAAGGTCAGGTCCGAGACATGATCCTGGGCGCCGACCCGTTCGACCGAGAGTTGATCTGGAAATGGATGTGGGTGCGCAACATACCGGAAGTGGCACAAAGCGTGATTGACTGCGCCTTGTGGGATTTAGCGGGTCGCCACGCGGGCCTGCCGGTCTACAAGCTGATGGGGGGTGCGCGCGACAAAGTGCCTGCCTATGCCTCCACTTATCCCAACATCGGTCAGCCCCAAGTCTATGCAGAACACGCACTGGCGTGTCAGGCCGAAGGGTACCGCGCCTACAAAATCCACCCGCACTACTTTTGGAACCCAGACACAGGCAAGCCTACAAATGGCCGCCCTTCCAACATCCGCGCGGATATCGAAACGATCAATCTGGTCCGCGAAGCGGTGGGGCCTGACATGGTGCTGATGTATGATGTCTGGGGCACCTATCACACGATCGAAGAAACCATAAAAGTCGGGCGAGAGTTGGAGCGGCTGGACTTCTACTGGTTCGAACATCCGATGCCCGAGTATCGCGTCGAAAGCTATCGGCGTCTTTGCCGCGAATTGTCCATCCCGATCCTTGCCCCCGAAATAGCAGCCGGTGGTGTCTTCACCCGTGCGGAATGGATCCTGCAAGGCGCATCAGACATGAGCCGGATGGATATCCGACGCGGCGGGGTGACGGGTTGCCGCAAGACCGCGGTTGTGTGCGAGGCATTTGGCCAACGCTGCGAAATCCACATGGCAGGGTGGGGCAACCTACAGGTCATGGGTGCCACGTCTGAGGACACAAGCGAATGGTATGAAAAAGGTCTTCTGGCCCCTGGTGTCGACTATGACGCGCCGCACCCCTATCTGGAACGCAACTGTGATCCGATGGACGCCGAAGGCTACGTCGCACTGCCGGAACTTCCTGGGCTCGGTTATGCGCCAGTGTGGGACTACATCGACGATGCAAGGGTCACGTCATGACGATCCATCGACGCGCCTGGACAATGCAGCTGAAAGACGGGGCAGAGGCCGCGTATGACGACGCCCACGCCGCTGTCTGGCCAGAATTGACCGAACAGATGATCCAAGACGGGGTTAGTCGCTTTTTTCTCTTTCGCTCCGGTCTGACCGTCTTTGCCATTCAGGAACGGTCCCGCCCTTTTCCGGACGGTGAAGCAAAACCAAAAGATGTGACCCGAAAATGGTGGCAAACCATGCAGCCGCTCATGGTCACTGATGAATCCGGTCGGCCGATCCGCACAGACCTGAAAGAAGTCTTTTCTCTCCAACCTCAAGATGCGCAACGGGAAAAATCAGCATGAACGGTCTCTCTGGCATTATCCCGATCCTGCTCACGCCCTTCGATCAGAACGAAGCGATCGACTTTGACAGTCTCCACCGAGAGGTTGAAATGACGCTTGCAGCCGGTGTGCATGGCATCGGCATTGCCATCGGCAGCGAGATTTTCAAACTGACACAGGACGAACGGTTGCGCATGCTCCGCGCCGTCGCAGATCAGGTGGCAGGCGAAATTCCGATTGTCATGAACACTTCGGCACCGGGCACCGAGGTTGCCGTCCGCTTGGCGGCTGAAGCCCGCGATGCGGGTGCCACCCGCTTGATGATCTGGCCCCCAGATTTCTTCCCAACTGGCGCGGATTCCGTCGTCGAACACTTGTCGCGCATCGCGAATGCAGCCGGATTGCCCATCATCTTGCAGGATGTGCCCCAGTCTCCCATTTCCCCAGCGCTTGCGAACCGCATCGCAAACGAGGTCGCCTTGGTCGACACTATCAAGGTTGAAACCCAACCAACGGTCGAACAGGTCAATGCCATGGTACGCGAGGCCGGAGATCGGTTGACCATTCTCGGTGGCGCCGGGGGCGGTACGCTGGTTGAAGAGTTCCGGCGCGGCGCTCGTGGCACAATGCCCTTTGCAAGCCAATCACGTGAATTCATGGCGGTTTGGGCGGCTCTGCAAGGCGGGGACGAAAGCGAAGCCGAACGGATCATCGAAACCCGCATCCTTCCGATCAGTCGCCTTGGGTTTCAAGGGCGCGATTTGTTTTATCATGTCCATAAAGGGCTCTTGCAAAAAGAGGGCCTTTTCCAAAACGCAACTGTCCGCATGCCAACGGCAACCCCCGATGCCACGACCCAAGCCGAAATCATCGGGCTTCTGGATCGGGTCGGACCTAAAACCAAGTGAATAAGGATTTGAACGAATGAAACTGCTACGTGTCGGCGCACCAGGGGCCGAGCGCCCTGCCCTGCAACACACCGATGGATCCATCTACGACCTTTCATCCGTGATTGATGATGTCGCCGGTGACGTGCTTTTGCCGGAAAGTCTCGACCGGCTGCGCAGTCTCGACCCTGTCTCTTTGCCGGTAGTTCCCGCGAACGAAAGGGTCGGTCCTTGCGTCGGACACGTTGGAAAGTTCATTTGCATCGGGCTCAACTACGCGGATCACGCGGAAGAAAGCGGGATGCAAGTGCCAGCAGAACCTGTGATTTTCGCGAAAGCGACGTCAGCCATCTGCGGGCCTTTCGACGTGGTCGAGCTGCCGCCGGGATCGGAAAAATCCGATTGGGAAGTCGAACTGGGTGTCGTGATCGGCGCCGCGGCCAAGAACGTCACTGTCGAAGATGCAATGGCGCATGTCGCCGGCTATTGCGTCGTAAACGACCTGTCCGAACGGGCGTTTCAGCTGGAACATGAGGGACAATGGGTCAAAGGCAAATCCGCCGACACCTTTGGTCCTATCGGCCCGTGGCTTGTGACCCGTGACGAGGTGCCGGACCCAAGTGCCCTTGCGATGTGGCTAGAGGTGAACGGGCATCGTTATCAGGACGGTTCAACCAAAACCATGGTCTATGACGTGCCGTTTTTGGTGTCCTATCTTTCGCGGTTCATGTCCTTGCAGCCAGGCGACATTATTTCGACCGGAACACCGCCGGGCGTGGGTATGGGCCAAACTCCACCACGTTACCTGAAATCCGGCGACGAAATGCGCCTTGGTATTGCGGGCTTGGGCGAGCAGCACCAAACGGTGCGCGCCACTTGATCAAACACCTGGCCGGGCCATCCGCTTCGGCCAGGAAAACTGTCGCCAAGTCTTTGCTGTGCCAACAAATGGGCGGGCAACCTTCTGATCCGTGCAATTCTGCGGCCATCATGATCAGCCCCATCTGAGTGGCCCAGTTTGCATGTCAGTGCATGATTGGCCTGGTTTCGATCGGAACGATGGGTTCCGGGGCCGGTGGGCGGTATGGTCTCGCGAATTTCTTCAAGGCGTCGATAGACAGAATTGATCTGGCATCTCTTCTCTTTCGTCGCAGCGGTGGCCCGCTGAAGCGCCTCTGATTTGTCAGAGGTCTTTTGCGAAACCCAGTGTTCCTTACGCCAAAGCTTCTTCTACATAGCCTTCGGCACCTGGACGCGGACAAACCACTTGTTCCCATGCAGGAAGATTTTGGGACTGATACACCTGAGTTCATAGTAGATGCTGGAACAGTCGATTGTAGGAACGCAAGTTGCGCAAAGCCTTGTTTTGCGGCATCTCCCTGAAAAACAAGGGTAAAATAGGCAAGGTGGCGGAGACGAAGGGATTCGAACCCTCGAGACGGTTTCCCGCCTACTCCCTTAGCAGGGGAGCGCCTTCGACCACTCGGCCACGTCTCCGCTGACCCGTTTAGGGAGGGGTCGCGCGGAAAACAAGAGCAAAAAACACAAGCGTTTCAGACCCATCGCCCGATGTGCCAGAATCAACGCCCGCGCGGGGGAGAACAGGGTAAACGGAATGCGACCCTGCAAACGCCGGGTACACAAACCATGCACATCCCATACACATCCCGGAGGTACGCAAGACCGAAACCGGGCCGCTAAGGCCCGGTACGGTGGGGCAAAGCCCCCAAACCAGCGATTTTGGAAAGGGTCTGTTAACCACGCGTCAGCAGAACGAAAGTGCCACGTAGAGAAGTGCCGACAGAAACGCCATGCGCCGGGGACAGAGGCCAAACGCGGCCCACAGGCAGAGGCCCGCGAAGGCGAGGTTCAGGGTTTGTGGTGTCAGCAGCACCGTGAGGAATGTTGTCGTCATGTGTCTCATCCTTTCAGGGATGTGGAAGGTGAGACTTGGCCAAGTCAGGGGCCGATTGACCCCATGACTTGATTATGTTCGTTTCAGAACAGCGGGTCGCTGAAACAGAGTTTCCCGAATTGGGCAATTGTGGCCCGGAGTTGCCTAGGATTGCGAGAAGTTGCCCAAAGTTGACCCGGACATTCTCAAGGCCTTTGGCCGGACGTTGAAACGCGAACGCGCACGGCGAGGAATTGGCCAAGCTGAACTTGGTGGGATGGTTGAGCCGCCCGTTGGCAATTCAATCATCTCTAAGATTGAAAAGGGCCAAAAAGAGGCACTTGGTGTCCTGACCGTCGGAAAGTTTTGCAAGGCGCTGAACCTGGACGAAAGCTGGATCGACAAGTTTCTGGATGCCGAGGAAACTGCCGAGAGTGGCGAGACAAAAGCGGAACGCGAAGCGGACCAGCTTGTCGCGCGCCTGCAGCGCGAAGATGCGACTGGCGGCGCTAGTGACGACCTGTTAATCCAACTCGCCAATCGCTACACGGAAGGCGACCACAAGGACCGCGAGACTGCGTACACCAGTGTGCGTAGCGCGCTTGAGGAGCTGGTCCGCAACAAAGAAATCGCCGCCCTTGCCGGAAATGCGGATGCGCAATTTGCACTGCTCATGCAGCAGGTGGATGACCTGAACACTGATGGTGATTTTGACGCGGCAGCCAAACTGTTGGATGACGAAGGCGACCGGATCGACAGGCTGGCGGAACTACACCTGAAAAAGCAGATTAGCCAGGACCGTTTGCGTAATGATCCTGGCAAAGCGGCAGTGCGTTTGATCCGGGATATCTACCGGCAAGCCCCGGCTGGTGGGGTTTTCCGGGCAGTGGATGATCTGGCCTATCAATGGCGCGTTGACGCGGATCCGGTGGGCGATCTGTTTGCATTGCGGGTGAGCTTGTCATTGGCCAAGGCGAACTATCAAGATCGCGGCAAAGGCAAAAGGCAGTTTGAGGCTAAGGCTCTTTATACCCTGGGTTGGTGCCACTTTCGCATTGCGGAGCGCTCGACGAATGACCGCCATCTGACCATTGCCAAGAATGCGTTTGAAGCGGCCATCAAGAGGACCAACAAAGCAAAAGAGCCAATCAATTGGTCGGCGCATCAAGACGGCCTTGGTGGCACCCTACATGAAATTGGTAAACGCAAAGCTGATCCAGCGTTATTGACCGCTTCGGTCACAGCCTACCGTGTCGCCTTGGACTTAGACCAGGCAGAAAACAGCGCGAATTTAAAAGATGCCTGGAACAACCTTGGAAATGCCTTGAGCTCGCTAGGTGAAGTCGAGCGATCGGCGGATCATCTGACAGAGGCAGAAGCGGCCTTGGGCACTGCCCTTTCGCTCGAAGACAAGAAGACCGATCCACTGGGTTGGGCTTCGACACAAAATAACCTCGCACTTGCACGACGTTGGCTGGGAGAAGTGACAGGTGACTTGACCAAACTGGATGCAGCGCGGGCGGGTTATGCAGCCTGCGAAGATGCGGACTTGGAAGATAGAGCGCCATTCAAATTTGCCCGTCTGCAATGGAACATCGCGGACCTTGCGCTTGCGAGGTATCGGATTGAGCCGGACACCGCCCTCCTGACCGAAGCGCGCGAGCGGATTGCCAAGGCGCGGGCGTTTTTTGTGGAGGGGTCGGATTATCAGACGCAGCAGTGCGATGATTTGTTGGCGGAGGTTGAGGCGGCGGGAGCGCCAGTCTGAAGCCCGGCCTACCGGAGGATGCAGTGTTGCGCCGGACGAACGACGGAAGAGTGCCGGGGAAAAACCCGACCGTCCGGTGGTGGCGACGTCTTGTCGGGAAGTTCGCGGGTTGCTGGCCGGAGGAACGCCGGCCTACGGGTAGTTGCAGTCTATCACCCAGAAGGTCAACTGAGTGGCTGGGCATTGCTTTGCAACGCCCTTTGCCACACGTAACAAAAAGACTGGGCTTTTTGCGCATCAGCACCCAGCAGATCATCTGTGTGGCTGGGCATTGCGTTGCAACGCCCCCTGCCACCCACCTAAAAAGTCTGGGCTTTTGGTGCATCAGCACCCGGCAGATCGTCTGAGTGGCTGGGCATTGCTTTGCAACGCCCTTTGCCACCGGTAACAAAAAGACTGGGCTTTTTGTTACGTGTTAAACAGGAAATGCATCACATCGCCGTCTTTGACGATGTAGCCTTTGCCCTCGGCGCGCATTTTGCCGGCCTCTTTGGCGGGGCCTTCGCCGCCAAGTTCAACGAAGTCGTCGTAGGCGATGGTTTCGGCGCGGATGAAGCCGCGTTCAAAATCGCCGTGGATCACGCCAGCGGCTTTGGGGGCAGAGGTGCCTTCCGTGATCGTCCAGGCGCGGGCCTCTTTGGGGCCGACGGTGAAGTAGGTTTGCAGGTGCAAAAGTTCGTAGCCCGCACGGATCAAGCGGTCTAACCCGGCCTCTTCAAGGCCCATTTCGGAGAGGAACATCTCGGCCTCGTCCGCGTCGAGCTGGCTGATTTCCTCTTCGATCCGGGCAGAGATCACCACGTGGGCATTGCCTTGGGCAGCGGCCATTTCGGCCACGCGCGCGGATTGGCCGTTGCCTGACCCGGCGCTCTCTTCTTCGACGTTGCAGACATAGAGCACCGGCTTGGTCGTCAAGAGTTGCAGCATCTTCCAGGCGCGCGCGTCTTCGTCGTCGACATCCACCACGCGGGCGGGTTTGCCGTCTTCCAGCACGGCTTGCGCGGCTTCCAGCAGGCGGACCTGTTGCACGGCTTCCTTGTCACCGCCACGGACCTTGCGCACGAGGTTCTGCATCCGCTTTTCGATCGATTCCAGATCCGCGAGCATCAGTTCGGTTTCGATGACAGAGGCGTCCTCGACCGGGTCAACGCGGCCTTCGACATGGGTGATGTCATCGTCTTCGAAGCAGCGCAGCACATGGGCGATGGCGTCACATTCGCGGATATTGGCGAGGAACTGGTTGCCCAAGCCTTCGCCCTTGGAGGCACCTTTCACGAGGCCCGCGATGTCGACGAATGTCATGCGGGTCGGGATGATCTGTTTGGAGGCAGCGATGGCGGCGAGTTTATCAAGGCGCGCGTCAGGCACGGCGACCTCACCCACATTGGGTTCGATGGTGCAGAACGGAAAGTTGGCGGCCTGTGCGGCGGCCGTCTTGGTCAGCGCGTTAAAGAGGGTCGATTTGCCGACGTTCGGCAGACCTACGATGCCCATTTTGAAACCCATGATCCGGCACTCCTTTGGCTTTGGCGCCTGTTACGCTTCTTGGTGGGAATCGGCAAGCGGGTCTAGGGTGGCGGCAGGAGGGCGCGCGATGAAACTAGAGACTTACCTGACATTTCCAGGCACCGCAGAAGCGGCGATGACGTTTTATGCAGATGTGTTTGGCAGCGAAGTCACGGATCTGCAGCGGATGGGCGAGATGCCGGGGATGCCGCCGATGAGCGATGAGACAGCGCAAAAGATCGGGCATGCGCGGGTCATGGTGCAGGGGCGGTTGCTGATGGCGTCGGACGCAATGGAGGAATTTTCGGGCCCGCATCAGGGGTTCCACGGGTTCAACCTGTCGGCGCAGTGTGACAGCGTTGCAGAGGCCGAAGCGCTGTTTGACAAGCTGGCGGCGGGCGGCACGATTGTGATGCCGATGGATCAGACGTTCTGGGCGGCGGCCTTTGGCATGTGCCGCGACCGGTTCGGCGTGCCGTGGATGGTGAATTGCGATCAGGAGGGATGATGCGACATATTCCCAAGCAACAGAAGTTCGAGAGCTTTTACTACAACAAGGTTGGTCTGGGCGAAGGCTGTGGCTGTGCCGAGCGGATCATCGACAATCACGAGATCGACCGGCTGGCGCAGCAGCGCCAGCTGGGTCTCGGGCGGATCGGTCTGTGGGCGCGGGTGAAACGCTGGTTCGGCGGCAATCATGAAACCGCAGACGATTGAGGCCTATCACGCAGCACAGAACGCGGGCGACCGTGCGATCTGTGACCGGCTGCGCGCGCTGATCGACACAGGCCTGCCAGAGGCGGAAAGCAAGATGTGGCATGCCCATCCGGTCTGGTTTCTGGATGGCAATCCCATCGTGGGTTACAGTAAGTTGAAGGACTGTATCCGGTTGATGTTCTGGAGCGGGCAAAGCTTTGAGGCACAGGGTCTGGTCAAGACCGGAATGTTCAAGGCCGCCGAGGCGCGGTTCACGGATGTGGGCCAGATTGACGCCGCGGCACTGGCCGCGTGGCTGGCGGACAGCCGACGCATTCAGTGGGACTACAAGAACATCTACAAGACCAAGGGCGTGCTGAACCGGCTTTTCTGAACGCTCTCTGATCGCGGTCGGCGGTCTGCGCGGCATCCCCTTGCACCAGCGCGCCGCGTGGTGGCCGCGCGGTGACCAGAGCCTTTGAAGGCTCTGACCAAAACCCTTTGAAGGGTTTTGTGCCCCAAAGGTGATGCGGCGCAAGACCCCCTGCCCCATTGCGTTTTCCGGCCACATGTCGCACAGACGAACCCGGTCATGATCGGGGACAAACGATGAGCAGAATCGACGCCAAATTTGCAGAACTCAAAGCTGCGGGCAAAAAGGCCTTTGTGGCTTATGTCATGGCGGGCGACACCGACTATGACACCGGGCTGGAGGTTGTCAAAGGCCTGCCGGGCGCAGGTGTCGATATCATCGAATTGGGTCTGCCGTTCACCGATCCGATGGCCGACGGGTCCACCATCCAACTGGCCGGACAGCGGGCGCTGGAAGGTGGACAGAACCTGCCCAAGACGCTCGACTATGCGCGCGCGCTGCGCGAGACAGACGACACCACGCCGATTGTGCTGATGGGGTACTACAACCCGATCTATTCGCGCGGTGTGGACCGGTTTCTGAAAGAGGCGAAAGAAGCCGGGATCGACGGGCTGATCATCGTGGACCTGCCGCCCGAGGAAGACGACGAACTTTGTATCCCGGCCCAAAAGGCGGGCATCAACTTTATCCGGCTTGCCACGCCGACCACGGATGACAAGCGTCTGCCCAAGGTGCTGCAGAACACATCCGGCTTTGTCTATTATGTCTCAGTCACCGGTATCACCGGGGCCGCCGCCGCACAGGCCGCGGACGTCGGGCCAGAGGTGGCACGGATCAAGTCCCAGACCGACCTGCCGGTGATTGTGGGATTTGGCATCAAGACACCTGACGCCGCACAGGCGATTGCCGAGATCGCAGATGGGGCGGTTGTTGGATCGGCCATCGTCGAAAAGATCGGCGCTGGCGAGAGTGCTTCCAACGTCCTGAAATTTGTCAAATCACTGGCTGACGGGACGCACCGCGCATAAGGGTTGCGTTTCAGGTTTGCGGGACAAAACCGACCTTGGATTCTAGGCTTTCGCTGACGCAGCAGTCCTTCGCGCGTGCAGCGCACGTGCTGCTGCGGTTCAGTGCATGTCACCAGAACGGTCGTTCACGGATGTCGAATTCTCTCGATCAGATACCGTGCTTTCGCTGCTGCTTATTCCGATCATCCAGACGCGGACTATGCGACTTTGTTCTGTCGCAGAGAATTACCATAGCCGATCGCATAATGCAGCACAGATCAGTGGGAACAAATCCCATCTCGCGCTGCGGGTTATCTTGGCACTCAAGTCGAGAGACATCTCTGACAGTTTGCGAGCACAGCTTTCAAGGCGGTAGACCGTCGAAGTCAGTCCGGCTTGTTATTGATCTCAGCCAGTTCGCCAAGCGATATTTCTGGCTTCAGGATATGCAGTTTTTCCGTTTCGGCAGCGGAGTGTTCCAAGGTCTCAAGGATCGTCCGCGCGGCTTGCTCGCCAATCTGTTTGCGCGCTGTCCGCGAAGTTGCGATCTTGCCGGGAAACCCTTCGATGAGACCCAGACCGTTGAAGCCAGCCAGTGCGACATCGCCCGGGACGTTGATACCTGCCGAAATACAGTGACACAGGCCGCCAAACGCAAGATCATCGTTAGAGAAGTAGATGCAATTAAGATCGGGCTGGCGTTTCAGAAGGTCGGCAGTCAAACGGCGGCCGCAATCGACAGCAGAAAGTGCGGTCACTTCGACCGGCAAATCCGATCCATCAATTGAGTCGGCGAAGGCGAGTCCATGGTCGCGTAGTCCGCTTTGGAAACCTAGTTTCCGTTTTGCGGCCCTAAGGTCCTTGTCGAGATTGCGCCCGACGTAGCCGAAGCGCCGTAAGCCCTTCTCAAACAGGGCAATGGCAATGTCATGACCTGCCTCGCTGTGCGAAAACCCGACACAGGTGTCGACAGGATGGCCGTCGATATCCATGATTTGTACAACCGGAACGCCTGCGTCTTTCAACAGCTGGCGGGTTTCGGGCGGTTGGTCGATCCCGGTCACGATCAACCCGGCAGGGCGCCATGACAACATGTTTCGCAAGGTTTCGTATTCTGTTTCGGGATCGTAATCCGTGACCCCAAAAACCGGCTGCAGCAAGGTACCCTTCAGCGCATCGGTTACCCCCGACATGACCTGGGGAAACACGATATTCGACAGGCTGGGAACCACGACGCCGATCAAGTCGGTGTGTTTACTCGAAAGGGAAGAGGCGAACTGATTCCCGTAGTAGCCTATCTCGCGCGCTGCCTGTTTGACCCGTTCTATGTTGACCTGTGAGACGTCCTTGTCACCACGAAGGGCGCGTGACGCTGTCATCTTACTGACACCAGCAGCTGCTGCGACGTCTGCTAAAGTTTTTCTGCTTTTCATAGACTTGCTTCCATTCCGCCCATCGCGACGCGGCCTGTCGCCGGCAAGGCCCCAGCCTCTATTCAAGCATCGGCATCCTAAAGTCGACGCGAAAGTGTTGACAGCTTAGGGCAAATAGATCACTGGTATCAATACCGGTATCGGTACCGGTATCGGTACCGAATAGATGGTCCGGGATAATCGTGGTTTCGGAGGAGACCACAAATACTGCAAACCAGCGCTCCTGCGGCGCTTTGGGAGGAACCATGACAAACTACACACTTAAATCTCTCGTCCTGAGTGGCATCGTTGCCGTTTCAACGCTTTCCGCCAGCACTGCGCTCGCGCAAGATTACCAATGGACGTTCCAG
The DNA here is from genome assembly GCF_041103235.1 of Yoonia sp. R2331. Taxonomy (NCBI): domain Bacteria; kingdom Pseudomonadati; phylum Pseudomonadota; class Alphaproteobacteria; order Rhodobacterales; family Paracoccaceae; genus Cognatiyoonia; species Cognatiyoonia denitrificans. The sequence goes on along the minus strand of NZ_JBGCUN010000001.1, from coordinate 378,047 downwards.
ACCTCTGCACAGGCTGGAGACAACTTCTTTCCAATCGAGGAAGCCTGGGCTGATCGCGTCAATGAACTGTCCGACGGGCGCATCGAAATCACTGTCGTGCCAGTGGGCACCGTGGTGGCACACAATGAAACGCTTGACGCGGTTGGTGCGGGCATTCTGCAAGGCCACATCACGGACCCCTCATATTTCTCTGGCAAAGATCCGGCCTTTGCCATGTTGGGCAACCTTGTTGGTGCGTGGTCAGCGCCCGAGCAAATGTTCGACTATATGGAAAACGGGGGCGGCAAAGAGCTCTTCAACGAGTTGGTGAACCCCTATGGTCTGCAATTCCTCGGCGCATCCGCAACGGGCGTCGAAGCCTTCCTTTCCACGGTTCCGATTTACGGTGTTGATGACCTTGAAGGCATCAAGATGCGCGCACCAGAAGGCATGGTGCAGGAGGTTTTTGCCGCAGCCGGTGCTTCGCCGGTGAACCTGCCCGGTTCTGAGGTCTACACCTCTTTGGAAAAAGGCGTCATCGACGCCGCGGACTACACTGTATTTTCGACCAACCATGCCCAAGGCATGCACGAGTTCGCCAAATATCCGCTGTATCCCGGTTTCCATTCCATGCCTGTGATCGAAGTTTCGATCAACAAGGACATTTATGACGGTTTGCCCGAAGACCTTCAGGTTATTCTGAACGATTCCGTCTCAGTGTTTGCGCGCGACATGGTCAGCCAGTTGGAGGCGCAAAACGAAACCGCTGTTGCTGAAGCAGAGGCTGATCCCGAGATCACAGTCATCAACTGGTCTGACGAAGAACGAGCGCGGTTCCGCAGCATTGCCAAGTCGCAGTGGGCCAATTGGGCCGAGCGTTCCGAGATGGCAGGTAAAGCCTATGGCAGTGTCACGGCCTACCTGATCGGTGCCGGTCTTCTGGTCGAGTAACGCACTTTTTTCGCAGCGTCGCGAAGGGGCCGTTTCTGGCCCCTTCGCTCCTAATACATCAGCTCACGTTCCGGGAGGGGACCATGGCACAGCAGGAAACGGCAATGACCGAAGCCGAAGTCGAGGCGCAACTCGAAGCCTTAAAAAGAGTCCATGAAGACGACAGTGCAGGTCCTCAGAATGGGTTGGACCGCGGAATAATTACGATAGGGACCGCCTTTAGCTTTCTGTTTGCGATCGCGACACTGATCTCGCTTTACGAAATCGTCGCGCGGTATTTCTTCAATGCTCCGACGATTTGGGCCCATGAAACAGTGATCGCGCTGATCGCCGCCTGTTACCTTTACGGCGGGATGCAGTGTCTGGCAGCAGATAAGCATATCCGCATTGGGCTGATTTACTTTGGTACCAGCGGAGGCACACGAAGACTTTTGGACGTTGTGAACGGACTGCTTGCGCTGTTCTTCGCGGCCGCAATTGCCTACGCGGCCTACACGATGGTCGAAAAGTCGTGGTGGACGCCGCAGGGTGACATTCGCCTTGAACGCTCAGGTTCGGCGTGGAACCCAATTACGCCTGCCATTATCAAAATGATGCTTCTTATCACCTCGATCGTTTTGGCGATCCAATCGGTCGGCCATATTTTGACCGCATGGAAGGGCACCGGCTACCGCCAAAGCGCGGGCGAGCCGCCAAGCAAATGGGCCATTATTGGCATTGGGGCCGTTTTTGCGATCCTCGCGATAGGCGGTTACCTGTTGTTTTCCGAGGGTCGAAACCTTGGTATTCAGACCGGTTCCCTTCTGCTCGTCGGGTCGATCATGGTGTTGATCCTGACCGGCATTCCACTGGCCTTTGTCACCGGCTTGATTGCTATCCTATTCACGATTGCATGGTTCGGGACATCAGGCGTGCCGTTGGTGTCGAGCCGGATCTATTCGTTCGTAAATGAATACGTCCTTGTCGCTATTCCCATGTTCGTTCTTATGGCGTCTCTTCTGGACCGTTCAGGCATGGCGCGAGATCTTTACGACGCCATGCGCCTTGTTGCTGGTCGCATCAAAGGCGGTGTCGCTGTCCAGACTCTGGTCGCAGCCGTTTTCCTTGCGTCGATTTCTGGCATCATCGGTGGCGAGATCGTTCTTCTGGGTTTGATTGCCCTGCCACAGATGCTGCGGCTTGGCTATAACCGCGCGTTGGCCATTGGTACGGTGTGTGCCGGTGGCTCGCTCGGCACGATGATCCCACCGTCGATTGTTTTGATCGTCTACGGGCTGACCGCCAGCGTTTCCATTGGCGACCTGTTCCTTGCCACCGTGACACCAGGCCTGATGCTGGCGTCTTTCTATATCATCTACATTCTGATCCGGTGCTACGCGAACCCCGAGATGGGCCCACCGATCTCGGACGAAGAGCTGAACATCTCGATGTCCGAGAAACTGCGTAAGATGCGCGGCGTAATCCTGCCGGTCGGCGTGGCCGTTACCGTATTGGGTTCGATCTACGGCGGCATTGCCTCTGTGACAGAGGCGGCAGCTATGGGCGTGGTCGGTGTGTTCCTTTCTGCGGCCGTTCGGGGCGAAGTGACTTGGGGACTTATCCGCGACAGCCTGAAACAGACCCTTGAAACATGCGGAATGATCATCTGGATCGGCCTGGGTGCGGCAGCTCTGGTGGGTGTCTACAACCTGATGGGCGGCAACCGGTTTATCGAGAGCACGATCCTGGACAGTGGTGCCTCACCGATTGTCATCGTGCTGATCATGATGGGTATTCTCGTGGTGTTGGGCTTGTTCATGGATTGGATCGGCATCGCATTGCTAACCATGCCGATCTTCGTGCCGATCATTATCAAGCTTGGCATGGACCCAGTATGGTTCGGTATCCTTTTCGCTATGAATATGCAGGTCAGCTATCTTTCGCCGCCTTTTGGCCCGGCGGCCTTCTACCTGAAATCTGTCGCGCCCAAGGACATGAGCTTGTCCGAGATCTTTCGCGCGCTGATCCCTTTTATCTGCATTCAAGTCGTTGCGCTTGCTATCGTGTTGTTCTTCCCTGACGTTGCACTGTGGCTGCCAAACTGGGTGAAAGGAGACTAACATGACCATGGACACCAAGAACTCTAGGAATGTCGCGATAATTGGCCTTGGTTCGATGGGGTATGGTATGGCCGCTTCAGCACTGCGTGGTGAGCACAAGGTCTGGGGCGTTGATATCAACCCAGACCAGATCGCCAAGTTCAAAGCCGAGGGGGGGCAAGATACTCCTCTTTCTGAGGTCGCCGACACGCTGGATGCAATTGCGGTGGTGGTACTGAATGCCGCCCAAACCGAAAGCGTTCTGTTCGGAGAAGACGGCATCGTTGCGAAACTGAAACCTGGCGCGGTTGTGCTGGCATGCGCGACCGTCCCTCCGGCCTTCGCAAAGGACATGGCTGCAAAGTGCGATGAACGCGGCGTTCACTATCTTGATGCGCCGATTTCCGGGGGGTCGATCAAAGCCGCCAGCGGTCAACTTTCGATCATGGCGTCTGGCTCCGCGCAGGCATTCTCTGCTGCGCGCCCGCTGCTGGATAGTATCGCCGAAACGGTTTTCGAGCTTGGTGACGAAGTTGGGGCTGGCAGCGCGATGAAAGCAGTGAACCAGCTTTTGGCTGGCGTCCATATCGCCACCATGGCCGAGGCTTTGACCTTTGGCATGACCCAAGGAGTGACGCCTGAGAAGTTTGTTGAAGTAATCAGTAAATGCGCCGGAACCAGTTGGATGCTGGAGAACCGGGCGCCCCATATCGTGGCGGGGGACTACACGCCGCACAGTTCGGTCAACATATGGCCAAAGGATCTGGGCATCGTGCTCGACATCGCCAAATCGGCGCAGTTCAGCGCGCCAATCACTGCGGCCGCGCTTCAGCAGTTTGTAGCTGCTGCAGGAATGGGTCATGGACAGGAAGACGATGCTGCCGTCGCCAAGGTTTATGCCCGCAACGCGCGTTTGACTCTACCGGGGAAAGAGAAATGACCACAGTCCTTGGCTGCATCGCCGATGATTTTACGGGTGCGACCGACATCGCGGGGCTTTTAGCCCGGAGCGGTGTGCGGGTGTCTTTGCGGATTGGGGTGCCCGATACCCCGCCCGACGCCACCAGCCCGTTTGAGGTGATCGCACTCAAATCCCGAACCGCGCCGGTCGCGGAGGCGGTCAACGAGACACGCGCGGCCCTTGCGTGGTTGCAGGCGGCAGGCGCGCAGCGGTTCTTTTGGAAATACTGTTCAACCTTTGATAGCACAGCAGACGGGAATATCGGCCCGGTCGCAGAAGCGTTGATGCGGGATCTGGATACGGACCAGACGATCTATTGCCCGGCCTTCCCCGAAAACGGGCGGTCCATTTTCATGGGCAATCTGTTTGTCGGGCAGCAGCCATTGGCGGAAAGCCCAATGAAAGACCATCCGCTGACCCCGATGCGTGATAGCAATCTGATGCGTCTGCTTGCGCCGCAGGTGACAAAGCCCGTGGGGCTGACAGACAGACGAACGGTTGAAAAAGGTGCTGATGCGCTGCGCGCCAGCCTTGCGGACCATCGGGCAGACGGCACAGCGCACGTGGTTGTGGATGCCGTGGCACATTCAGACCTTGAGACCATCGCCGCCGCCTGTCGTGACATGCCGTTGATTACGGGGGGGTCTGCTGTGGCGATGCCACTTCCGGCGCTTTATCTTGCGGATGGGTTGCTGTCTGCGGACGCGCCAAGGGCGCAGGCGCCGCAGCTTGGGGTTGGGACGATCGTTCTGTCAGGCAGCTGCTCTTCCATGACCAACAAGCAAGTGGCCGATTACACCAGCCGTGGCGTTCCTGCTTTCCAATTGGACCCGCTGTCTTTGGCAGAGAACGGCCCGCAGAAAGCACTTGACTGGCTGTCCAAACAGGACCTCGACAAAGCCCCGATCATCTATGCCACGGCCAATCCCGAAAGCGTTCGCGCAGCGCAGGAAAAGCTGGGCGTGGCGGGTGCCGGAGAGATCGTCGAGGCCACGCTGTCGGCCTGCGCGGTTGCCGCGCGGGACAAGGGTGCGCGCCGGGTGATCGTTGCGGGCGGTGAGACGTCAGGCGCTGTCACCAAGGCGCTTGCAGTGGCCCAACTTGATATTGGGACAGAAATCGCGCCTGGCGTCCCATGGACCTATTGCACATCGGATGGGGCCAATATCGCGCTGGCCCTGAAGTCCGGAAACTTTGGCACCGAAGACTTCTTTTCGATCGCCCAGACCAAACTAGATACCGCATGAGCATTGAAGCCCGTCTAAGAGAGCAGATTTGCCTGTTGGCAAAATCCATGTTTGATCGTGGCCTGACCGGGGGCAGCACCGGCAACATCTCTGCCCGGACGGACGACGGCGGACTTTTGGTGTCTCCCACCGGGACAAGTTTTGGCCGGCTCGATCCGGGCAGGCTGAGCCGGTTTGATGCGCAAGGCGCGCTGATTGATGGCGACAAGCCGACCAAGGAAATGCCCCTTCACACGGCGTTCTATGACACGCGCAGCACGGCGGGTGCGGTGGTGCATTTGCACAGCTGCCATGCGGTCGCGCTGTCTTTGATGCCCGATGCCGATGAGGACAATTTCCTGCCGCCGCTGACACCTTACGGGATCATGAAGCTTGGAAAGGTGAAGTTGCTGCCGTTCTTTCTGCCCGGCGATCCTGCGATGGGAGACGCCGTGCGTGGCCTTGCCGGAAGGCGCAGTGCGGTGATGCTTGCCAATCACGGCCCCGTGGTTGCAGGCAAGGATATTGAGGCGGCCTGCAATGCCATCGAGGAACTGGAAGACACCGCGCGCCTGGCGATGCTGACGCGCGGAATGAACCCGCGCGCACTAACAGAGACCCAAGTCCGGGCGCTTGTCACGAAATTCGATGTGGAGTGGGACGCATGAAGTTTTCTGCCAACTTGGGCTTTTTGTGGAACGACCGGCCCCTGCCCGAGGCTATCCGCGCCGCCAAGGCTGCTGGCTTCGACGCCGTGGAATGCCACTGGCCCTATGATGTGCCAACCGACGACGTGAAGGCCGCCCTGAGCGAGACCGGTCTGCCGATGTTGGGCCTCAACACCCGTCGCGGCGATGTCGCCGCCGGGGACAACGGGCTTTCCGCAATCCCCGGACGCGAGGCCGAGGCACAGGCCGCCATCGATGAGGCCATTGCCTATGCCACCGCCATCGGCACACCAAACATCCATGTCATGGCTGGATTCGCCGATGGATACCAAGCTCATTGTACCTTTGTCGAAAACCTGAACTACGCCTGCGAAGCCGCCGCTCCACACGGCATCACCATTCTGATCGAACCGCTTAACAGCTACGATGCCCCGGGATACTTCCTGACCACAACCGATCAAGCGCAAGCGATCTTCGATGTTGTCAACGCTCACAATCTGAAACTGATGTTCGACTGCTACCATGTGCAGTTGATGGAAGGGAACCTGACCCGTCGGATCGAGGCGCTTCTGCATCGGATTGGGCATATCCAGTTCGCTTCTGTTCCGGATCGGGGGGCTCCGGATCACGGTGAGATCGACTACGGCTATTTGTTTAAGGTCATTTCTGATCTTGGCTACGACGCGCCTTTGGGGGCGGAATACAAGCCCTGCGGCAACACTGACGATACGCTCGGCTGGGTGAACGACCATGCGGGACTTTCAGGATAGGACACATGTCATGAGCGCTCAGCAGATCACCTTTCGCGAGTTCCTATTGCAGGACTACCGCAATCACGGCGTCGAGAAGGATTTGATTTTCCTTCTTGAGGATATCGCCACTTCATGCCGCATAATCTCTCATCAGATCCGTGGTGGGGCGTTTTCGGGCAGGCTCGGCGCCACCCAGTCAACCAATGTTCAGGGGGAAACTCAGAAGCAGCTCGACGTGATCGCAAACGAGGTCTTCGTCCGGCATTGTTCGAATTGCAGTCGGGTCGCTGCTTTGATCTCCGAAGAGGTCGACGAAGTCTACTGGCTGAAAGATAAGCCGCAGGCCGGCGACTATCTGGTCTATTTCGATCCACTTGACGGCTCGTCGAACCTCGACGTCAATCTCTCTGTGGGTTCGATCTTCTCGATATCGCAGCTGCCCACGGCGATCGACGCCACCGACGACCGCTCGGTGCTTCGCGTTGGCTCTGAGCAGATCAGCGCCGGCTATTCCGTCTACGGCCCCTCGACCGCTTTGGTGGTCACCACAGGCACCGGCGTCAATGGCTTTACCCACCAGCAGGGCACCGGCGAATTCCGCCTGACTTACCCCGATATGATGATCCCCGAAAACACGAGTGAATTCGCGATCAATGCCTCTCGTTACACACTTTGGGATCAACCGGTGAGGCACTATTTTGACGAATGCATCCGAGGCGAAGCCGGCCCGCGTAAAAAGACCTTCAACATGCGCTGGACCGCTTCGATGGTGGCTGAAGTCCACCGGATCCTGATCCGCGGCGGCGTATTTCTCTATCCACGTGACGCTGGCAATATCGCTGACGGCGGCAAACTACGCCTGATGTATGAAGCTAATCCGATGGCGCTAATTGTTGAACAGGCAGGTGGTTCCGCGTCTACAGGAACCGAACGCATTTTGGATGTGCAACCTAACTCGCATCATCAGCGTGTTCCTGTGATCCTTGGATCGAAAGAGGAAGTGGCCGTTCTGGAGCGATATCACCGCGAGAGCTGAACACAGCTCGCCCGAGCCGCCTTCTTGAATTTTTCTGGTGCTTTGCGCCACAATTGAGCGCTTGGAATGCCGCTGATTTCCCTTCGCCAACTTCGTGATCACGTAGCCGAGCATGGCTACGGCCTCCCCGCATTTAGCGCCAATAATATGGAGCAGATGCTGGCCATCATGAAAGCGGCCGACAAGGCGAACAGCCTGGTCATCATGCAGGCCAGCCGTGGGGCGCGGGCACTGGCGTGATCCGTAAGGTGTTTGCCGAGGACAAGGGGTAATTCGATCCCCGGAAATATCTGGCACCGGGTGTCGATGCCATGTCGGCGGTCTGTTTCGACCGGTTTGAACGGTTTGGCTGCGCTGGAAAGGCGTCAAAAATCTCGTCAATTCCGCTCTCGGACATGGCCCAACGAGACCAATCCGGAAGTATGAAGCCCTCTTTAGGTCGCTGAGACCTCACCCTTTTGTCTTGGTCTTCATTGCATGCTTCGGGCCCGCAACTACTGCTGGCACGCGACGTAACGCTGAATCTTTTTTATCAGGAAATTCATTCCGTCTGCTTACGGCTATTTCGGTATTTTGGGCGGTTGTCGCAGTGAGCCTCGGTCGTCCGCCCTATTTCTATGGGCTTCAACCGCGTCAGCGATGAACAGGCATGTGCGGCAAACGGCAGAATGGCCGGCTTGTCGCGTTTCGTCCTTCGATCAACAGGGAAACGGTTTGGCATGGGGTGGGCATGTTGCGCAGGGCCACCTTGCTGACCCACGCCGTGCGGCGGCATCACGTCAGTGCAAACCAGCCATGCATCAACAGGCCTTGCCCCGAAATCCCCAAATTGGTAAGCAAACATAACCAATACGAGGATTTCGCCATGCCGATCATCACGACGATTGACGACCTGAAGCGTCTACACAAACGCCGCGCGCCAAAGATGTTCTATGACTACGCAGAAAGCGGCAGTTGGACGGAACAGACGTTCCGCGAGAACACTTCGGACTTTGACAAGATCCGGCTGCGCCAACGGGTGGCGGTGGATATGTCCAACCGCACGACCGCCAGTCAGATGATCGGTGAAGATGTGGCGATGCCGGTGGCACTTGCCCCGGTCGGGTTGACGGGGATGCAATCAGCGGATGGCGAGATCAAGGCCGCGAAGGCGGCGGAAAAGTTCGGTGTGCCGTTCACGATTTCGACCATGTCGATCTGCTCGATCGAGGATGTGGCGGCCCATACCAAAGCACCGTTCTGGTTTCAGCTATATGTGATGAAAGACGAGGAATTCGTCGACAACATCATCGCGCGCGCCAAGAACGCGGGCTGTTCGGCGCTGGTGTTGACGCTTGATCTGCAAATTCTGGGGCAGCGGCACAAGGACATCAAGAACGGGCTGACGGCACCGCCCAAGCTGACACCGAATACCTTGTTGAATTTGTCGACCAAGTGGAGATGGGGGCTGGAGATGCTGGGCACCCACCGCCGCACGTTCCGCAATATCGTAGGCCATGCCAAGTCGGTGGAAAACATGTCGAGCCTGCAAAGCTGGACCGCCCAGCAGTTTGACCCCAAGCTGAACTGGGACACGATTGCCAGGCTCAAGGAAAAGTGGGGCGGCAAGCTGATCCTCAAGGGCATTCTGGACGTGGAAGATGCCCGCAAGGCCGTTGAATGCGGTGCGGATGCGATCATCGTCAGCAACCATGGTGGGCGGCAGCTGGACGGGGCGCTCTCGGCCATTCGGATGTTGCCCAGCATCGTGGCAGCCGTGGGCGACCAGATCGAGGTGCACATGGACAGTGGCATCCGGACCGGTCAAGACGTGCTGAAGGCTTTGGCGCTGGGGGCCAAGGGTGTCTATATCGGACGCGCCTATATCTACGGGCTGGGCGCGATGGGTCAGGCCGGTGTGACCAAGGCGCTGGAGGTCATTCACACCGAGTTGGACACGACCATGGCGCTTTGCGGCAAGCGTGACATCAAGGATGTGGACCGCGACATCTTGCTGGTGCCAGAGGATTTTGAGGGGCGGTGGGCCTAAACGCCCGCTGATCGGCTTGCCCTTGTCGCAAACCGCGCCATACTTGGGTCATGTCCGTGACGCCGCGCAAACCGATTACCAATGCCGAGTTGTTTGCCCTGCGCTGGGACCGCGGGCGACGTGATCTGATTGGGCCGTTCACCCGGCTTTATCCTGGTCACGACGCGGCAGCGCTGCTGGACCGTACCCGCGACCTGCTGGACCGGCATTGGCGCAAGCGCCCCGCTGATCTGCGTCGCCTTGATCTGGAACGTGACCTGAACCCTGACTGGTTCTTGTCGCAGAAGATGGCAGCCTATGTGTTCTACATCGACAAGCTGGCCGGGCGGCTGGCCAATGTCCCGGCCAATATTCCTTATATGCAGGACTTGGGCATAACCTATGCTCATATGATGCCCTGTCTGATGCCGCGCCCCGGGCCGTCGGATGGCGGTTACGCAGTGATGGATTACACGCGCATCAACCCCGCCCTTGGGACCATGGCCGAGTTTCAGCAGGTCAATCTGCAATTGCGCGCCGCAGGGATCAGCCCCTGCATAGATATGGTGTTGAACCACACCGCCAAGGAACATGACTGGGCCCAGCGCGCCCGTGCGGGCGACCCGTTCTATCAGGCGTTCTATCGGATGTATGACGATGACACGCTGCCCAAGCAGTTTGAGGAAACGCTGGTCGAGATCTTTCCCGAGCAGGCGCCGGGGAATTTCACCTATTACCCCGACATGGGCAAATGGGTCTGGACCACGTTCAACGAATACCAATGGGATCTGAACTGGGAAAACCCAGAGGTGTTTCTGGCGATCCTCGACACCATCCTGTTTCTGGCCAACAAGGGGGTGGAGGTGTTCCGCCTCGATGCTGTAGCCTTCATGTGGAAACGCATGGGCACGGGCTGTCAGAACCTGCCAGAGGTGCACGACATCCTGCAGGCGCTGACGCAGGCCACGCGCATCGCCGCCCCTGCAGTCATCCACAAGGCCGAGGCGATTGTTGGCCCCGCTGATCTGGTCCCCTACCTTGGCACCGGCAGCCATGCGGGACGCGAAAGTCAGCTGGCCTATCACAACAATCTGATGGTGCAGTACTGGTCCTCGCTGGCGGCGGGCGACACGCGGCTGATGACCCATGTGATGAAGACGCATTTTCCGCAAAGCGTGCGGCGCGCCTCCTTTGCCCCTTATATCCGCTGCCATGATGATATCGGCTGGGCGATCACGCCTGAGGATACGGCACATGTTGCGCATCTGGACGCGGTCGCGCATCGCAATTTTCTGGCCGATTTCTACAACGGCAGCTTTCCGGGCAGTTTCGCGCGTGGCGCGGATTTTCAATCGAACCCTGATACCGGCGACAGGCGGACCAATGGCACACTCGCCAGCCTCTGCGGGCTTGAGACCGCCACGACACCGCAAGAGGTTGACCATGCCGTGGCGCGCATCCGACTGGGTCACGCACTAATTGCCAGCTACGGTGGCATCCCCCTGATCTATATGGGCGATGAGGTCGGGATGCTGAACGATCACAGCTATCTGGATGACCCCACGCGCGCGGATGATGGCCGCTGGATGCAGCGCCCGGTGATGGACTGGAACCGGCGGGATGACCCTGCCGCGGCCCGCATTCTGAGCGATCTTAAACACATCCTTGCCACCCGCCGCGCCACGCCGCAATTGGCAGGCGACGTGCCAACGCGCGTGCTGGACGCAGGCGATCCGGCGCTGTTTTGTTATCAGCGTCTAGGGGATGACCGGACGGTCACCTGTGTGGCGAATTTCACAGCGCATCCGCATAGCGTCGCGCCGTCCACATTGTCGCTCGTCTCACCGGTCATGGACCTGCTGACGCAGACCCTGTTCGCGGCTGACATCACCCTGCCCCCCTGCGGCATCTTGTGGCTGACGCCGGCGTAGCCGCAAGGGTGCGAAAACCCCTTTTCAACAGATGATTCTGCCCCTATAGGAGCGGTTCATCTGGGCCGCACACCCTTGGAGGGCGGCCCTCGTTTTTATTTTGGAGACATACAATGGCTGACAAGATCCCAGATCTGCACGCCACTGCACGCGCGGGGACAGGCAAGGGGGCCGCCCGCCAAGCTCGCCGTGATGGCGACGTGCCGGGCATCGTTTATGGTGGTGGGGTAGACCCGCTTCCGATTTCGATCAACTTCAACAAGCTGCTGACACGCCTGCGCAAGGGCCAGTTCATGTCCACGCTGTTCAACCTCAAGGTTGATGGCCACGACGATGTCCGCGTGATCTGCCGTGGCGTTCAGCGCGACGTGGTCAAGGACCTGCCGACGCACATCGACCTGATGCGCCTGAAGCGGACCAGCCGCGTGAAGATCTTTATCCCGGTTGAATTCCTGAACGAAGAGACCTGCCCCGGCCTGAAAAAGGGCGGCGTGCTGACGGTTGTTCGGAACGAAGTTGAGCTGGAAGTGCTGGCTGGCGATATCCCTGACAGCATCGTGGTTGATCTGGGCGAGGCTGAAATGGGTGACACCATTTCGATCAGCAATGTGACCCTGCCTGAAGGCGCGAAGCCAACCATCGACCGTGACTTTGTCATCGCCAACATCTCGGCACCGCGTGCTGTTGTGGCCGACGACGACGAAGACGGCGAAGAGGTTGCAGCCGACGAAGTGCCGACCACTGGCGACGAAGAAGCCGCTGCCGAAGAATAAGCCCGCAACGTGCGACGCTTCAAAGGGCTCCCGTTTCGGGGGCCCTTTCTGTTTGGGGTATCAATCCGAAATTGTTTTGAGCAAAACGGCAAGATGCGGCTCGGTCCGCCTAGAGCCAAGACGGTAAATTCGGCTTTCTCGCTGCGCGTGCTCGCAGTACGAAAAGGCTAAATGAACGGGGACCGCAGCACCGCCATGCGGTTTGATAAACCAGTCTTTCTTGTTGGTGGCAGCGAAAATCTGAGTGCGAGATCGCAAAGTGCCGGATTAGACGGCATTTCTTGACATACGCTAGGCCACTGGGTCTTCAGTCTTCTTCACAAGCTGGAAAGGCCCATCTCGCGTGCGAAAACCCGGGCTATTGGACTCGGCAAGCGGTCGCGAAAATGGCACTTGAGATCGATTGATCCAAAATCGTAGTTCGGTAAGATTTCGACTAAATCGCCGCTCTCCAAATCAGCAGATACTGATCCTCGCATGACCATAATGGCCCCCAGTCCGCTGCGGGCCATTTGCAAGCCCGCCGCGCGATTGGTGATTTGATGGGATTGGAAGAATGTTAGTGGCAAAATGCTGCCGTCGTGGCGGGACGTTGCCAATAATTTTCGATCCGCACGACTATCAATCAAGGGAATGTTCACCACCCCGTTTGGATCAACAACCGCCGATCCACCCGAAACAACGACAAGCGGCAAATTGACCCTTGATTGGCTTTCCTGTGCAGGGGCGACGTATTCAGTCCGGATTGCCACTTCAATTTTGCTCGCGCGTAGGTCAACGACACTGTCTGTTACATCTATGTCAAAGACGACCTCAGGATGTTTTGCCCGAAAACCACTTAGCATTCGCGGCAACCAAAAACCTGCGATCTCAACCGGAACTGTAAGGCTCAATCTTCCCTGCAACGGGCGATCCGTTGCGGTGAGATCGGATAGTCCTTTGGCCCTGTCCAAAATGTCCTGCGCTGCACGTTGGGTCCGCTGTCCCACATGTGTCAGCTTAAAAGACCGCGTTGTGCGGGTTGCGAGCGTCACGCCCAATTCTGCTTCGAGGTCTGACAGCGCTTCTGACAGGACCGGCACTGATAGGTTCAGCCGTGCTGCTGCACCTCGAATTGAACCAGCCTCTGCAATCGCGGCGAAATAGACCAAGCGGCGAAGGGTTTGGTGCGAGACCATATTGTTTTGCAGTACCGAAAAGATTTTTCTATTATTCCATACTACCGCTTAATTGAGGGTTCGTCCAATTTTTGTGAACATTCACACGAAAGAGGACACCCAAATGAAGACGTTACAAACACTTGCCGCAGCTGCGGCTGTCTCGCTGATCTCGATACCCGCTTTTGCGGACGATATGGCGACAGTTCGCAGCTTTTACGAAGACTTGCTGACGACCCCAGCCGATGCCACAGCAGAAGCAGTGCGCGCGGTCGTCGCAGAGGATTGGAAATCCACACCTACTCCTCTTGGTGGTCCGGGGGCAGAGGGTTTCTTGACGACGCTCGGTGCTTTCGGTGGGCTGATCCCTGACCTGAAATGGGAGGTGCAGGAGATTTGGCAGGACGGTGACACCTATATCGTGCGCGGGATTGCGACCGGTACGCCCCAAGGTCCGTTCCTTGGTGTTGATCCTGCAACGGGCAAAAGCTTTGAGATCATGTCAATCGACGTGCACCGTGTCGAAGACGGCCGCCTCAAGGAATCCTATCACATTGAAGAATGGCTGACTGCCATTTCGCAGCTGACCGCCGAGTAGATCGGGATCGGCTCTCTTCGGATTGTTTCGGGGGGAGCCACTCCGTCTTGACCGCTGACACATTCGCTTTTGGTTGCAAGATCATGACCGCAACGTTCAAAAAGAAGCGTTCCGCAGTGGGGCCAACTTATGTTGTAACCTTATGGTGCCGGAGATTGGTGCATCCACTGCTCGATGATGTGACAACAGTCGAGAGTTACCTTTATCCTGCAACCACCAAGGTGCTGCCCATGTGAAATAGCGTGAGTTTGGACAGGGCAGCGTCATTTCACGCCACCTTGTTTCTGCCTGCCAGATCTATTTTGCTGGAACGGCTTCTGGACGCGCCACGGTGGCGGGCGGCTGGCAGCCTGTGTCGCAGCAGCGTCCGGGCTGGCGCGTCACCTTGCGCCCCTCGGCCAAAACACCGCGATCCAGCAGATCCGTGACCAGTTCCTTGCGCTCTGCAACCGGATAGTTCCGCCAGATTTCACGTTTCATTGCTTCCGGAGAGCCGCCGCCGTGCAACGAAATTACAGAGTACCAGCCAGCCTGATTGGAAACAGTCAGGTCCTCGATCATCCGCGAGACCTCCATCCGACGCTCCATCGGAATATCGGCGCGACCGCCAAGAACCGCCGAGAGGGAAGCTTTTGTCTCGGGGTTATGGTCTTCGTCGGGTCCTGGCAGCGCTACGATAAGGCCGCCCGAGACATAGTGCGCGACCTTGTGCATGTCGTAGATTTTCGTGGCCAGCAGCAGTTTTCCGACATTGGAAAATACTGCATCAGGCATCACCGATCCGGCTGGGTCGTTTTCGTAGTAGACTGACGCGGCAACTCCACAGGCATAGAAGCTTTCGGTGATGGTGATTAGGTCGACCATCGCCTCGCGGATATGGTCATGCCGATCCGCGTCCAGCCCGTTGGCATCGACCATTAGGGCCCCAGCACCGATGAGCAGGTCACCGAAACCGGCGCGGGCACCAATGCAGGAATGCCTGTGATGGTTCGCATAGGAGGTGGTCATAAACCCGCCTTCGTCGTATTCGCCAGCAAGGAAGACACGGTCGTGCGGGACGAAAACGTCCTCGAAGATCACAACCCCGGTCGACTGCCCATACTTGGCTGAAAATTTGGCAGCGGCTTCTCCGGGCCGACCGGCTGGACGGGCGACGATCGTCACGCCCGGAGCATCGCAGGGTACTGCGCAGCATACTGCAAAATTTGCATCTTCCTTTGTATGTGTCCGGCACGGCATGACAAGAAACTCATGCATGTAGGGCGCACCGGTAACGATGGCTTTGGTCCCGGAAATCACAATACCATCTGGCCGCCGTTCCTTGATGTGCACGTAGACATCTGGGTTGGCCTGCTGTCCGGGACGTATCGACCGATCGCCTTTCGCGTCCGTCATCGCAACACCAAGGGTGAGGTCGCGTTCCTGCACATCATGAAGATACGCAAGGAAACGTTTTGAATAGTCGGTGCCGTGATTGGCATCGGTGCGATGCGTCGCTTGATAGATTCCATTCAGCGCGTCATGGCTGAGGTAGCGCTGCGCACAGCCCGAGACTTTGCAAACAAGGCGAACGGCTTCGAGCTTCATGAGAAGATCGTCAGACGTTGTGTTGATGTGCAGCATTCTGTTGATGGTCTGCCCGCTGGTCGATTGAACTGCCGTCATGAGCTTCTTGTGCTCGGGGCGGTGTGCAAAATCGTAAGTCACACCCACGCTGTTTATGCCCGGCTCCAGCAGCGGCTCGTCAGCCACGCTTTCAACGCGAGTTCCGTTGATGAAAACCCGAGGCGCGTAGGACCTCAGTGAGTCCCGGTAATCCGATGCGGTCATCAGCATGGCCATTCCTCCGTAAGAAAAAACGAACAGTGTTCGAATCTTGTTATCCTTATCGAACACTGTTAGAACTTTCGTCAAGCAATTTCCGTGAGGAACGTATGGCTGAGCAAAAAAGACTGCGAAAACAAGTTCTTGCGGAAGGCAGGCGCCAACTGATCCTCGGCGCTGCGAAAGAAGTTTTTGCATCCGAAGGCTTGGAGGGAGCTAGTCTGCGCGCGATCGCTGCAAAGGCTGGTTATACTCCCGCTGCGCTGTATTTTCACTTTCCATCGAAAGAAGCCATCTATGCGGATCTGCTGCGATCATCGCTGCATTCTCTGCAGTCCGAAGTCTCCCACGCGGTTTCGAAACTCGACCACCCGCGGTGCAGGCTACGTGCGGCGGCCATGGCCTTCTACCACTATTACGCTCGCAATGCCCGGGAACTCGACCTGGGGTTTTATCTTTTCAGGGGCGGCATGAAACCTGCCGGGCTGAGCACGGAAACGG
Source organism: Yoonia sp. R2331 (assembly GCF_041103235.1). NCBI lineage: Bacteria > Pseudomonadati > Pseudomonadota > Alphaproteobacteria > Rhodobacterales > Paracoccaceae > Cognatiyoonia > Cognatiyoonia denitrificans. The sequence goes on along the minus strand of NZ_JBGCUN010000001.1, from coordinate 361,604 downwards.
ATACAGAACTAAACAAGGCTCTGGACAACGCCTTGCGACCCGTCGCGGTGGCGGCGGTGGAACTCGGAGTGTCGCAGCAGGAAGCCGATCTTTTGATGGTCGGCGTTTTCGCTCATGCGACAGGTTTGCTGCTGCTTCTTCATACCGGCCGGATCAAGATGTTCAATGCAGCGCCGAAGGCCCTCATGGAAGCTTTTGTCGAAAGCAAACTGCGTGAGATCGAAACAGGGATACAGCAATGAAAATGCGGTCATCATCCCTATTGGGATCGAAGTGCCTGTTGAGAGTGACCGGTTATTCCACCGTGTTCCTTGCACAGCTCTGAAACGGACGAGCCTCGATTGGCAACTGCGGTTTGTGCCACACGAACTTGAGCTTTGGAGAGGGCGAATTTGCGCCCCCCTTCTCGGCCTAGGGCGCGCACTGTCGGAAGACCGGTCGTGGCGTCGATTTGGGCTCTTTGGCCAGTAAGCGCCACCAAGCCAGCACCGCGTTCTGACAACACGGTTGTCGTCTTCACCAGATGGTTCGTAAGCGGTGCGCCGATCACACGGGTTTGGCGCAGTTTCAGGGCGGAAACTCGCTGATGTCCACTTGTTTTGTCCGCCAGCAATGACCGTGAGAACGCCAGACAGATGGCCGTGGGGTTCATCCCGATGAGTTTGCATGTTTCGATCAGCGACGCGATGACGGCCCGGTTTTGTGCGCCGACATCACGCCCCACAAAGTGCAAGTTTTCTGTGGCTGAGCTCTATTGGACGGGTGGTGCGGTGCGCGCGTCTGCATTGGTCTCGGCTTCCACCTGAAGGTTTATTCCGGCTCGATGCCCAATTGTACGGTGAGAGAATGAGATTTTGAAATTTACAGGAAATTTCGCCGGAGAATCTTGGCCCTACTCAACAACCTACCGGCTGGCGCCGGTGGAAATTGTTCAGAGGGTATCAATATGTGATCTTTGATTCACGCCAAAGTGGGACCGACTAGAAGTCGGTGGGTTTGCTGCAAGGCGTGACTGCTGATAGCCTCTTGGATCATTAGATTATGATAATACGGTATAAGTTTCCCGAGAGTGCTTTTCTGCACTGAGCCAAAATCGACCCCTGCCGATCATTCAGAAGTGCATGAAGTCTCTCCAGCGGTCGGCGCCATCAGATACAATGCGCCAGGTTTTTGCACTGTTCTGATGACGCCCTCAGCCCTTCAAAAGGCAGAATCGAAAGTTTCCAGTTTCAAACGTTCCTATTTTCAGGGGTAAAGAAACCGCCCTGCACTACGTCGGCGCAAGCGACGCGACGAAGGCAGCGATGTCGCGCATTTCCATCTCGCTTAGTGCCGAGGCGAAACCGGGCATGCTGTCTGGCGGGTTTTGGATGAAGAAGACAAAGCCATCAACGTCGAAGGCTTCTGCGGCTGGACGCAGATCGGGGGCCGAACCGCCCGCGCCGGTGCTGCCGTGGCAGGCTGCACAGACTTCGAAGTAGAGCGCGCGCCCGGTCTCGATGTTGGGGGGTGCCACGTCTTCGGCCCAGGTGGCGGAGGCAAAGAGTGCCACGGCCATGGCGGTTGAAAGGATCTTATTCATGATGTGAAACTCCGGAATCGGGAAATAGGGAGCAATCCGCACCCTTGCAGGGGTGCGAGCTGCCTGCTTCAGATTTGCCGCACGGGCTCTTTGTTGGCTTGGATTGACGCCCGGTAGGAGAACGCCAAGAGCGGACCCAACGTCCCGCCGCCCGACCAATAGGCCCGGCCGGTAGGCGAGGCCACGCAGTTCCCGCATCCGTACAGCCCCACGATGGGTGTTCCTTCGGTATCAAGTACCTGTCCGTGGCTGTTTGTTACCGGCCCACCCTTGGTGTCGAGCGTGCCACCGACCACCAACGCCGCGTAATAGGGGCCGTTCTCCGAGATCGGGTGCATCGTTGGATTATCCGGATTGGCATCCTCGCCGACTGGTCCGGTAAACAACAGTTCCACCTGCCGTTCGCCCCGCGCGAAATCCTCGTCCTTTCCCGCGGCGGCAAAGCCATTGAATCGCTCGATCGCGCTTTTCAGGTTTGCGGTGAAATCTTCCGCAAGTGAAATGCCACCGGTGTTGCCGGCGTATTGCGCCAGCCGTTCTTCGGTCGCCGCGCTTAGTTCTTCTAGGGTTTCGCCCTTGATGACATGCCGATCATCGCCACCATCAGGCGTGATAAGCCCGCCAAAATCTGAGCTTGCGCAGTTGTCCTGCGCGTGTTGGTCCCAGACCATGATCTGCACAAGGTCCGGCATCTCAGCTTTGGCGCCGTCCCAACGGAAGAACTGTTGCGCCAGTTCGTTATACTGCAACTTTTCGTTCAGGGTACGATGGCCGTATTTGTTGACGAAGATCATTGAATCGCCGGTTACCGTAAAGATGCCGCTGATCGAAGGGTCCTTTGCAACGGCCTTTTCCAACGGAATGGGGCAGAACCAAGCGTAATTGAGATTGCCCAGAGCCGCCCCGGAGCTGCTTGCGATATTGATAAAGTCACCTTCGTTTGACAGGGCTGCACAGCCGCCAAAGATCGGTACTGACAAAAAGTTTTGTCGCATGACCGGGTTGTGTGTGTAGCCCCCGCTGGCAAAGATGACAGCCTTTCTGGCGCCGATCACCCGCAATCCTTCGGGGGTCTCGACCTGCACGCCAACAACGGCACCCGCATCATCGAAGACCAGCGTCGTCACCCGGTTCTGGGTGCGCACTTCGATCTCTTCTTCGGCGCAGGACCTCAGCAGCGAGGCAATTGCTGCAGCACCGCCGTTGGAGCCGAGATCGTTGCCCTCCAGCGGATAGAGCACGCGCCCTTTGGGTGTTTTGTTCTCAGGCAGTTCAGCAAAGTAATCCGGGGCGAAATCGAGGTGCCGATACTTGAGCGCACCGCGTTCGTCCAGAAGGTCTGCCGCGTCTGAACCGCTGTCCCAGACCGCGCCGATCATCTCGAACTGCCAGTCGGTCAGACCCAGTTTGGGGTCATCAGCGTTATAGCTTTGTGGATAGCTGATCCGCGCGGCGTATCGCATAAAGTCTTCCCGCGGGTCGGTCAGGCCCGCGTTGCGCAGGGGCGTGTTATTCGGGACCCAGTACCAGAAGGCCGATTTCTGCGTGGTGCCGCCGGGCGTGCGCGCCTTTTCCAACACGAGCACGTCGTTGCCGTTCCACTTGCCGAAAAGCGCGCTGGTCAGCCCCCCGGCACCGGCGCCGACGCAGATCATGTCGCGGGTTTCGTCGAATTGGATATCGCCTGCGTGAAGTGGCTGCGCCTCGGCCTGCGATCCGCCAATCATGGCGGCCCCGGCGGCCGACCCGGCGGCCAGGAACTGGCGGCGCCCGATGGTTGCGGTGTGTTTGTCGTATTCTTTCGTCATAATGTCCTCCGTTTTGCGTGACCCTGCCCCCCCTTCGAACGAGCCCCCGGATAAGCCGGACGGGCCCTGCCTGGGGGTCAGGGGAAAGGTCGGAAAGTGTGGCGGCCAGGCCGTTTGAATCTTGACCCGGCCAGCGCCGCCTAGCGGTCTTTCAGCCAAGGATAACGATCGGTATCCTCGCCGCCGTAATCAGGATCGAGGTAGATCGCGAGACGGTGGATTTTGAAGTCGCGGATCTCAAACACGTCGCACCAGTTTCCGGCATGGCCAGTGCCCGCACGCCATGGGATATCCTTGGCGGTAACGCCAGCGGTTGTGCCCTCAATGACGACCATGTCGCCCTGAATGACGTAGTTGAAGTAGCTGTTGTGGTGTTCGACAGATTTCAGAATACCCATCAGATCGGTAAAAAGCTGGGTGTATTGCTCGCGGCCTTTCGCCAAGCCCCACTTTGGGAAATAGACCCGCGCGTGGTCATCCAGCAGCGACAGAAAGTCTCCTCCGCGATCCATACGCACAAGATATTCTAGTGCGACGGCTTTGCGCTGTTCGTCGGTCATAACGGCGGTCTCGAACCCGCCATTTTCATGTATCGTCATTGCATCTCTCTCCCTTGAATCATGCAATCCGTTAGGGGCCGTTTGCCGATCAGTGGCGCGCGACGCCGCCGTTTTCACAGCATTCGAACGCGCGCCCGGGACCGGGCGCAGAGGCCCCACTTTCCGTCATCTGACGGGAAGCAGCCCCAAGCTTTCCCACCCCAGCACCGAAAAGCTTCCAGATTAGCCTCGGAGCTTTTACAGATTCTGACTGCCAGCGTTGCAGACAAGGCGGATCGGCGGCCCGAACACCGAGCGATGGCGCGGATGAAAAAGATTTTTTGTTAAAAAAATCTTTTTTAGGGTAGGATCGGCCCTGCGTCCAGGGCACCAGGGCGTTGGCATGGCAGAGGGGAGGCTGAACAATGCGCACTCAGACGGAGGAGACCGGAAGTCTTTCACAGTTCGCGCGTGGCGGGCCAATCGGAGGGGTCTGCTACGCTGTTTCGGGGAACCAAGGCTATTCGCTGGATATCGAACCTGAGGAAGATCTGATCTGCCTCGTGCTGGGGAATGTCTACGCGGATATGCAGCTCGACGATGGCCAAATGAAGCGGCAGGATTTCATCGCCGCCTCCTGTTCCTTCCATGCGCGGCAGGAGCGGGTCCGGGTGGACGGTCACAAGATCGACAGCGCATTCATTGCGTTTTCCTACGGGCGGCGCTTCTTGCAGATGACCTGCGAGGATAGCATCGCCAGCCTGCGCCGCGGCGGACATGCGCTGAACCTTCAGAGCGATAAGATTTTCCACTTAGCACGCTACGCTAAGTCGATGATCAATCGCCGGCACGACACCGACAGCCTAGAGCTGCAGTGCCTTGCCAGCATGGTTCTATTGGAAACGACAGCCATTCTGAAACCCCGGCACCGGCGCGGCGAGAAGCACGGCACGTCGGGTTTTCGCAGTGCACGGGATTTCATCGACGCGAACCTTGATCAGAAACTGACTGTCGACACCGTGGCCGGTGCCCTCGGGCTGCCAGTTCGGGTCATTTTCGACGGGGTTAAGACCAAGACAGGGCTGTCGTTTTACCAGTACGTGCTACAGCGGCGCCTGTTCCGCGCCTGTGACATGCTGGCCCACACGCAGCTTTCGATCTCTGAAATTGCGCTCGACTGCGGCTTCAGCTCGCAGCAGCACCTCACCTCGATGCTGTCGCGCCGTTACGGATGCACGCCGGGATGGGTACGCGCCAACAAAAGCTGGGTCAAATGAACGCGTCACAAGCTGACTCTGGACATACAACAACGAAAGACCAAACTTCGGCATCGGCGGCATCAGACCGCGACAGGTTCACTTCAAGCGCAACCTTGGCCGTAGATTTCGGCGTATGGTTCTTTCGTTTCTTCATTTGGGATCGCCACTTTCAAAATGCGATCCACATTTACGACCAGTCTGAATGTCCGCGAACACCTCTGTCTTCATCGCGGCCCCGAATTGGTTATTCGATCACGAGCGATCGAATTGAAATGCGAGGCGGCTGGCTTAGGATAAACATGATCGTTTCAACGACCTCGCGGTTACTGAGCTGCGCGTTAGACCCAGTACGCTCCCAAGCGGGATCCATGGGGGATACGTCTTCAATAACGCCGGGAAAGACCGACGTAACACGAACTCTGGTTTCCGCTAATTCATCTACCAAACCGTAAACAAACCCAGCTTGCGCAGATTTCGCAGCCCGAAAGACGACAGAAGCGAGTGTTGATGGGCGATTAAGGAGGCCGCTGGTGGACACCACGGTGTGGATGTCCGCCTGCGCCCGTGCTTTCAGGTTAGGCAAAACATGTCTGGTCAAGACCAAAGCCCCGATTGCAGCTGAGCTGATACAATCATGAATGTCCAAATCTGAAAGTTGATCCAGCGACCCTGGCAACCACATTGCGCCGTTGTGGATAAGGCCAACCATGTCGCTATGCTGAACGGCCAATTGCCGCCCTGCACTCTCGACGCTTTCGCGATTGGCAAGATCACAGCCCACCAAACTGACCTTCTGACCTGTCTCCTCAAGTATTGTGCTGGCTGTCTCTTGAAGCGCGGCGACAGGTCGCGCGAGCAAAACAAGGCGCGCGCCAGAACGGGCCATTTCTAGCGCCAATGCTGCGCCAAGGCCTCGGCTGGCCCCGGTAATCGCGAACTTCCGTTCCGCGAAGACTTGGGGGCGGACCGCCGGTTCCTTATCCGACCGGCCCGTCAAAGCGCCGCCACTGTTGTATTGAGCGAGCTCGGGAAATCCCTCGGTTATCGTCGCCCTTGATTGCAACATGATGTGATTGTCGTCGAGGTTTAGCCCGCTCATGCTGGCGACCCCTGCATCAGCCTTGCGACCACAGAAGACCCGATGTTTTGGTGATATTCCAATGACCGCGCCAAGTCGCTTAGCATCAAGTTTGGGTATGCTTTTCCCATTCCAAGTCCTTTATCCAAGGTGTGAGGTTCGCGCCTTATGCCGTTTTTGAGGGTTGCCGCGTTGACCAAATCGCGCCGCCGATAATCAGGCCGAAGCCTAGAATTGTGACGCGTCCCAGCGTTTCGTCCAGAAACGTGACACCGAATAGGACGGCGGAAACTGGGATAAAAAACGCCAAAAGCGACGCGCGGGTTGGGCCAACCCTTTTGACCAATGTAAACATAAGAAGCACCGGCACGGCTGTACTGATGACCCCGATCGCAAGCGTCGCGAAGATCGCAGGCCAGCCCGGGACCGTCGTGAGTGCGCCGCCGGTGAATGCCGTCAAGGGCACAAGGATGATGATCGCAGAGGTGAGCTGCCCTGCCGCCATCTGAACAGGGTCGAGATCGCCACGTGTGCGGGCAAAGATGTTTCCACCCGCATAGCTAAGTGCTGCAACAAGCGTGATGACAGCACCGGTCAGCTGCGCGCCAATGGATGTCAGGTTGCTTGGTCCAATGGCAAATACGACACCGGCAAACGCCACGAACAGGCCGACACCTTGTGACGCAGATACTCGCGCGTCATCGGTGAAAACCGGAGCGATCAGCACGGTAAACAAGGGGATCGTCGCAAAAAGGATGCCACCCAAGCTGCTAGAAATATGGGTCTGGCCCCAAGCAATGGCGAAATAGGGAATGGCCGCGGTCAATGCCCCAAGGGCGAAGAGGGGAGCCCACTTGCGACCAATTGGCGGCAACCGTCGTCCACTTTTGTAGAGAAAGAAAACCACAACCGGAGCGGCCACAATCACCCGCGCCGCCGCCAATTGAAGTGGTGGAATATCAGCCACTGCGAAGCGGATCATCGGGAACGAAGACCCGAAGAGAGCCGCCGTCAAGACGAGTAATATCCAATTGAAAGATGTCATGATCGTGTGCCCTGTGTTTGATGCAGTGGCGCCGGCATCGCGGGGTGCGGGCAATCAATGATTTCGGAATAGGCTGTGAACCGAAACGGATCAGTAAATTGCGCAACGCTGCGCAAGCGATCTATCGCAGCGCCTTTGCTTTCGGTGATGCGGGGGGCGGTGCCAAAGGCCTGTTCTGCGGCCACGGCCATCTGCAACGCCAGTTCGTTATCCCCAGCTGCGATCATGCGGCGCAGACCTTTTGCGACCTGCGCCTCGTTTAATCCCAGATAGTCCTTGAGTAGGCGTGCGCGCTCGACTGTGGTGATCGTGTCCAATCCTTCGGGCGATTGCCCTGTGCGGTCTTCGCGCCAAATTCCGACCATTTGATCCGCCACACGCGCGATGACATTGTCGCGCGCCGCTGCATAAGCCAATGCGGCCTCAGGATGGGTGGCGAGATCGGACGGCACCAAATTGAGGCGGATAATATCCTTGGCACTGTAGCCATTTCGAACAAAACTCTCGGCCGTGTCGACCAGCCACTTGTGCATGCGGCGGTAAACCTGAAGGTTCTCGCCACCGTAGAGCACTGTGAGCGGAAAGTGCCCATGCAAGACATGCGTGGCCTCCAGTGCGATCACACGATCCATCGTGTCCGTGGCCGTGGAAACGAAGCCCTCGTTGACCCACGGCTCGCCATACCACGGCATAACAACATCCCCAACAAAGACGGTTTCCAGCCCCTTGATATGGATCAACATCGCGTCTTCGGTTTCACCACCCGTCACTGGAATAAGAGAGATATCCGTCCCGCCGATGGTCAGGGTTTCGGGGGCGGAAATCGGATGTGTCGGGGCATAGGATTCCACCCAGGTGTGATCAAAATTGGCACCTCGGAAAAAGCTGTAACTGTGGTCGCGATTGACGCGCTCAGTCACGGTCGCAAAATTTGCACTGCCATAGATCGCGATGTCTGGGTTGTGCTCGCGCAAGTATTGATGCCCGCCCACGTGATCCCAATGGGCATGGGTAATCAGTGCTGTGGTGATGTTGGGCAGGTTGGGGTGCGCGGCCAAAAGTAAGTCATGTGCCGCCTTAAGGGAATGCGGTTGCGTCCCCGCATCAACCGCGATGAGTTCTTTGCCGTCGTCGGATAACACAAAAAAGACGTCCGAAAAGCCAAAGCCGTAAAGCGCGAAAATGCGCCCCTCAACGACTTCATCCAGGACAGGGCGCGGTGACATGGTTGTGCCTTCAGGCCCCGTGGTGAACCACCCGATCAATGGAGCCTGCGGTTGCTGCACGCCATAACCAGAAAGCCGCAACCATTCTTTGCCTGCCTTCGGGTCATTCGTAAGCGCCGCAAGCTGACGGTAGACCTCCCGATAAAATCCGAATGTCGGCTCTGTTTCCGGACGTTCGGCCAACCATGTCAAATGCTTGATCGCGTCCGATTTTTTGAAGAAGAAACCCGGCACTTGAGCGTAAACCATACCCGCCGCCCAATGCGGCACAGGGTGTTCATGGGCGGTGCGCTTTAAGGCACCCTCGATCAGATCAAAGCTTGCCTTAACCCATGAAATACGCCGCATGAGCGGAACATGGTCGGCGTAGGTTGCCCGCAAAACACCTAAGGCTGATTCGTAAATCGCGAGGGTCTGTGGCTCCATCGTTCCGGCATATTGCGCCAGAATCTCGGTAAACAGTTCGATTCCAAATTTCTGTTGCTCAGACACGAGATAGAAATTCATCGCCTGAAGGATCACCCGTGGATCTGTTACTTTCCCATAGGACAAAACGATCTCGAATTGCTGGAGCATGGATTGAAAACTGCGGTCCGCGCTGGGGTCCGAAAACCGTTGAAACCCCTCCGCGAGGTTCAATGAAGTCGCAAAATCGAAGTGCGAATGTCGGATCGAGGGGGCGGGCTGCGTCTCAGGCCTGTCAATCAAGGTGGTCAAATTCATCTTCGTCTCTCCGATTATCACTGCAAAGCACCGCTCCCATTTTAGATGATGCTTGTCATCTATTTGTTTAGATGATAGCCATCATCAAAATTGTCAAGGAGCCAATTTTGCCGAGAGTGTCAAAGGCCGCGAAAGAGAAAACGCACGAAAACCTGTTGGAGAACGCAGCACAACAGTTGCGACTGAACGGCTATGCGGGGTTGAACCTGTCAGAGGTCATGACATCGGCTGGCATGACTCATGGCGGATTTTATCGGCACTTCAAAAACAAAGAAGATCTTGCCATCTCGGCCACCCGACGCGCTTTTGATGCATATACTTCGCGGCTTGAGCATGATCTGGAGACCATGTCGGCACGCGACGCCCTCGGTTGTTTTGTAGAACGCTATTTGTCCATGAAACACGTCCAGAACCCCGCAGGCGGTTGCCCCGTCGCGGCGCTCAGTGGGGATGTGCATCGCTGTTCGGCTGCCGAGCGCACCGCATTGGAAACGGGAACAAGGTCCCTAATTGCGTTAATTGACACCGCGCTTGCTGGCTGTACCCCTCCAATTCAAATGTCGGGAGCGGCACTTCTGGGCGCGCTAGCTGGCGCACTCAATCTTGCTCGATTGCAGACCCAGGCGGCGGAGCAAGAGGCAATACTTGTCGCGGCTCAGCGACACATGAGGGTCGTCGGGGTTTTGCCCAACACGCTATAACAAAATCGTTTCCGAGTTGCTGCAGTATTACCGATTGGATTGGAGGGATTCATAATCCCGGCGAAAGCTGGTATTGTTTAGCCCTCGGGTGTCCAGTCGGGCTGAGGGTCACAGTTAGATGGTTCGGTGCGCGCGTGTTTGTACCATTGATTGAACTACGGCAGTTTGCACAAAACACTTTGGCGACAGTTGAGCCTTAACCTGAGGGATATATGAACACACACAACGCGCCCTCAAGGGATACCGCTTTTGCCGCGAGCATTGCACCAACGGAGTGGCCCACTCCCCTCAATCACCAGCATTCATCACAAAGGCACTGCGCACCAACGACGAGCGGCCCTTTGGCAAGGTAGATGACGTTTCCGCAAAGACATTTTCCAACAAATGATTTTCCCGTCTGTACCCATTTCGGGTTAGGTTTAATGCCGATGGCGAGGTGCGCGCCATTGAACCTTCTGTTTCAATAAGCGTCTCGGTGGTATTCCTTGAGCGTTCTCAATGCGCTGGAACATCTTGGCGACACCGGTACCGCACAACCACGGAGTTGCAGAAAATGGTGTTCCTTGAACTGGACCAGGACACTGTGCGGCACAATCAAAAGATTATTGTTATGACGGAGAAGGGCAATCGTTTCGCCAACGATGCGCGCAGTGTCCTCGAATGTGTTGAACAAGAGCTTGCCGATCGGATCACACCCGAAGTCATTCAATCCATGCGCAGCGCGTTAGAAGCCGACTGGGGAATTTCGGGTTTGGGTTCTCCAACGGATTAGAACCTGAAATTGGGCTATCTGATAAGTGGGATTGCCGGTGATCCCGACTTTCAGAGCGCCGAAAAGTTGCGTTACAAACCATGCTGCAACTGAGAAAATGGAACGGTCGAGGGGTTGATAATCCCAAGCATCTCGCATCGTAAATCACGCGCGGCAAAGTGAAACCAGTCAGGTGAGCCAAAGGCGCATTTGCGCAAACGCGCCCTTGCCTCAAGATACCGACGGCGGATTGCAAGTCTTCAGGGTTCTGCTTTGAATGATCGCAGAACGGCGCAGTGTTCGACGCCCTCATCCATTTTTTCGGGGTCGATTTTCATATGAGCGAAATAGCCGCCGGCCGCCTCGGATTGCATCGCGCGTTCAAACACGGCGTCTGCTTTGGCGCGGCTTTCCCAGAGGATTATGTCTGTAAATGTTCCGTCAGCTCGGCGCACCATATCGCGGCGCAGAAAGCCGTCTTGATGATCTAGAAATTCGCTCTGAAAGGCCTCGGACGCGCGAAGCAACTCTGCTTCGGATTTGCCGTCGGCAAGTGTGATCGTGGCAAGCTCAAGGATGGTTTGTGTCATGTGTTCTCCAATTCTAGGTTCTGATTCCTTGCTTGTAAGAGGGTAATATGCCAAAAAATGGCATATTTTATGCGACGCTTGGTCTATGGGAACACACGCACGTATCGAACGTCTGGACCGGCTGGAATACTGGTTAAAATCCGACGACCCTCTCATCCTTCGTGACGCGGCCAAAGAACTTGGCGTGTCATTGCGCACAGTCCATCGTGATCTGGACATACTTCGCGAACGCGGATTACCCATTGAGGCAGAACGCGGGCGCGGTGGCGGGGTTCGTTTACCTTCAACATGGGGCATCGGTCGCGTGTCGCTAACCCGTGGAGAAACTCTTGATTTGTTAATTGGTTTGGCCATCGGCGAAACGGCTTATGGGGCGTTTCAAATGGGGCATTCCGGTGCAATTCGGCGTAAATTGCTGGCCTCGTTCTCGCATGTTGATCAGCGCCGGATCGGGACGTTGCGGAGGCGTATTCGAATTGGGGCAACGGCATCGGGTGCCATCGTTGACAGCTTTTCCACCACGCCAATGCAGATCAGCAGCGCGCTAAAAGAAGCCTTTGTACTGTGCCGCAATCTGCAGATTGACTATCGCGATGGCCAGAGCCAGATGACCACCCGTGAGATTGAACCACATTATCTACTGGTCAATCCGCCAGTCTGGTACGTGATTTGCTGGGATCATCTGCGTGGGGCGCCGCGGACGCTCCGCTGTGACCGAATAGCAAAAGCAACGCTGGCACAAACCCCATTCGATATGCGCCCATGGGCTGATTTTGCGCCGACACAGGACGGAAATCCAACGCACGAAGTATGACGGCTGGGGCGCCGCGTGTTGGGGTAAAAACAATCAACTCAGCGTCGGTTACAGCAGGGACGCGCTGACAAGAAACGCTTGATCCCGGGTATGATTGAACTGACACGCCAGTAATGAGCGCTTTGCACGTCTCACAGAGCTGCGACAAACGTAGGGTTTCAGTTTCCTTCAGATCGACGCTGATGAACGACCGGATTGGTGCCATACGCCGCATCGCGACTGAACATGCGCCGCACCTGCGAGCGGATGCCACATCAGCAAACGCCCAAATGGGCAACGGCGGCAAATCTCCGCATTCTGAACCTTCGGCCCTTAGCCGTGACCAGCATATGCGTGCCAGATACCCAGCACACCCACCAAAATCAGGCTGAGCGCCCAGACCACATCAAGATTGAACCAAGTCTTGGACAGGAATTTGAGGCCGAGCCAGAAGTACATGCCTGCGGCCAGCGCGCCCCCTGCCAAGGTCATGGCAAGCGTGTGGGCAAAGGCCACGGTGAAGGCGATGCCGATGTTGGCGGACATCAGCGTGCTTGCCGCTTGGTGACCTGCGTCCAATTCTTCGACCGCGCAAATGCCAAGGTAGATCGGCACAAGCATCAGCCCAGCGCCATGCGCCATGGCGGCGAGGAATGACCAAAGCCCAAGTTGCGTTGGTTTGACCCGCGCCAGAAACCGGGGATGCCGTCGGTTGATCAGCAGATAGACACCAAGGGCGATGACAAGGATACCGGCCCCGATGCGGATTTCGACCTCGTACTGCGCCAAGGTCAGCATCATCGAAAACGGCAAAAGGATCGCGGTCATCGCGATGAAGTGGCCCACGGCCAAAGCCACAAGCGCCCGCAGCAATGCGGCCGTCTTTTGTTCGAACAGCGCAGCAGAAACCGCCAAGGGCCAGCCCATGCCGGGGTTCACGCCGTGATATATGCCTGAAAAAATGACGGCCCCCCAAAGGGCCGCCACTGAAGTCACGTCTTCCAAAGGTTAGACGTTCGGGTAGCAGAAGCTGTCGGTCGAACAATCGCCACCTTCCAGCCTGATCTGGTGTGAACGGTAGCCTTTGGGGAAATCGACGTAGAAATCCTTGTCCAGATGGAAGCCGTTTTCGTCATTGTTGGCCATGACCATCTGCCCGCCTTCGTCATCGGGGTAGAACTGGTCATCCCAGGTCGAATAGAGCGAGTTGGTCCAATAGACGCGTTTGCCATCGCGGCTGATCTCGACCATCTGCGGGCCAAAGGCAAAGGGCTTGCCGTTAGGATGATTAGCACCGCGAGCGATGCCGCCCACCTCGACCTTGCCGGCAAGGACCGGGTTCATCGGATCGCTGACGTCGTATTGGTGCATTTCACCCAAGCCCCAGCAGGCGACATAAAGGTATTTGTCATCAAGGCTGAGGTCGATGTCGGTGACCAGTGGCGGCACCGCGCCAAATCCCTGCAGAAGCGGTGGCAGGTTCTCTGGATCCTCTGGCCGGGGGTCGATGGTGATGGTTTTCTTGGACTGCCAATTGCCATCGTCATCGCGCCACCAGGTAAAGATTGCGCCCTGCAGGTTGGTGGTATCGACCACGACGCCGCAGAAGCCATAGGACTTGGCCGGGTCATGGGCCGGGCGGATTTCCAGCGCCATCTGGTAGTTTTCGCCGAAATCCATTGTCTGGATGTTCTTGCGCTTGCGCAGATCCCAGAAATGGATGGAGTGGCCGTATTTGTTGCTAAGCAGGTCATCCGGCACGATGCCGCCTTCGAACTGTGGCGGCAGGCCCCATTCAGAGCTGACCATGTAATCCTGCGGCAAGTTCCACCAGAAATCGTAGTGCTTGTCCTGTTTGCCGCGATCCATCTCGTAGCGGCCGATAATTTCGAAGGTTTCGCAGTCCATGATGAAGATGCCCGGAGGGCCATCTGTGCCATCTTCGCCACCGCCCCCAAGGGTTGAGACATAGATGCCCTCTGGCCCGCAGTGAATCGTGTGAGGGCGGGAATACCCTGTCTTTTCAAAAACTTCCTCTGGCTCGATCGTCTTGTGGATCTTGGCCTTGAGCGGGTCTTTGACGTCGATGATGTAGATGCGCGACGAGCGGATGCCCGGCACGATCAGGTAGCGCCGTTCAAGAAAGGCATGGCCCGTCAGAGGTGACAAGGCCGAGGAACAGGCGTTCCAGCCAAAGTGGTGAAATTCGTCGCCCTTGTTGGGGACGATGACCTGATGCACGATCTCGCCGTAGGTCTTGGATTTGGGGTTCACATCGACCACGGCGATCCCATCGGATTGCTCGCCGTCGGGGCTTAGCATCACGGTGAACGCATAGTTTTCGGTGGGTGCCGCCATCGCAAGCTGCGGGGTTGCGTGGAACGTCGGATCTGGCCGTAAATTCATGTGGTATCCTCCCAGATAACTGAAAACCACACCTGACCTGGCGAGGTTTTGCCTTGAATGACCGCTACGCATGTCTGCCCAAGTAGCAGAGGTGGAGCGGCGCCACCTTTCTAAATGTCTGACAATTGAACGAAGTCCGGTTTCTAAAATCAAGAACTTTGTCCGCTGCACTGCCGCATTGACCGCGTTTGGGCCTGTTGCACAGGCAGGTTTCGCTATAAATTGTTGGTATGAAATTGATTGTAGGGCTCGGCAATCCGGGCGAAAAATACGCAGGCAACCGCCACAATATCGGGTTTATGGCACTGGATCGGGTCGCCAATGATCATGGATTCGCAAGTTGGCGGTCCAAGTTTCAGGGCCAGATCAGCGAGGGTCGCTTTGGCGCGGACAAGGTTCTGTTGCTCAAGCCAGAGACCTTCATGAACCTTTCTGGTCAGTCGGTCGGAGAGGCGATGCGGTTTCATAAACTCGCCCCTGAGGATGTGATTGTCTTTCACGATGAGATTGATCTGGCCCCCTCAAAGGTGCGGCTGAAAACCGGGGGGGGGCATGCGGGGCACAATGGCTTGCGCTCGATCCACGGGCATATCGGCCCCGATTACGACCGCGTGCGGCTGGGTGTCGGGCATCCCGGCCACAAGGACGCCGTGCCGGGCTATGTGTTGCGCGATTTTGCCAAGGCGGATCAGGACTGGCTGGATGATGTATTGCGCGGGATTTCGGACGGGATCGCGCAGCTTGTCGCAGGGCATGGTGACAAGTTACTGAATGCGGTTGCCTTGCGGGCAGCACCGCCCCGGTCCTCTACCACCAAGCCAAAGCCAAAGGCGAAACCGGAACCGGCGCCTGTGCCCGAAGACACCCGGTCGCCGATGCAAAAACTGATGGACAGGTTCAAGTGACGCCGCCCCAAGTTGCTGAGGCTTTTGATTTCCAATCAAAGGCTTGTGCCGCACTCGGCTCGCCCTTCATGGGGCAGTTGATGGCGCTTTTTGCCACGCAGGACTGGCCGGAGGGTCTGATCACTGAGCGGGTCTTTGGCTGGGAGGGTGACCTTGGGCCGCGGGCGCAATCGGTGCCGTTGCGGCTGGCCGGGGCGCTGCATGCGCTGCATCTGCAAGGGCACGCGGTGCTGGCCCCGGTCTATCCGCCGCAAAAGGCCAGCGATGCCGCTTTGTGGGACGCTGTATGCACGGTGCTGCAGACCGATGCCGGTGCGATCAATGCTTGGCTGGACAGTGCGCCGCAAACCAATGAGGTACGCCGCGCTGCAACCCTGATTGGTGCGGGCCATCTGCTGGCTGCACGGTTTGGCCTGCCGATGCGGACATCCGAGCTTGGCGCAAGTGGTGGGCTGAACCTGCATTGGGATGCCTATGCATTGGCGGCGGGCGGGCAGACCTTTGGCCCTGACGCCCCTGCCCTGACGCTGGCGCCGGAATGGT
Organism: Yoonia sp. R2331; assembly: GCF_041103235.1. NCBI lineage: Bacteria > Pseudomonadati > Pseudomonadota > Alphaproteobacteria > Rhodobacterales > Paracoccaceae > Cognatiyoonia > Cognatiyoonia denitrificans. Next base: position 345,655 of record NZ_JBGCUN010000001.1, on the reverse strand, counting down.
CCGGGCCCGTGCCCCCCGCCACCCGGCCCGTCGTGGCCATGCGCGCGGGCGTGGATTTGAACCCGCTGGACCCTGCGGCCGATGCGCTGCGACTGCAGGCCTATCTGTGGCCGGATCAGCCAGAACGCCTGTCGCTGACGCGCGCCGCGATCCAGGCAGCGGCAACGGCTGTCGATCAGGGCGACGCGATTGACTGGCTGGCGCCGCGCCTGCCGCATCAGGCCGGGGTGCTGCATCTGATCTATTCCACAATCGCGTGGCAGTATTTTCCGGCGGACAAACAGGCCCAGGGCACTGCCCTGATTGAAGCCGCTGGAGCGTCAGCAACCGAAGAGGCGCCGCTGGCGTGGTTCGGGATGGAAAACGATGGTGGCACGCGGGGGGCGGCATTGACCCTGCGGCTTTGGCCCGGCGATGTGACGCTTGATCTGGGGCGCGCCGATTTCCACGGGCGTTGGATCGACTGGCGGTTGGCCGCCATTCCGCGTTAGGGTCGGGACATGGAAAAAGACCCCTCTTTCAACGTTCTGGGCAGCACCTTGCAAAGCTGCTCGACCGATCCGATGACCGGCTTCTTTCGCAACGGTGCTTGCGATACCTGCACAGAAGATGCGGGCAGTCACACGGTCTGCGCGGTGATGACGGCCGAATTCCTCGCCTATTCGAAATACGTCGGCAATGATCTGTCGACGCCCCGGCCCGAATTTGGCTTTCCCGGCCTGAACCCAGGCGACGGCTGGTGTTTGTGCGCCTCGCGGTTTCTGCAGGCCCATGACGAAGGCTGCGCGCCGCAAGTGAATCTGCATGCCACCCATGTGCGCGCGCTTGAGATTGTCCCGATTGATGTGCTGCGCCAGTATGATGCGACTGATTAGCCTGCTGTTGGCGTTTGCCGCCCTGCCCGCTGCCGCACAAGACATGCGCCCGCAAGAGGCCGCGCGACTGGCGGATTTGGACGCCACCGCGGGCGAAGCGCTGTTGGGGGCCTTTGCCGCGGGCCGTCGCGGTGACATTGACCTGCTGCAAGAGGCTTTGGCCGGGTCGCCCCTGCCCCCGCTGCAGACCACGCTGGCAGGCGATTGGTCGTGTCGGACGTTCAAGATGGGCGGTCTGGTCAGTCTGGTGGCTTATGCCAAGTTTGACTGCCGGATCACGCCGGATGGGACCAGGTTCACCTTTGAAAAACTGACCGGAAGCCAGCGCACGTCCGGTACGATCCAGATCATCGACGGGCGGATGATCTATCTGGGTGTGGGCACAGTGAATGACGCGCCACAGCGCGCCTATGACGCGCTGCACCCGGCATTTATTGGCAACGGAGAAGTGCAGCCGCAGGTCGGGTTGGTCGAACAATCCGGGCCCGATAGCGCCCGCATCCTGTTCCCGTCACCGGTGGTGGAAAGCGATTTTGATGTGCTTTGGCTGACCCGCGCGCCCGGCTAGGCGTCACTGTGCTGCGACGCGCAATCCGGTGGCACCGCCGTCCATCAACTCTTCAATAAAGAGGCTCAGCAATTGGGGCCGTCCACTGACGCCGGCCTTGCGGTAGATCGCGTTGGTTTGGGCCTTCACGGTGCCCTCGCTGGTTTCGCGCAGCACGGCGATTTCGGCGGTGGATAGCCCTTTGATCGCAAAAAGCGCCACGTCGCGTTCGGCCGGCGTAAGCCCCCAGTTTTCGAATCGTTCTTCAAGCAGGTCCATGAAAGCACCCGATGCCGCCTGCAACTGGCGTTCGATCTTGGCGTTGCGCTGCAGGGTGCGGCGCAACAACAGGCCGCCGTAGACAAGGCCAAGCAGCAGGCCAAGGGCCGCACCAAGCTCGATCAGCTCGTTGACTATCCAGGGGAAGGGACGCAAGCCGGTGATGGCCGAGAAGAGGTTCACCAGATAGAGGGCCGCGCAAATCGCTTGCACGGCCAAAACAACGATCAGGATCAGACTACGCCCCATGATCCCGATGCCCGTCTAGTTAATCGTCATCATCATCGTCGTCATCACCGTCGTCGTCATCATCATCATCGTCGTCGTCATCATCATCGTCGTCGTCGTCATCGTCATCGTCGTCGTCATCATCGCGGTCTCGATCCCGGTCATCGTCATCATCGTCATCCCGGCTGCCGCGCCCGGAATTTGACGACCCGCTGCCGGAATTGTCCCGCTCAGCGCGGTCATCCTTGTCGTCATCATCATCGTCACGGTCACCGCCGGAAGACCGGCTGCCGCTGCCTGAATTGCTGCCGGATGAGCGGTTGGGGTCCACCACATTGACCCTGGGCCGATCAGCGCTGTTGCTGCGAGGTTCCCAAAAGTCACGCAGGATCTCGCCCGTTGTGGGGTTGAACACCATCTCGCGTTCCAGGGTGTTTGAATAAGCCTTGAGTTGCACGCGGCCCAGCAAGGTGCGTTGCACTTCGATGCGGGTAAAGCCCTGGGCCTGCAATTGCGAAACGATCTGATCCTGTACCGATTGGGCCGACGCCCCGACGGGCGACAGAAGAAGCAGCGCTGCAATAACGATCAATCTCAACATGTTGCCCACCAAGGTCACCCCCGCACCAGGTTGGTGCGAGGGCACAGCTCTTATTGTGATCTGCGTCCGCGATGAACGCAACGACGATCAATCGTCATCATCATCGTCGTCATCATCATCATCGTCATCGTCATCATCGTCGTCGTCATCGTCATCGTCATCATCGTCGTCATCGTCATCATCGTCGTCGTCATCCCGACCACCCCGGCGATCATCATCGTCGTCGTCGTCATCGTCCCGACCACCCCGGCGATCATCATCGTCGTCGTCGTCATCGTCCCGACCACCCCGGCGATCATCGTCGTCATCATCATCGTCGTCCCGGCCACCGCGACGATCATCGTCATCGTCATCATCGTCATTCCGGTTGCGATCGCCGACGAAGTCCCGGTTTTCATTGCGGACCTCGATGCCGGGGGCGGTATCGTCATCTGCGTCGACGCGGTTCACCTCTTGCTTGATGATCTCGCCAGTGCGGGCGTCATAGACAACCTCCAACTCGCGGTTGCCGCGAATGGCCTCGACCTTGATCTGACTGAGGCCGTTTTTCACTTCGATCCGGGTATAGCCCTGCGCTTGCAGCTGCGGGATGACCTGATCAGCGATGGATTGGGCGGTCGCCGCACCGGCCAGCAGCGACAGGGTGACGGTCGAGACTTTCAGAAGCGTTTTCATGGACATGTTCCTTTGGTTCGGATGCTACGGTCCGTCCGCAGCGATGCCCCGGTGATGCCGCGACACAGCACTCTGAGATATTGTCCCAAGGTTTAGGAGCGTCGCCATAAACCCAACGCATAAGGGCCTAAACTATTGGTCTAGGCCCTTGGACTTGCAGTTTATCGCGCGTGCCTATTCCACGCTTCGCCCCTCTGGCCCTGACATATCGAACCCGAGCGCGCGCGCCACGGTAAAGATATCCTTGTCGCCACGGCCACACATGTTCATCACGATGATGTGGTCCTTGGGCAGATCGGGGGCGATCTTCATGACGTGGGCCAGCGCATGGCTGGGTTCGAGCGCGGGGATGATGCCCTCTGTGGCGCAAGACAGCTGGAAGGCTTCCAGCGCCTCCTTGTCAGTGATCGAGACATATTGCGCGCGGCCGATTTCGTGCAGCCATGCGTGTTCGGGACCGATGCCGGGATAGTCGAGGCCGGCGGAGATGCTGAAGCCTTCGAGGATTTGTCCGTCATCGTCTTGCAGCAGATAGGTGCGGTTGCCGTGCAGCACGCCGGGGCGTCCACCGGTGAGTGACGCGCAGTGTTCCATTTTCATGTTCACGCCTTTGCCGCCCGCCTCAACGCCAATGATGCCGACATCTTTGTCATCGAGGAACGGGAAAAACAGGCCCATGGCATTGGACCCGCCACCAATTGCGGCGATCAATGTGTCGGGCAAGCGGCCCTCGGCGGCCATGATCTGTTCTTTGCACTCTTTGCCAATGATCGCCTGAAAGTCGCGCACCATGGCCGGGTATGGGTGCGGGCCCGCCACCGTGCCGATGCAGTAGAAGGTGTCGCGCACATTGGTGACCCAGTCGCGCAGCGCGTCGTTCATCGCATCCTTGAGCGTGCCGCGACCGGATGTGACGGGGATCACCTCTGCCCCCAAAAGCCGCATCCGGAAGACGTTGGGCGCTTGGCGTTCGACGTCATGTGCGCCCATGTAGACCACGCATTTGAGGCCAAACTTGGCGCAGACCGTGGCGGTGGCCACGCCGTGCTGACCGGCGCCGGTTTCGGCGATGATCCGGGTCTTGCCCATGCGGCGCGCGAGGATGATCTGGCCGAGCACGTTGTTGATCTTGTGCGCGCCGGTGTGGTTAAGCTCATCCCGTTTGAGGTAGATCTTGGCACCGCCCAGATGGTCGGTCAGGCGTTCGGCGAAATACAGCGGGCTGGGGCGACCGACGTAGTGGGTCCAGAGGTCGTGCATCTCGGCCCAGAAACTGTCGTCGGTTTTGGCGTGTTCATACTGCGCCTCGAGGTCGAGGATCAGCGGCATCAGCGTCTCAGACACAAAGCGCCCGCCAAAGTCGCCAAAGCGGCCGTTTTCGTCGGGTCCGGTCATGAAAGAGTTGATCAGGTCGTCAGGCATCGGGCCACCTTCGTTTTTGCACGGAAGAGAGGTATCGCGTGGCCCGGCAATGGTAAAGCGGCAACCGGTCGCAGGGCACAGTTTCAGTTCGGCGGATCAGACCCTTCGAAGGGTCTGCAGCAAAGCCTTCAAAGGCTTTGCACCTGCGGGTGTCCTGCGCGTCCCAGACCCTTCAAAGGGTCTGATCCAAAGCCTTCAAAGGCTTTGGACCCACCACGCCCGCTCACTCAATCTGACGGACATCAGACCGATTGCACAGAATGATGTAGTCGCCGCCATTTTCAATCGCGCGATACCCGCGACGTCGAATTTCGCCTTCAAAGGCCTGCCTGCCGACAAAGCGTTCAACATCCCGCACCTTCCGGCGCACCACGCCACCGTTTTGGGCAGCTTTGGCGCTGAACAGATGCTGCAACCAATGTGCAGCGCTCAGATACTCGGGAACCTGGGTCATGACCATACTCTGGCCCGACATGGTTAAAGTGGGGTTAAGCGCCGCGCGCCGCCGCACAGAAGGCGGCCATCAGCGCGGGGTCCTTGACCCCGGGTGCCGTTTCCACGCCTGAGCTGACGTCAACCTGCCGCACGCCAGTCTGACGAATGGCTTCTGCCACGTTGCCGGGCGTCAACCCACCCGCCAGCATCCAGGGCACCGGCCAGCGCCGCCCGTGCAGAAGCGTCCAGTCAAACACCAGCCCATTGCCACCGGGCAAATCTGCGCCCTTGGGGGCCTTGGCATCCACCAGAATTTGATCGGCCACGCCCAGGTGCGTGTCTAGCTCGGCCAGATCAGCGGCCTCAGCCACGCCGACGACCTTCATCACTGGCAGGCCATAACGCGCCTTGACGGCGGCGACACGCGTGGGCGTTTCGTGGCCGTGCAACTGGATGATGTCGGGCAGGGCCTTGTCCACAATCACATCCAGCGTGGCGTCGTCCACATCCACCACCAGTGCAACCTTGGCCACGCCCAGAGGCACATGGAGGGCCAAGGCGGCGGCCTGATCCACTGTCACGCTCCGCGGTGATTTGGCAAAGAAGTTCAGGCCGATGTAACGCGCCCCCGCATCTGCCGCAGCCGCAATGGTGTCGGGCGTTTTCAGCCCGCAAATCTTGACCGCAATGTCAGATGTCACCGCGCCGGTGCGTCCAAGAGCGCCAGCACGTCGTCGCCCTTTTCGGGGCTGGCCGATTTGGCGCGCAAATCGGCAACCTCTTTGCGCAGTGCGGCCACTTCGCGCGCCTTGGCGCGTGCATCAGAGCGGATGCGGAATTCGCGCACCCATTCCCACAGGAAGCCGATTAACAGACCCACGCCGACGCTGATGAAGATGACCACAAAAAGCGGTAGCGACACATCGGGCGAGATACGCAACAGATCTGCCAATGGCGTAGGCATTGCGTGCACGGTGACCTCACCGCGGTTGCCCAACCCCACAATGATCAGGCACAGCCCGACAATCGCCCAAAAGCCGTAACGCAGCGTCTTCATTCTTGATACCCTTTGGCAGCGGGCGCAGTTACGCCCCGTTCAAACGATCTCGTAGCAGTTTGCCGGTCTTGAAGAAAGGCACATGCTTCTCTTCAACTTCTACAGCCTCGCCGGTGCGCGGGTTCCGACCGGTGCGGCCGTCGCGCTTTTTCACCGAGAATGCGCCAAATCCGCGCAGCTCGACCCGGTCGCCATCGGCCATCGCACCTGTGATCTCTTCGAAAATCGTGCTGACAATGCGCTCGACATCGCGTTGAAACAGATGGGGGTTCTCGTCTGCGATCTTCTGAATCAGTTCCGAGCGTATCATTCCGTGTGACCCCCCAAAGGCATTGAACATATGGCGCAGGTTTGCCCCGCATTGGGGCCGACTATAGGCGCTAACTTCCGATCACGAAATAGTGCCATTGCCCTGATTTGCGGGAAATTGTGTGTTTCCTTGGCGTTTGCGCGCCTTGCAAGCCCTTGATTAGCGACATGCTTTTGCCCGCGCGTCTGAAATCGGGTGACGCCCCTGATCCGATTCGCACCAATGCTGCGCTGCGTCATGGGCGCGTCAGCCGGGTCCGGCGTAGCGCGTGCGCAACCGCAGCTTGTCGTGGGGATGTGGCTGATCTCTTTCATCGACCGGCTTTATTGGGTGGGTCGAGTACCCACTGCCGTCTGCGCGGGCAACCTGACACCCTTGGAAACGGGATCTTGTCGATCATGCTTGTGGCGCGCATCTGAGACGGTCACATCGCGCGACAAAATGTAGCGGTCATTCCCAATGCAACGCAGGTCGGGATTGATCAGAATCTATGCATCTGAGAAAAAAAAGGCCCCGCCGCACGGGTGTGCGACGGGGCCATGATTTCAGCGGGCAGAGCGATCTGCCCGGCGGGATTAGTCGTCGCCCTTGAGCGCCGCACCCAGGATGTCACCGAGCGATGCACCGGAGTCAGAAGAGCCGTACTGCTCAACCGCTTCCTTCTCTTCGGCAATCTCGCGGGCCTTGATCGACAGACCCAGCTTGCGGGTCTTGCTGTCGATGTTGGTCACGCGCACGTCGACCTTGTCGCCCACGCCGAAACGCTCTGGGCGCTGCTCGGCACGGTCGCGCGACAGATCAGAGCGACGGATGAAGGATTTCATGCCTTCATACTCGACCTCGACACCGCCATCTTCGATCTTGGTCACTTCAACAGTGATGATCGAGCCGCGCTTCACGCCGCCAACCGCATCTGCAAAGGGATCACCGTCAAGAGCCTTGATCGAGAGCGAGATACGCTCTTTCTCAACGTCGACTTCGGCAACCTTGGCTTTGACCATGTCACCCTTGCGGAAATCGCCGATGACGTCTTCGCCGCGGCCTTCCCAAGTCAGGTCAGACAGGTGAACCATGCCGTCGATGTCGCCTTCAAGACCGATGAACAGACCGAATTCGGTGATGTTCTTGACCTCGCCTTCGACCTCGGTGCCCTCAGGGAACTGCTCTGCAAAGACTTCCCATGGGTTGCGCATGGTCTGCTTGAGACCAAGGGAAACGCGACGCTTGGCACTGTCGATTTCCAGCACCATGACTTCGACTTCCTGAGAGGTCGACACGATCTTGCCGGGATGCACGTTCTTTTTGGTCCAGGACATTTCAGAGACGTGAACCAGACCTTCAACGCCCGGCTCCAGCTCTACGAACGCGCCGTAGTCGGTGATGTTGGTCACGCGGCCGGTGTGCACGCTTTCCAGCGTGTACTTGGCTTCAACAGCATCCCATGGATCATCCTGCAGCTGCTTCATGCCAAGGCTGATGCGGTGGGTTTCCTTGTTGATCTTGATGACCTGCACCTTGATCGTTTCACCAATGGTGAGGATCTCGGAGGGGTGGTTCACACGGCGCCATGCCATGTCAGTCACGTGCAGCAGGCCGTCAACGCCGCCAAGGTCAACAAACGCACCGTATTCGGTGATGTTCTTGACCACGCCGTCCACTTCCTGACCTTCGGTCAGGTTGCCGATCACTTCGGCGCGCTGCTCGGCACGGGATTCTTCCAGGATCGCACGGCGCGACACAACGATGTTGCCACGGCGACGGTCCATTTTCAGAATCTGGAATGGCTGCTTGAGACCCATCAGCGGGCCCGCGTCGCGCACGGGGCGGACATCAACCTGAGAGCCGGGCAGGAACGCAACAGCGCCGCCAAGATCGACGGTGAAGCCACCTTTGACGCGGCCAAAGATTGCGCCATCGACGCGTTCTTCGTCGGCATATGCCTTTTCCAGACGATCCCAGGCTTCTTCGCGGCGGGCCATTTCACGCGAAATGACGGCTTCGCCGCGCGCGTTTTCGACCTGACGCAAGAACACTTCAACCTCGTCCCCTACGGACAGGTCAGCATCTTCACCGGGATTTGCGAATTCTTTGACATCAACGCGGCCTTCCATCTTGTAGCCTACGTCGATGATGGCTTGGCCTGCTTCAATTGCGATGACCTTGCCTTTGACAACGCTGCCTTCGGACGGCGTGTCGATTTCGAAGCTTTCGTTCAGGAGGGCTTCGAATTCCTCCATCATGTTATCAGCCATGTGGCGTGTTTTTCCTAATCTAGCTTTTATACGGGCCGTGCGGTTGTCTCCGCCGGTCTTTGGATTGCGGTTTGGTCGCGGCGCCAAGGCGGATCACAAAACAACAGGGCCAGCTTTCGCTCGACCCTGCTCAGTCTCATGTCCGCACCTGTCTCGGCGCTTAGACAGGGGCGCTATATGGGGTTTTGGGCCGTAGGGCAAGGGTGATTGGCTGCATTGCTGCGGGCACGGGCGTCCGGGCATGATCGCCGCAAATTGCGGCGTGGGGTGAATTGGGCTAGGGACGTGCAAAGTTGACGATTTGCCCGGTGCCCCATGTCTGACGTGCGCGACCAATACGAAGCCTACCCCTACCCTGCACGCGCGCCTGCGGATGAAGCCGAACGCCTGATTACAGGGTCGCCGTCTTTTCCTGCTGAGATGGATCATTGCCTGTGGGGCGGGCAGCGGGATTGGTCCCAGCCCCTGCGGGTGCTCGTGGCTGGTGGCGGCACCGGTGACGGGCTGGTGCAACTGGCGCAGCGGATGACCGATGCGGGCAAACCGCATGACATCTTATACCTTGATCTATCAAAGGCTTCGCGCGCCATCGCCGAACAGCGGATCGCCGCGCGCGGCCTTACGCATGTGCGGTTTGAAACCGGGTCATTGCTGGACGCGCCCGCATACGGGCCCTTTGACTATATTGATTGCTGCGGCGTGCTGCACCATTTGCCCGACCCGGTTGCAGGCCTGCGCGCGCTACGCGCGGCACTCGCCGCGGGCGGCGGGCTTGGTTTTATGGTCTATGCGCCGCACGGCCGCGCGGGTGTCTATCCGCTGCAAGCGGCCTTTAACCGACTTTATGGCCACCTGCCGCCGCGGAGCCGGTTGAAAGCCGCGAAGAAGGCCTTTGCTGCCGTGCCAGAGGGCCACATATTCCGCCGCAATCCGCATCTGGGCGATCATCATCAAAGCGACGCTGGCTTTTACGATCTACTGGTACATAGCCAGGATCAGGCTTTTGGCATCGCGGATTGGTGCGCCGCATTGACAGAGGCGGGATGGTCGCTGGCCGCGATGACGCAGCCGGGTCTTTATGATCTGACGCAGCTGATCGATGGTGCTGACAGGCTGGACCCGATTGCCGCGATGCAGACGGCAGAAGACCTGCGCGGTACGATCAAGACACATGTGGGCTATGCCCGCCCGGCAGAAGAGGCGGCCCCGCCACTTCCCGCATGGTCCGCGCGCATTCCACATCTGAACAACGTCCCGGCTGCACAGCTCGCACAGGCGATTGCCGCCGGAAAGATGCCGCCGCTACGGGTTGGTTCGGAACAGGTGCAGATCAAACTGCGCCCCGATACGGCCCCGCTGATCGCAGGCATCGACAAGCAGCGCACGCAATCGCAGATCGCCGATGCCGCTGGCCTGTCGGGCGACAAGGCCGCGCGGCTTTGGTCGAGGATCGAGGCCGCGCTGACCCCTTGGGGCGTGCTGCATTATTCGGGGATTGGCCGATAGACCTGCGTCATCAACCGCACGGACATCCGCAGATATCCCTGCCATGATGAGCCACACCACCTAAACACTGATCGGAAGCTGAATGGGCTGCATCAATGAAACAATGGCCTGGCCCATGGGCATCTTCTAGTCACTGGGTGCTCTGATGACGATCTACACAAAGTATGAGAGATCGCTCACGTGGTTCCAGGCGCTGCAGGTGACTGGGGGGGTCATCCGGATCAAGTTCACGGTCAAACGTGCAATCTTGCATGCCGCGATTGTCGGCATACCAATGGGATTGTGGATGTACCTTATAGTGCAGTGCAATCCCGGCGCGTTCTCAGGGATACTGAACGTTTCTGGGGCCTAACCCATCAAACCTCATTTAACGCCCCTTGCACCGCCGAAAAATAGGCCCCGACCTGTTGGCCATCGACCAGCGCGTGGTGCACCTCGAGCGTCATGGCCATGTCCCAGCGCGCGCCGTGGTCGCAGAACTTGCCCCATGACACCCGCGGGATGCAGTCGTGCGCGCCGGGGAGTGCGTTGTTCAGGGAGGTGTAGTCGAGCCATGGCATGCAAGAGGCATAGGCCACCGCGTCGGTCTGGCCGGTGTTGGCGTTGAGCACGGTGCCTTTCGCAGCTTCCGCAATCAGATCGGCGCAGACCCGGTCAAAACCGGCAAAATCCACCTGCCACGGCACATAGGCATAGCCGAAACTGCCGCCAGCGCGCGGGACGGTCATCGACAGGTCAATCGCGTCGTGCCGCACCACGGTATCGCCGCGAAAACGCATACACAGCTCTGGCACCGCGTGCAGACCTGCGCCGATGGCATAAAGGCTGGCGCGATAAGTGCTGATCCCATCTGCCTTGCGGGCCATCAGATGGGTCACGTCCATCCGCGAGGTGATGGCATAGTGCGGGCGGTCATAGGTTCGAAAGAACCGAAACTGATCCGCGCGCGGCCAGCTGTCCAAATCAACGATATGTTCCATGAGGGCAAGCTGCCTCACCCGCGCGCAAAAGCAAAGGGCCGCGTCCTTGCGGACACGGCCCCTGCAATGACTTCCCAATCGCGGGTGCGATTAGTTCTTGGCGTAGAATTCTACCACGAGGTTCGGTTCCATCGTGACGGGGTATGGCACATCGCCCAGACCCGGTGTGCGCACGAAGGTCGCCGCCATTTTGGAGTGATCGACATCCATGTAGTCAGGCACGTCACGCTCTGGCAGTTGGCTTGCCACCAGCACCAGCTCCAACTGCTTGGATTTCTGGCGGACGGAAATCACGTCGCCTTCTTTCACGCGGTAGGATGGGATGTTGACTTTTTTGCCGTTCACTTCGACGTGGCCGTGGTTCACGAACTGGCGTGCGGCAAAGACGGTCGGCACGAACTTGGCGCGGTAGACAACAGCGTCAAGGCGGCGTTCCAGCAGGCCAATAAGGTTTTCACCGGTGTCGCCTTTGACACGCTCGGCCTCAGCATAGATGCGGCGGAACTGCTTTTCGGTCAGGTCGCCGTAGTAACCCTTCAGCTTTTGCTTGGCGCGCAGCTGCAGACCAAAGTCAGACAGTTTGCCCTTGCGGCGCTGACCGTGCTGGCCGGGGCCATATTCACGACGGTTGACGGGGGATTTCGGACGACCCCAGATGTTTTCGCCCATCCGGCGGTCAATTTTGTACTTGGCAGCGGTACGCTTTGTCATACGCTGATCTCCTTCGTTAGGTTTTGAAGGGCGTTGTCCTTTCCCCTGATTTTGCAGGGGCGACAGGGTTCCGGTTGCCCGGTCCACCAACACCAATGAATGCGCGGCTTATAAGGGGGTTGGAGGCGGAGTCAACAACCTATCCGGCGATGCGGGGCACATTGATGTGGGCACTCCATTTGCGGCCCGCCCGACACTGGCGGGATTGTGATGAGAAGCGCTTGCGATGGGTCATTTTCTGTAAGAGGTTGCGGGTCGAAAGCACCTTGTGACAAAGAAACGTGGCCCGCATGAAACGCACATACGGTCTGATTGGTTTGGCCCTGCTCGCCGTTGCGGGTGTGGTCGGCATGATGCTGTTGCCAAAGCAGGGCCAGGTGTCGGAAACGGCTGCATTTGCGGCACCCGGCCTTGAGCCGATGACCATTGAACAGGCACGCGCAGAGTTTTGGCGATTGACCCCTGCGCTTTTGCTGGTTGTCTACGATGCGTTTGGCCAGACCGAGGAAGACGCGATTTACGACACGCTTGCCAGTGTCACCCACGGGGACGCGCTGGAATACCTCTATCTGGAACGGGTGGGCGCAATGGCCGGTGGCGGTCTGGAAGAGGCCGACCAGACCATTCACGAGATCAAGCTTTTGAACACGCAAGTCGCGCGGCAAGGTGGCACTTTGGCCATTGATGCGTCCTGGCAGGTGATCGGAACCGTCGGCCATGCCGAGCATCTGCATGTGCGCGGCAATACCTATAGTGCTGATCTGTCCGTCGCACCGGTTGATGGCGCGTGGCGGATCACCGATTTTGAGCTGCTGGATGTGAACCGCGACACGGCGGGCGAAACCTTTTTGGCGGCCGAAACCAACTGATGATCAGCATCGAAAACCTCTCATTCCGCTATGGCGGTGCCGACTTTCGGCTGCGGGTGCCTGCCTTTTCGCTGCAGAACAAAGAACGTGTGGCGATTGTCGGACCCAGCGGCAGTGGCAAGACCACGCTGTTGAACCTGATCGCGGGCATTCTGACGCCGGAGGCTGGCACGATTGACGTGGCAGGCACGGACGTCGCCACCCTGTCAGACACCCAGCGCCGCCGGTTTCGCGCCAGCACGATTGGCTTTGTGTTTCAGGACTTTGCCTTGCTGGATTACCTGTCCGCCCGGCAGAACATCCTTTACCCCTACCGGATCACACCCGCGCTGACCTTGACCGCCGCGGCGCGCGACCGGGCAGAGGCGCTCGCGACAGCCTGCGGGATTGGTGACAAGCTGGACCGGCACCCCACCGCGTTAAGCCAGGGCGAGCAGCAGCGGGTTGCCATTTGTCGTGCGCTGGTCACGCAGCCCAAGCTGATCCTGTCGGACGAAGCCACAGGCAACCTTGACCCCGACAGCAAGGCCCGCATCCTTGATCTGCTGTTTGAGCAGGCGGCAGAGGCCGGGGCCGCGGTTCTGGCTGTCACCCACGACCATGAGTTGCTGCCGCGCTTTGAGCGGGTGCTTGATTTCGCGCAGTTCCGCGAAGGCGCGCCAGTCGAAGGGGCCGGGGCATGAACGCGCTTTTCCTGGCATACGCCTATCTGCGGTATCACTGGGCGCGCAGTCTTGTTCTGACGCTTGTGACGGCGCTGATCCTTTTTGTACCAGTAGCCACGCAAATCCTGCTGTCCACAAGTGAGCGCGCCCTTGTCGCGCGCGGCGATGCGACGCCGCTTTTGCTGGGCAGTCGCGGATCGCAGTTGGATTTGACCATGGCGGCGTTGTACTTTTCGGACGAACGGCCCGATCCGGTGCCGATGCGCGAGGTTGAGGCGGTGTGGGACAGTGGTCTTGGCATCCCGATCCCGGTGCACACGGCGTTTTCGTCCGGTGGTTTCCGGATCATTGGCACCACACTGGACTATTTTGATTTCCGCGGATTGACCCCTGCAGCGGGGCGCGGGCTTTCGGTGCTTGGGGATGCGGTGATCGGGGCTGACGTTGCAAAAACCCTGAACAAAGGGGTTGGTGACACGTTGGTGTCATCGCCCGAGAACCTGTTTGACCTTGATGGGGTCTACCCGCTGGAGATGCCGATTGTAGGCGTGCTTGCGCCGACCAATTCACCAGACGATCAGGCGGTTTTTGTCGATATCAAGACGGCTTGGGTCATTCAGGGCATTGGTCACGGGCACGAAGATGTCGTGACCGCAGCCGAAGTTGCCGCCGGAAGTGAAGCAGTCGCCAACGCCGCCGTTGTGCAATACCAGCGCATCACCGAGGACAATATCGACAGCTTCCATTTTCATGGCAGTCAAGACGGCTTTCCCGCCTCGGCTGTGATCGTGGTGCCGAACGACACCCGGTCCGGCACGATCCTGAAGGGGCGCTACCTTGACGGTGAAAATCCAACCCAGTTGATCGAACCGGCTGGTGTGATCCAGGGGTTAGTTGACCGCATCTTTCGCATCAAGTCACTGCTGGACGTAGTGACCGCGATCATCGCGATTGCGGCCTGTGCGGCGATTGGGTTGGCGATCTTCCTCAGCTATCGGTTGCGCGCGCGCGAAATTGCCACCGCCGTCAAGCTTGGCGCGCGGCGCGGCATGGTTCTGCGGCTCTTGTCGGCAGAAACTTTCACATTACTCTCAATTTCAGCGGTTATTGCCGGGGTTGGCGCGACGATTGTGTCGCGCAACGCTGAGAGTTGGGTGGGCTGGTTGCTTGCCTTCGGTTCATAAAACACAGGAGGTTCAATGACACGTTTTCATCTTTCCGCAGCGGTTGCCGCACTGATCGCCGCCACGCCAGCGGTCGCGCACTACGGCATGATTATTCCAAGCGATCCGATGATCAGTCAGGAAGATGGCCGCAGTGTCGGGCTGACCATGTCGTTTTCGCATCCGTTCGAACTGGACGGGATGATGCTTGACACACCTGTCGGTTTTTCGGTGACGCACGAGGGCACAACGACCGATCTGCTGGGCGCGCTGAACGGTGCGACGGTCATGGACGATCAGGGCTATACGCTTGATTATCCGCTGGACCGCCCGGGCACCTATATCTTTGCCATGGAACCCCAGCCCTATTGGGAACCGGCTGAAGATGCCTTTATCATCCACTACACCAAGACCTATGTCACAGCTTACGGCGATGACGAAGGCTGGGACACCGAACTGGGCCTGAAAACAGAGATCGTGCCGCTGTCCAAGCCGTTTGGTCTGTGGGAGCACAACGTGTTTCAGGGCATCGTCAAAATGGACGGTGCACCGGTGCCCTACGCAGAGGTCGAGGTCGAGTTCTTCAACGAAACCGCAGGTGCGACCGCCCCTGACGAGCTGATGATCACCCAGACCGTCAAGGCTGATGCGAACGGTGTCTTTACCTATGCACCGCCTGCCCATGGCTGGTGGGGTTTTGCGGCGCTGAACACGGCGGATTACACGATCAACGAACCGGAATCCGGTGAAGACAAAGCTGTTGAGCTGGGTGCGGTGATCTGGGTTCACTTCGAAGAATGGACCGGCCAGTGATCCGGCGCGCCGCACTTGCCTGTCTGATGGCTGCCATCCCGGTTGGGGCGGCAGCACACCAGTTGGTTGTCTTTGCCTCTGTTGACTGCGCTGCCGTGCTGGTCGAGGCCAAGTTTTCAAACGGCAATGCCGTGCAGCAGGCAGACGTCCGTGTGCTTGACGGCGCAAATGCGCTGTTGACGACGCTACCGATTGGCAAAGATGGCACCGTCTCTGTGCCGCTGGACAGTGTGGACCATTCCGGCGGCCTGACTATCGAGGTCGATACCGGCAGCCACGACAACTATTGGATCGTCACCCCTGACGACATTGCCCGAAACTGCCAGAGCTGATGATGATGGGCGTTCTAAGACATTTCTTGGCCGCTTGTCTGGTCCTTGTCGCATTGGGCAGCGCCATGGCGCAGGATCGCCCGCGTGTGGTCGCTGTGAATTATCCGTTGCAGTTTCTCGCGGAACGCCTGCTGGGTGACGCGGCAGAGGTGGTTTTTCCGGTCCCCGAAGACGTGGACCCGTCATTCTGGCGGCCAACGATTGCCGATATCAGCATGATCCAATCGGCCGATCTGATCCTGTTGAACGGGGCTGGCTTTGCAACCTGGATTGACCGCGTGTCCCTGCCCCGGTCCAAGCTGGTGAACACCTCGGCTGCTGTCGACGACATGTTTATCGTCACCGAAAGCATCACGCACAGCCATGGCGATGGCGGCGCGCACAGCCACGAAGGGCTTGCGTCGTATCTATGGCTTGATCCGATGCTGGCCATCGCTCAGGCCGAGGCGGTTGCGGCCGCCATCACAGCGCGCGATCTTGCCCCTGCGGCCGAGGTCGAGGCGGCCATGGACGCGTTACGCAGTGATCTTGAAGCGCTGGACGATCAGACGCGCGCGGCCTTGGGCGACCTGCAAGGCGTCAGCATGATCGCCACGCACCCCCGCTATCACTATTTCGCCCGCCGCTATGGTTTGTCGGTGACCGCGCTGGAGTGGGAAGCGGGTGCGATGCCGGGTGACAGCGACATGGCAGACCTGCGGGATCTGGCAGAAGAGACCGGCGCGCAGGTTCTGATCTGGGAGGCCGCGCCCCCGGCGGAGGCATTTGAGATGACCCGCGGCCTGGGGCTTCGGAATGTTGTTTTTGCACCGCTGGCGCATGGTGTCGCGGGGCAGACATACATTGATACGCTGGCCGGGGCGGTCGCCGCGATGGAAGAGGCTTTGCCGCGATAAATGACGCGCCGGCCTTGCGGCAACCTATGTCCCATAGTTTGCAAGATTGATATTGTTGTTTGGGTGTGACCAGTGAATGTTAGGGCCTCATGATCCCGGGTCCCTTTCATCTTGTGATCGCCTTTGGTGCGGGCGTTCTGCTGTCGCTGATGGTGCTGTTTAACGGCACTTTGGCGACCTACGGCACGCTGCTGTTTGCGTCATGGGTGCCACATGCCACCGGCACGGTGGTGGCGCTGATCCTGCTGGCCCTTCTGCGTCCGGCCAAGGCGCAGACAAAGCGCCCGCCGCTTTGGGCCTATGCGGGCGGGTTGGTAGGTGCCTTCACGGTGATGGCCACATCCTACACCATGAACACAGCACTGGCGTTGTCGGGCACGATTGCGATCGGGCTTGCGGGGCAGATGGTGTTTTCACTGGTGGCCGACGCGCGCGGCCTGTTCGGGCTGCCGCAGAAGTTTCCCAGCCTGCGCGACTGGGCGGCACTGGCGCTGATCATTGCCGGCAGTCTGATCCTGATCTTCTTTGGCGGTGCGGCATGATCTGGTTTGTGCTGATTGCCTTCCTAGGCGGCGCTTCTGTCAGTTTGAGCCGTCAGATCAACGGGCGGTTGTCACTGTCGACCTCGGCGCTGCATTCATCATTCTGGAACCACATTGTGGGGCTGGGGCTGCTGACATGTATGGCGCTGGTGTTTGGCGGGCTGTTTACGCCGGGGATCGCGGATATTCCCTCTTGGGCGTATTTGGGCGGCACTGTGGGCGTGGTTTTCATCGCGCTGTCAAGCTGGCTGGTGGCGCGGATCGGCGCGGCACAAACGGCGCTTTTGATTATCGCGGGGCAGATGATTTCCGGCGTTGTGCTGGACATTGTGATGGGCGCACCCGGACAACCGTTGGCGCGGGTTGCCGGTGTCGCACTGATCCTTGCGGGCATGTGGCTTAGTCAGAAGAAACGTTGACCGGTTTGCCAGTTTGCCAGCTTAGTGTGGCGGCATCCGCCAAGAGTTGTGCCCGCAACCCATCGTAGATTGACGGGCTGGGTTGGGTGCCGGATTGCACGGCGTCGATGAAATGCGCCAACTCGCGGCGGTAGGCCTCGGCGTAGCGTTCCAGAAAGAAGTTCATGGTGGGTGCGGCCGCGATGCCCGCGCCTGTGGCCAAATGCACCGTGGTTTCGGGAATGTTGGCCACGGACAGCATACCCTTGGACCCGTGCACCTCTGCCCGCTGGTCATAGCCATAGGTGGCGCGGCGCGAGTTGCTGATCTGGCAGATCTTGCCGCTGGCGGTGGTCAGGGTCACGGCGGCAGTGTCCACATCGCCCGCCTCACCGATGGCCGGGTCCACAAGCGCCGATCCGACGGCGTAGACGGTCACCGGTTCTTCGGCCAGCATGAAGCGGGCCATATCAAGATCATGGATCATCATGTCGCGAAAGATGCCGCCCGAGGAGGTGATATAGCCGATGGGGGGTGGCGAGGGGTCGCGCGACAGGATCGTCACCATTTCGACCGCGCCTATTTCGCCTGCGCGGATGCGGGCCTGCATGTCGGCAAAGCTGGGGTCAAAGCGGCGGTTAAGTGCGGTCAAAAAGGCCACGCCGGCGTCTTCCACGACCTTGATACAATCGCGGATACGGTCGGCGGACATGTCCACCGGCTTTTCACAAAAGATCGCCTTGCCCGCGGCCGCGGCGGCATGGATCAGATTGTAATGGGTATCGGTGGGTGTGCCGATGATGATGGCGTCAATGTCATCGCTGGCGATGATCTGGTCAGGCGTGCGGATGTTTGCGCCTGTGCGGTCGGCAAGGGCCTGGGCCGCTTGCGGAAAGACGTCTGCCACCGCCTGCACCGTGGCGTCGGGGGATTGCATGGCGGACCCTGCGTGGACCTGCCCGATCCGCCCGCAGCCCAGAATTCCCAATCGCAGCATGTTGCCGTCCCTTTCCTTGGGGCGCAAAAATCTGTCACAGTTTTTTGGCCAATTTTTGTGTCAAAAATTGCGCACCTAGCGGAAGGCGCGCAGAACCTCGCGGGTATTGGCGACCAGCGGATCGTGGGTTTCCTGCAGGATTTGCACCCGGTCGAACCTGCCGGTATCCGCGTTCACGGCCGCGCGCAATGCGTTGCCAAAGGCCATGCGCAGCTCTGTCCCGATGTTGAACTTGCAGACGTGCGAGCCGCGCGCAAGGGCGGTCCGCTGAGCAACCGGCACGCCTGATCCGCCGTGGATGACCAAGGGCACGTCAGTTGCGGCCTCAATCGCGCGGATGCGGGGTTCGTCCAGCCCGCCGTCTTTGTCTTGTTGCAGATGCACATTGCCGACGCTGATCGCCATGGCATCAACCCCGGTTTCGCGGGCGAATTGCGCGGCCTCATCAGGGTCGGTCCCGGCAGAGCTTTCGCCGTCAGCGTAGCCGACAAAGCCGATCTCGCCCTCGCAAGAGATCCCGGCGGCATGGGCCATCTCGGCGATCTGCGCGGTCTCGGCGATGTTCTGCGCCAGTGGCTTGCGCGAGCCGTCGAACATTACCGAGGTAAAGCCTGCATCAAGCGCCGCCTTGCATTCGTCCATGGTATAGCCGTGGTCCAGATGGGCCACGACCGGCACAGCGGCGGCTTCGGCCAGATGCCGGAACATCGCCCCCAGCACCGGCAGCGGTGTGTGGGTGCGGCAGCTGGGCCCGGCTTGCAGGATCACCGGGCAGCCTTCGGCCTCTGCTGCTGTCACATAGGCGCGCATGTCTTCCCAGCCCAGCGTCACCAGCCCGGCCACCGCATAGCAATCGCGCAGGGCGGGTTGCAGCACGTCTTTCAGCGTCACAAGCGGCATCGGATTTCAGTCCTTGTTGCAAACGCCGGAGCCTCCGGCGGGCATATTTTCATTCAAAAGAAAGACAGGCGCTTATTTGAATTTCGCCACCATGTCCTTGATGCCAGGGATGGTTTCGACCTGATAGGCGTGGGTCGGCTGGAAGAACTGGATCAGGCTGCGCTGGGTCAGTCCGCCGAGGATGGTGAAGTAATACATCTCGTACCCCGGCATCACCGCGCAGGGGTGATAGCCCTTGTCGATCATGATCGTGGAGCCATCCATCAGCTGGTAGGCGTCACCGGGCTTGCCCTCTTCGCGCTGCAGGATCTGCACGCCGGACCCGTGGTTGGGCCGGAAGCGGAAGTTATAAGTCTCATCATGGCGGGTCTCAATGACGTTGCCCGCGTCATCGGTCCGGTCGGTGTCGTGTTTATGCGCAGGAAAGCCGGACCAGCCGCCTTGCCCCACGGTGAACAGCTCGCTCACCAGCAGGCGGCCGACCTTGTCGTGCTGTTTCTGGCCCAGGATATGTTTGATCTTGCGGTGGGTCTTGGTGTCGTCAGAGCCGTATTGCACCTTGTCGATTTCTGCCACGCGCACGTCAAAGGGGTCGAGCACCTTGTCGTATTTCGCCCCGGCGATGAAGGTTTCGGTATCTGCTGTGCAGGTCAGTGTGACGCGCGCGCCGACGGGGACATAGACGCCCTCTGGCTCGCCATCCCAGACGTCGGTGCCGCGATTGCCGAGAGCGGCATAGGCCACGCCTTCGACGTCCACGTCCACCGTGCCGGTCGCAGGCACAATGCAGGTTTCATAGCCCGGCACCTGATATTCAAATGTCTGGCCTGCCGTCAGTTTGACGATGTTGAAGTAGTTCAGCGGCACAGTCGGATCATCGGCACCGACGATCGGCTTATTTTGATTGTCATGGGGTGCGATGTGCATACGCGGTTCCTTTCAGGTCTCGGACGGGCCGGGATGGCTGGCCAAAAAAGCCTCGAGCGCTTGTGTATCAGGCATGGCGGGGGCGCAACCGGGTTTGGCAACAACGATGGCAGCACAAGCAGAGCCGCGCAGCACCGCCGCGCCAAGGTCGTGGCCCGCAGCAATCGACGACAAGAGCCCGGCCATGAAGCTGTCACCGGCGCCGGTGGGTTTCAGCGCTTCGACCGGGTAGATGCCGGTGCGCATTTCTTGCCCTTCGGAGAAGGTGATCGCGCCGTGTTCGCCCATTTTGTAGATGACGATCTGGGCCGAGGTCGCGGCCAGCGCGCGAGCCTTGGAGAGCCCCTTGTCGATGCTGCCCGCCATGAAGCCGAATTCTTCGTCATTGCCGACAATCACATCTGCGGCAGCGCCTGCGCGCGACAGCACATCAGCGGCCACCTGCGGCGAGGGCCAGCTATAGGGGCGGTAATCAATGTCAAAGATCACCGGAAGGCCAGCGGCGCGCGCCAGCGCAAACGCGCGGAATGCCGCCGTGCGGCTGGGTTCGGCCGCAAAGACGGTGCCTGCGGTGACCAGCGCTGTGAATTGGCCATAGTCCACGGCTTCGACGTCAGCGACGGTCATTTCAAAGTCCGCCGCACCGTTACGGTAGATCACCGATTGGTGGCCCGCGACCCTGCTTTCATAAAGCGCCAGCGAGTTGCGCGCCTCGCCGCCTTGCGGGGTGACATAGGTGGTGTCGACGCCGTAGTGGTGCAGCTTGTTGGTGCAAAAGCGGCCAACGGCGTCATCGGACACGCGGGTCACAAGTGAGGCCTGACCGCCCAGTTTCACGATGCCTGCCGCGATATTGGCCGATGATCCGCCCATGTCGGCGGTAAAGCTCTCGGCGTCCTCGGTGGCGATGCCGAGGGCTGGGAACAGGTCCATGCCCACGCGCCCGACCACCACAAAGCGGTTGCCCTTGATGCCTTCAATGGCGTCCATCACACGCCTCTCCGCTGCTTGGCGCGGCTGGATTCGACATCTTTGTGCGCGGCGGCCACTTTGGCGTTGTCGGTCACATGGGGTGTGCCGACTTCCCACCATGTGTGGCCCTGCGTGGTCCAGCCGTCATAGGCATCGACCTGCATGACGATGACATAAGTCTTGTCGCTGGCTTTGGCCCGCGCGAAGGCTTCGCCCAATTCGGCAGGGTTGGCGACGGTTTCGGCGGTGGCGCCCATCGCGGCGGCGTGGGCCTCAAAATCGACGGCGAATTGCGTGGTGGCTGTGGGCGTATCGGCAATCAGGTTGTTAAAGCTTTCGTTACCGGTGTTGTTTTGCAGCTTGTTGATCACCGCAAAGCCGCCGTTGTCGAGCACCAGCACGATCAGCTTTTTGCCGGTCAGCACGCTGGAATAGATGTCGGAGTTCAGCATCAGATAGCTGCCGTCACCGCAAAAGGTGATCGTATCCTGATCCGGTTCGCGTTCCATCTGGGCGATGCGCGCGCCCCATGCGCCCGCGATTTCATACCCCATGCAGGAAAAGCCGAATTCCACATCCACGGTGCCCACGTCCAGCGTGCGCCAGTTGGCTGTCACCTCTGCCGGTAAGCCACCGGCGGCGGCCACGACGCGGTCGCGCGGATCGCAGAGCGCGTTTACGGTGCCGATGGCTTGGGCATAGCTGTTGGGGCGGTTGCCGGGTCTGACGTTGTCAGCCACATAGGTGTTCCACGTGGCGCGTTCTGCCTGCGCGGTATCGACCCAGGCCTGATCCCCGGTCCAGTCGTCAAGTGCTGCTGTCAGCGCCGAGAGGCCCAGTTTGGCATCGCCGACCACGGGCAAAGAACGGTGCTTGCCCGCATCATGGCGGCCTGTGTTCAACCCGATGATCTGCGCATCCTTGGCGAAGGCAGTCCACGACCCGGTGGTGAAGTCCTGCAAGCGGCAGCCCACAGACAGGATCACGTCGGCCTTTTCGGCGATGGCATTGGCGCTGTCCGAGCCGGTGACCCCAATGGGGCCGATGTTCAGCGGGTGGGTGTCCACCAGATTGGCGCGGCCCGCGATGGTTTCGACCACAGGGATGTTGTGCGCCTCTGCAAAGGCGGTCAGCTCGGCCACAGCGCCGGAGTACTGCACGCCGCCGCCTGCAATAATCATCGGGCGTTTGGCGGCTTTCAAGGTGGCGGCAGCATCACCCACCTCGCCTGCGTCAGGGGCCTGCCGCCGGATGCGATGCACGCGCTTTTCGAACATCTCGACCGGGTAGTCATAGGCCCAGCCCTGCACATCCTGCGGCAATCCGATGAAGGCAGGGCCACAGTCAGCGGGGTCGAGCATGACCGCCAGCGCGTTGGGCAGGCTTTGGATGATTTGCGCAGGATGGGTGATCCGGTCCCAATAGCGGGTGACGGATTTGAAGGCGTCATTCACACCCAGCGTCGGGTCACCAAAGTGTTCCAGCTGTTGCAGCACCGGGTCCGGCAGGCGGGTGGTATAGGCATCGCCGCAAAGCATCAGCATCGGCAGACGGTTGGCATGGGCCAGCGCGCTGGCGGTCAGCAGGTTCGCCGTGCCCGGACCGGCACTTGCCGTGCAGAACATGAACCGCTGGCGCAGCCACTGCTTGGCATAGCCTGCCGCTGCGAATCCCATGCTTTGTTCATTCTGCCCGCGATAAAGCGGCAGCGTCGCGCGGTGATCGTAAAGCGCTTCGCCCAGACACGTGACATTGCCATGCCCGAAGATGCCAAAGCCGCCACCACAGAGCCGCCATTCTTGCCCGTCAATCACGATGAATTGCGCGTCAAGATAACGCATGATGGCCTGCGCCGTGGTCAGGCGTATGGTGGTGCTCGTCATGGTGTGGCTTACCCTCGTTTGCGCGTTCCCACTTGCGCAGGTCTGATTCTGAGGTTACTCATTTTGCAACCGGTTGCAAACCGAATTTCACAAAGGGTGCCGCGAGATGGCTGAGATTGGCATTGGGATCGTCGGCGGCGGCTACATGGGCAAAGCGCATGCTGTGGCAATGGCAGCTGTGGGCGCAGTGTTCAACACCCGGCTGCGGCCCCGGCTGGAAATGGTCTGCGCCAGCAGTGCCGCATCTGCCGAGAAATACCGCGCCGCCTTTGGCTTTGCCCGCGCCACGGACGACTGGCGGGCGCTGGTCCATGACCCCGCCGTGCAGGCCGTTGTGATCGCCAGCCCACAAGCCACACATCGCGCCATCGCAGAGGCGGCGTTTGCCCTTGGCAAACCGGTGATGTGCGAAAAGCCGATGGGGGCGACGCTGGACGACGCGCAGGCCATGACGGCTGCCGCAGACGCCGCCGGTGTGGTCAATATGGTCGGCTACAACTACGTCCGCACGCCCGCCACGCAATACGCGCGTCAATTGATCGCCGATGGCGTGATCGGCGATGTGACATGGTTTCGCGGCGAACATACCGAAGACTTTTATGCCGACCCCGACGCCCCCGCGACATGGCGCACAAGCGGAGAGGCGAACGGCACCATCGGTGATCTGTCACCACATATGATCAACTGCGCGCTGGCGCTCCTCGGTCCGATTTCGTCCCTCGTCGCGACACATGAAACAGTCCACAAGACCCGCCCCGGCGGCGCAGTCACCAATGACGATCAGGCGCAGCTGATGTGCCGCTTTGCGGGTGGCTGCATGGGGCAGATGCACTTCAGTCGGATCGCGACAGGCCGCAAGATGGGTTATGCCTATGAGGTCACGGGGACCAAGGGTGCGATCCGGTTCGATCAGGAAGATCAGAACGCGCTGTGGCTGTATCAGCATGACGCGCCAGAGGCGCAGCGCGGCTTTGCCAAGATCCTGACCGGCCCGGCGCACCCCGACTATCTGCCGTTCTGTCAGGGGCCGGGTCACGGCACCGGCTATCAGGATCAGATCATCATCGAGGCCCGCGATTTCCTGCAGGCCATCGCCACCCAAACCAACATCTGGCCCACCTTCGCGGATGGGTTGGCCGTTTATCACGTGATCGACGCGATACGTAAATCTGCCCAGACCGGGCAGTGGCAGGACGTGACCAGCTAAGGACAACACCATGACCATCACCATCGGCAATGCCCCCTGTTCATGGGGCGTGGAATTTGCAGACGACCCGCGCAACCCCGCATGGCGCGAGGTGCTGCGCCAATGCCAGCAGGCGGGCTACACCGGGATCGAGCTTGGCCCGGTGGGGTTCATGCCCGAAGACCCGGTGGAACTGGGTGAGGCGCTGTCCGAATTCGGCCAGACGCTGATTGGTGGCGTGGTGTTCCGGCCCTTTCATGATGCAGGCGCTTGGGATGACGTGATGGACGGATCGGTGCGCACCTGCAAAGCGCTTGTGGCCCACGGCGCGCAGCATCTGGTGCTGATCGACAGCATCTCACCCCGGCGCGCACCAACGGCGGGCCGTGCCACAGAGGCCGAACAGATGGACAAGGCGGAATGGATCGCCTACCGCGACCGGATCGCCACGATTGCGCGCATGGGGGCAGAGGAATACGGGCTGACCGTCGGCATTCACGCGCACGCCGCAGGGTTCATGGACTTTGAGCCAGAGCTTGAACGTCTGCTGGACGAGGTGGATGAAAGCATCCTGAAGATCTGCTTTGACACTGG